>JBAXUN010000043.1:0-17917 GCA_037129655.1 Actinomycetes bacterium
GCCTGATGCCGACGAGGTTGTCGTTGACTGGCCGCATCGCTGGCTGGATTCGCAGTCGATCGATGCGCGCACGGTTATCTGTGTTTTGACGCATGATCCGAAGTTCGACGTACCTGCATTGAAGTCAGCGGTCTCGACGAAGGCTGCGTACATCGGCGCGATGGGCTCACGTCGCACGCACGAAGACCGAGTCATTCGACTTAAGGAAGCCGGGCTCACTGACGAGGAAATTAGCCGCATCCACTCACCGATTGGTCTGGATCTCGGCGCCCGTACTCCCGAAGAGACAGCAATCTCGATTGCCGCTGAAATCGTCCAAGCCCGCTGGGGTGGTAGTGGCAAGGCGTTGACGAAGTCCGACGGCCCGATCCATGCCGGTGCGCCGAGATAAGTCGCGGCCGATCCTTCACATAATGAATTCTTAGCCACTGTGATTGCCGCGCTTGTTCTCGCTGCGGGGGAGGGCTCTCGCTTCGGCGGCCCGAAGGCCCCGTACGTGTTCGAAGGCGAACGCCTAGTTGATCGAGCCGTTCGGATCGCGCGCGAGGGTGGCTGCGATCCGGTTCTCGTCGTCCTCGGAGCCTGGGTGGGCGAGGTTCCTGATGCCCAGATCGTGATCAATGACGACTGGGCTACCGGAATGGGCTCGTCATTGCGGGCAGGGCTCGCGGCTTTAGTTGATAGGACCGATGTCGATTCAGTACTCGTTACCCTGGTCGATCTACCGGGGATGACGGGTGAGGCGATCTCGCTGCTGATCGACGGTGCCAATGTGGAATCCCTCGTCGCCGCCCAGTTCGAGGGTAAGCGGGCTAATCCGGTGGTGATCGGGCGTCACCACTGGGCTGGCGTGCAGGCGTCGGCGGTTGGTGATCAGGGGGCACGGGCCTATTTGGCTGGCCGTGACGTGCGATTGGTACCCCTTGACGGCGTGGCTGATGGGCAGGATTTAGACGTGCGGCCGGGGTCGTGACTGCTGATCCGCAGGTGAGTCTAAGGGCCCTATATATAGGCGTATCTACGGAACTTAAGATTGCAGACAACCGTAAATGCGGATAAGATCCCGACATGACTCAGTTCCGGATCGCCGAGGCAGCTGCGCTGTTGCAGGTCAGCGACGACACGGTGCGCCGATGGGCGGACTCTGGGCGGCTAGTCACCGCGACCGACGACTCGGGCCGCATTGTCATTGAAGGTGCCGAACTAGCGCGACTGATGTCAGATCGAGCGGCCGATGAGCCGGCGCTGGTGAGCCCGGTGGTTAGTGCGTCGGCGCGCAACCGGCTCACCGGGATCGTCACTCGGGTAGTGCGCGACACCGTGATGGCTCAGGTCGAGATTCAGGTCGGGCCGCATCGCATGGTCTCGCTGATGAGTCGTGAGGCCGCCGACGAGCTTGGTTTGGAGCCCGGAGTGCTGGCGGTTGCCACCGTCAAGTCCACCAACGTCGGTATCGAAATCCCTGAACATCGCTAGTCCGGTAATTCTCACCGCTTGAAAGGAAATCCTGTGCGTCGCTCTGCTGCGATCCTTGCTGTTGTTGCCGCTGTGTCACTGGCTGCGTGTTCGTCCTCGACGGGGGGTGCGCCCACGAGTTCAGCTCCTGCTCCGTCGTCATCAACCTCATCCTCGATGGCCGCCTCCGGTTCCATAACTGTGTTCGCTGCGTCTTCGCTGAAGGGTGCGTTCACCGATATCGGCACCGCATTCCAGCAGGCGTACCCAGGCACCACCGTCACCTTCAACTTCGGTCCGTCGAGTGGTTTGGCAACGCAAATCACCCAGGGTGCTCCCGCGGATGTGTTCGCGTCAGCAAGTAAGAAGACCATGGAGACCGTCACCACCGCCGGCGATGCAACTAATACCGAGGTTTTCGCAACGAACACAATGGAAATCGCCACCCCGGCATCCGGTGGTGCCAGCGTCACCTCACTGGCTGATCTATCCAAGCCGGGGATCAAGGTAGCTGTCTGTCAGAAGGATGTGCCCTGTGGTGTGGCGGCACAAACTCTCTTCGATCAGAACAAAGTCACGGTCACTCCATCGACCGAAGAGGTTGATGTGAAGGCTGTGTTGTCAAAGGTTGAACTAGGTGAGGTTGATGCCGGCATCGTGTACGTCACGGACGTGAAGGCCGCTGCCGACAAGGTGAAGGGCATCGAAATCCCGGCTGCCCAGAATGTCGAAACCCGCTACCCGATCGCTCCGATCACCAAGAGCCAAAACTCAGCAACGGCGCAGGCTTTCGTCGATTTTGTGCTCTCACGTGCCGGTCAGACGATCCTCGTTAACGCAGGATTTGCCCAACCGTGAGCCGTCGCCGTCGAACTGCCACCAGCCCACCGTGGCCGGTGGCGCTTCCGGCTGTTCTGGCACTCGCGTTTCTTGCACTACCCGTTATGGGTCTGCTTGTTCGTACTCCGTGGGGACATCTTGTTGAGATCCTGACGTCGAAGACGAGTCTTGACGCACTGAGGCTTTCCCTCGAAACATCCTTATTTGCAACGGTTATCGCCTTTCTCGTCGGCGTGCCACTAGCGTGGATGTTGGCTCGTTCAGAGTTCGTCGGACGCCGGCTTGCGCGCGCTCTCGTAACGGTGCCGCTTGTGCTCCCACCTGTCGTCGGCGGTATTGCATTGCTGCTCGCGTTCGGACGACGTGGCCTTGTGGGGCAGTACCTTGACGCGTGCTGTGGCGTTACCTTGCCTTTCACGACTCCCGGAGTTGTGGTGGCTGAAACCTTCGTCGCAATGCCGTTTCTCATCATCACGGTCGAAGGTGCGCTGCGTGGGCTCGATGCGAAACTCGAAGATGCAGCGGCCACTTTGGGTGCAGGTCGATGGACGATTTTTCGTCGGGTAACTCTTCCGCTCATTGGGCCCTCACTGGTTGCTGGCGCAGTGCTGACTTTCGCTCGCGCACTTGGCGAGTTCGGCGCAACCATCACATTCGCCGGCAACCTTCCGGGCGTAACGCAGACACTTCCGCTTGCTGTCTACGTTGGCCTTGAGGGTGATCTCGATCAGGCTATTGCGCTGAGCCTGGTACTCCTGCTGGTTTCGATCGCCGTTCTCGTGGGCCTACGTGATCGGTGGCTGAGAACGGGGTCGGTGTCATGACTGGCGTTGGCGCCGCGGGCATTGATGCCACCATCGGTATGGATCGTGGTGAATTCACTCTTGAAGTTTCGCTCGCTGTGGCACCCGGTGAAGTCGTGGCAGTGCTCGGGCCGAACGGGGCGGGTAAGTCCACTCTGCTGCGAGCGCTCGTTGGTTTGACACCCATTGATCGCGGCTCAATTCGGCTCGGTGACGTACTCGTTGATGACCCGGCAGAGGACGTCTTGATGGAGCCAGCGAAGCGTCGCATTGGTGTGGTGTTTCAGGAGTATCGCCTCTTCCCGCACCTGACGGTCGCAGACAATGTGGCCTTTGGCCTGCGTAGCGGCGGCGCGAGTAAGCAGGTAGCCCGCAGCGATAGCCAGGAATGGATCCACCGTCTCGACCTGGCCGCGCTGAGTAGCCGCAAGCCAGGTGAACTGTCTGGTGGCCAAGCGCAGCGTGTTGCACTGGCACGGGCCTTGGCCACGAACCCTCGTGCGCTTCTCCTCGACGAGCCTCTGTCGGCACTGGATATAGCCACTCGTCAGGATGTCCGCACCCAACTCACACATCACTTGCGGCATTTCACGGGGCCAACGGTTTTGGTTACCCACGATCCGCTCGACGCGCTGGTGCTCGCTGATCGCGTTGTGGTGCTCGAGGGTGGTCGTGTCACTCAAGAAGGAACCACCCATGAGGTCGCGCAGCGACCATCAACCCCGTACGTCGCCTCTGTGATGGGCCTGAACTTGCTGCGCGGCAAGGCATTAGCCGGGATCGTGCATTTGGATGCTGGTGGTGAGCTACAGGCACCTGACGCGTCAATGGCCGGCCCGGTTCTTGTGGCCGTTCGTCCCACCTCTATCTCGCTGCATGAACATCGGCCAGAGGGTAGCGCGCGTAACGTCTGGCAGGGCTCAGTGGACACCATTCAGCCTGTTGGAGATCGAGTGCGAGTTTCGGTTTCTGGTGCGCCCTCGGTCGTTGTGGACGTCACGCGAAATGCGGTTAACGAACTGGGTTTGGCCGCCGGTCATGCCGTGTGGCTCTCGACGAAGGCGACTGAGCTCGAGGTCTATCCCGGTTGAGATTCACATTCGGACATGCAAAGGGTCCCGCCGCAACAATGCGACGGGACCCTTCGTTCGTTCTAGTGCTTACACACCAGCGGCGGTAGCAATGGCACGACCAGTGAGCACACGCGCCAAGTGGGAGCGGAACTCCGCATCGGCGTGAACATCGCTCGTCGGCTTGCTGCCGTCGGCAGCCGTGGCTGCTGCTGCTGTGATCGCGTCAGTCGTTGCTGGCTGACCCTTCAATGCTGCTTCGACGGAGGTGACGCGCACGGGCTTGGGGCCCATGTTCGTCAGTGCAATGCGGGCATCGGTGATAACTCCACCATCAACCTTCACGAGTGCTGCGACACCGACGATGGCCCATGCCTGTGCGGTGCGGTTGAACTTCTCGTAGTGCGCACCCCAGCCGTCGGCCTTCGGGACACGAACGGCGACGAGAATTTCGTCAGCGCCCACGGCCGTTGTGAAGAAGTCAACGAAGAAGTCGGCGGCCGAAACCGTACGACGTCCACCCGGACCGGCAATTATGAACTCACAGTCAAGTACGACAGCTGCGGTTGGCAGATCGCCAGCCGGATCGGCATGTGCACATGAGCCGCCGAACGTTCCGCGGTGACGGATCGCGCGGTCAGCAACAGTGTCAGCTGTCATTGACAGCAGCGGTGCGTGAGCCTTAACAAGTGCGTTGTTCGCAACCTCGTCGGTGGTGACACCGGCGCCGATGAGAAGTGATGACCCCTCGTCGGTAATGGTACGAATTTCGGCAACGGTGCTGATATCAACGATCGTCGAAGGTGCGTTGAGGCGCAGGCGCAGGACGGGGAGCAGTGACTGCCCACCACCCAGAACCTTGGCATCTTCACCAGCGGCAACAAGTGCTGCAACTGCTTCGTCAACCGTTGTGACCTTCACGTAATCAAAGGCGGAGGGAATCATGCGGCACCACCCTTGTTTGCAGCCTTGAGTGCACGGTAAACGTTCTGTGGGCTCGTCGGCATGAGGACATCGTTGACACCGAGGTGACGGATCGCGTCCACAACACCATTGACGATCGCCGGGGTTGACGCGATCGCGCCAGCCTCACCGATGCCCTTGGTGCCCAGCGGGTGGGTCGTGGACGGAGTGACGGTGCGATCGGTGATGAACGACGGAAGATCTGCCGAACTCGGGATCAGGTAGTCACCCATCGAAGCGGTGAGCAGGTTGCCGTTTGAGTCGTACTCGGCGCCCTCGAACATCGCCTGTCCGATGCCTTGGGCAAGTCCGCCATGGACCTGACCCTCGACGATCATCGGGTTGACCTGAATACCGCAGTCGTCGACTGCGACGTACTTGCGGAGCTTGACCTTGCCGGTTTCGGTGTCTACCTCCATGGCCGCAAGGTGCGTGCCATGTGGGTAGGAGAAGTCCATGGGGTCGACAGTTGCTTCGCCCGACAGAGTTGGCTCAACGCCATCTGGCAGGTTATGCGCGGTGAAGGCCGAGAAGGCGATCGCCTGAATCGTGGTGGCCTTCTCTGGATCACCCTTAACTGAGTACGTGCCGGCATTGAACTCGATGTCGTCTGGGCTTACCTCGAGCTGATGGGCAGCGATGATGCGTGCCTTCTCTACGAGGCGCTCACCAGCGACCTTAATGGCCTGGCCACCGACGGCAAGTGAACGTGAGCCGTAGGTGTCCATGCCATATGGCGAGCGGCCAGTGTCACCGTAAATGACCTCGATGTCCTCTACGGGAACACCGATGATGTCGCTGGCGATCTGGCTCCATGCCGTCGCGTGACCCTGACCGTGAGGCGAGGTTCCCGTGACGAGCTCGATCTTGCCCGTTGGTAGGGCGCGGATCGTGCAGTGCTCCCAGCCACCGGCGACATACTTGAGTGCGCCGAGGGTGCGAGACGGTGCAAGACCACACATTTCGGTGAAGGTCGAGATACCGATTCCGAGCTGCACCTTGTCGCCAGTTGCACGACGTACAGCCTGCTCGGCACGAAGCTCTTCCATTCCGAAAAGTTCGAGTGCGCGAGCCGTAGCGGCCTCGTAGTTGCCGGTGTCGTAGGTCAGACCTTCGACGGTGGTGTAGGGGAATTCCTCATGCTTGATCCAGTTCTTCATACGAAGTTCCATTGGATCCATGCCGAGTTCGGCAGCAAGCTCGTCGACGATGCGCTCGACGGCGAAGGTTGCTTCCGGACGTCCTGCACCGCGGTAGGCATCGGTTGGCGTCTTATTCGTGTAAACGCCAGTGCACTTGAAGTCGAGTGCTTCCATCTTGTAGATGCCGGAGTACATGAACATGCCCAGCAGCGGCGTGCCTGGGGTGATGATCTGCAGGTAAGCACCCATGTCAGCGAGCAAGTGAACCTGCATACCCAGAATCTGGCCATCGCTGGTTGCAGCGATTTCAATGTCCTGAATCTGGTCGCGACCATGGTGCATCGTCAAGATGCTTTCACTGCGCGTCTCGGTCCACTTGATCGGACGACCCAGCTTCTTGGCCAGAATGACGGCAAGAACTTCCTCGCGGTAGATCTGCAGCTTGCCACCGAAACCGCCGCCGACGTCAGGAGCAATGACGCGCAGGTTGTTCTCCGGGATTCCGGTAAGCAGTGCGAGTAGGACGCGCAGAATGTGGGGCACCTGCGTTGCTGACCACAGCGTGATTTCATCCGTCATGCCCATGGGGGCGGCGACAACGGCGCGTGGCTCCATGGTCGTCGGGATGAGTCGCTGATTGATGAAACGACGGGTGACGACAACGTCAGCCTTGGCCTTGACCTCTGCGTAATCGCCACCGAATGGAACGGGTGCGGTGTAGCAGTGGTTGGTGCCCTTGTCTGAGTGGACGAGTGGTGAACCGTCAGCAAGTGCGGCTTCCATGTCGACGATCGCAGGAAGGACCTCGTAGTCAACGTCGATCAGATCGAGTGCGTCAGTAGCAAGGTACTTCTCGGTCGCGATGACGACGGCGACGACGTCACCCACGTACTTGACCTCGTCCTCACAGATCACTGGGTAGTGGCTCAGCACAATGTCGTCGGTTACTGGCCATACGCAGGTGGATCCAGGCTGGCCGGGGAAATCAGCACCTGTGTACACGTGTATGACGCCCTCGGCGGCCAGGGCTGCGCTGGTGTCGATTCGGACGATTTTCGCGTGCGCGATTGAGCTGCGCAGGAATGCCATGTGCAGCGTTCCGGGGAGCTGGATGTTGTCGGTCCAGTTCGTGTTACCGGTGACGAGGCGGGCATCTTCCTTGCGACGGATCGGGCGACCGATCGCGCCAACAGTTTCGTTCAGAGTGTCAGTCATCAGGAACCACTCATTTCTGCTGCAGCCATGCTGACAGCCTTCACGATGTTGTGGTAGCCGGTGCAGCGGCATAGGTTGCCGTGCAGGCCGTCACGAATTTCTTCTTCCGTGGGGTTCGGGTTCTCCGAAAGCAGGTCGACGGAGGCCATGATCATGCCCGGCGTGCAGAAGCCGCACTGTAGGCCGTGGCACTCCTTGAACGCCTTTTGAACGGGATGCCATTCGTCTTCGGAAGCAAGACCCTGAATGGTCGTCACCTCAGCGCCATCCACCTGGACAGCGAGGACGTTGCAGGACTTGACGCTTTTACCGTTCACGAGAACGGTGCAGGCGCCGCAATTGGACGTGTCACACCCGATGGGTGTTCCGACGAGGCCTAGGTTCTCACGCAACCAGTGAACGAGCAGGAGCCGCGGCTCCACCTCGCCCTGGCGGTGAGTTCCGTCGACCGTGGCGGAGATGTGGGTCATCTCGTGTCTCCCTGGGATCGGAGGAACTGCCGTCAGCCCGAATGAGCCAACGCTGGTGCGCAGATTACTCGTTTTGGCCCTGTTTGGGGAGAGTCTGGAGCAACGTCTTACGTCTTTGAAATCATTTCTTCCGATACCTTTTAATGCGCATCCGAAACACGTCTGTAAACATTAGGCTGATGTACCGGCGTGGGGGTTTTGTACTGATCTTGTGATGGGAGAACTGATGGCACTGACAGGTGAAGGTCGGATGACGTGGGAACACGGCGAGACGTGGTACCGCATCGTCGGTGAGCTTGATCCCGCCTCTGCGCAGGTGCCAGTGGTTGTGCTCCACGGTGGCCCAGGTGTGTCTCACGACTACACGATTCCGATCGCTGAACTTCTCAACGAGTCGGGTCGCGCCTGCGTGCTCTACGACCAGATCGGCTGTGGCAATTCAACGCATATGCCCGATGCTCCCGCCGACTTCTGGACAACGCAGCTGTTTAAGGATGAGTTGACCGCGCTGCTGAGTCACTTGGGCATTGGCGAGCGCTACAGCCTCGTCGGGCAGTCGTGGGGCGGCATGCTTGCGATGGAGTACGCCCTTGATCAGCCGGCTGGCTTGGTCTCCCTTGGAATCTGCGACTCACCGTCGAGCATGATTCTGTGGGTTTCCGAGGCGAAGAAGTTGCGGGCCGCACTTCCGCCAGGAGTCGATGAGACGTTGTTGGCACATGAAGACGCGGGCACCACTGACTCTGCGGAGTACCAAGTGGCGATGGATGTTTTCTACGCAAACCATGTGTGTCGCGTGCCATTGCCTCAGTGCGTGACGGACTCGTTTACCAAGCTTGCAGAAGACCCGACCGTGTATCACACGATGAATGGCCCGTCAGAGTTCCACTGCATCGGCTCGTTGAAGAATTGGGATATCACCGATCAGTTGCACAAGATCACTGCGCCGACGCTGCTCGTGTCGGGTAAGTACGACGAGGCGACTCCGTTGATCGTGGACACCATTCACCAGCAGATCGCCGGTTCGGAATGGGTCTTGTTCGACGAGTCGAGCCACATGCCGCACGTTGAGGAGCCGGAGCGGTTCCGCGAGGTCGTCTCGACGTTCCTGGCCGCTCAGGACTAATGCGCCACTGATTGGCTGAATTCCTTCAGGTACCCCGATGTGCTCGCCGATAGGCAAGTACACGGTTGGAGGGCCTGGGTGAGTGCTTTATGAGTGATCTCGATGCTGCGGGAGTGGCGGGGGCTTCGCTATCCGATGAGGCGGCGCAGTTCCTTGAAGAGATTCTCGTTGAGGCGGGCATGGTCAGTAGCGACCAATCGCAATTCGGCCGCATCTTGGCCGAACTTGGGTCACCCGACGGGTCTTCGGCGCGCTTGGAACGAATTCTCGTCCGCGATCAAGCGTTAACTGCGCGAGTGCTGCGGCTAGCCAATTCGGCGTCCTATGGGCTCAGCCGTTCGGTGACGTCGCTCCAATCGGCCATCACTATCGTTGGGTTTACCTCGATTCGTACACTCACGATGGCCTCGGCAATGGCGTGGGATCGCGTACCTGAGCGTTGGAGCGAGTTCTCGCTGCTTCACGCTTATGCGGCGGAAAGTGTGGCCTGGCAAATGGGTGCACCGAGGCAGGAGGCATTCAGCGCGGGGCTACTTTCGGACATGGGCAGATCGCTGCTTTACAAGGTGACCGAGGGTGGCTACGAACTCTTAAGTGATTTAGCCGAACATCCTGATTCGCTTCCATCCCTTGAATTTTCCGCCTATGGACTGACACATCAGCACATCACTCGCGAGGCGTTCGTCCGCTGGCATTTCCCTGAGCCGCTGGTAGCCGCTGCGGCTTCTCATCACGACCGTGTTGACCAGATCCATGATCCGCTCTCGCTCGCCGTTCGGGTTGGCCATGATGTTGCGGCGGTCCTGCAGGGTGGAAATCCACATCTCGATTGGGTAGAGGCCACCGACGGGCACTTCACCGAAGTGCATCTCGAGATGTACGAGGGCGCTATTCGTGCACAAGCGTCAGATCTCGCATCTGTCTTTGCTTGAGATGCTTCCGCGCTGCGTTAACAGTCGTCTCGATGCAGTCCGACTAGGTGCCAACCGGGAAGTGACACGCGACTTCGCGTCCGTCTGACTGAATCTGCAGCAGTGGCTTTTCCTTGATGCAAACGTCTTGTACGTAGCGGCAGCGCGCAGCGAATGCACACCCGGGTGGCTTGTTGATTGGGCTGGGAAGATCACCGGTGAGCACGATTCGCTCGCGCACTTCAGCCTCAGTGTCGATCACCGGGATTGCCGACAGCAGCGCTTCTGTGTACGGATGGCGCGGGTTGTTATAGAGGGCGGTCGATTCGCCGAGCTCAACGAGTTCGCCCAAATACATAACCCCGATGCGATCGGAAATGTGGTGCACCACCGCGAGATCGTGGGCGATGAAGACGTACGTCAGTTTGTTGTCGTCCTGTAGATCGGCCAACAGATTAAGAACTTGCGCCTGAATCGAAACATCGAGTGCGGAGACGGGCTCGTCGGCGATCAGGAGCCGTGGCTGCAGGGCTAGGGCCCGCGCGATGCCGAGGCGCTGACGCTGCCCGCCAGAAAACTCGTGTGGATACCTATTTGCGAATGATTCATCGAATCCCACGACGCTCAGTAGTTCGATCGCTTTTTGCTTGATTTCCGCATCCGTCCCGAGTCCGTGCGTTCGCATTGGCTCTTCGACGGTCGCTGCGGCGCGACGACGCGGATTCAATGAGGCATACGGATCCTGGAACACCATCTGGAAATCCATCCGGCGTTTACGCAGGTCTTTGCGGGACATTGCTGTGATGTCTTCGCCATCGTAGAACACCTGACCACTGGTGACGTCGAGCAAGCGAACGAGGCAGCGGCCAAATGTTGATTTACCACAACCACTTTCGCCGACGAGACCGAGAGTTTCACCGGCCCGAACCTTGAGTGAAACACCGTCAACCGCTTGAACCTGCTGCTTGCCCTGCGGTGTGCGAATAGGGAAGTGCTTGACAACATTGCGAGCCTCGAGCAATACCGGGGCCTCGCCCCGATTTGCGATGAGTGCGTCCTGCGTTGGATGTGTCACAGGGTCACCTCGACCGGGGTTAATGCTTCGCGACGACGTTCGGGTCGTTCGACGAGAGGTAGAACGCAGGCATCTAGGTGGCCGGGGGTGTGCATCACTAGCGGTGGTGTCGGTCGGCACGAGTCCGAAGCAAACCGGCAGCGCGGGGCAAATAGACAGCGATCACGATCGGCATCAGTGGCGGAGATGGGTGCACCCGGGATGGTAGCCAGTCGTGGCGCACGAGTTCCGTCAGTGGGAGGAATCGAGCCCATCAAGCCCCAGGTGTACGGGTGCAGCGGATCGCGCATGACGTCACGTCGTGGCCCCGACTCCACCAGACGGCCGCCGTACATCACCATTACGCGATCCGACACCTGAGACACCACGCCCATGTCGTGGGTGATCAAGACGATGGAGGAGCCAAACTCGCTCTGCAGGTTCTGCAACAGTTCTAGAATTTGCGCCTGGATCGTGACGTCGAGGGCGGTGGTTGGCTCGTCAGCAATCAGCAGCGATGGACTGCACGACAGTGCCATCGCGATTACCACTCGCTGACGCATACCGCCGGAGAACTCATGGGGGTACGAGTTCACTCGTTCCTTGGCGTTGGGGATACCAACAGAATCGAGAAGCTGAACGGCTCGATCCATCGCGGCTTGCTTGGACACCTTTTCGTGCGCACGAATCTGCTCGCTAATGTGCCAACCCGCGGTGTAGACCGGGGTTAGGGCAGTCATCGGGTCTTGGAAGATCATGGCGATTTCGTCCCCGCGGATCTTGCGCATCTCAGCATCGCTCATGGTCAGCAGGTCGCGACCCTTGAATAGGACCTCACCCTCGACAACGCAGTTTGGGTTGTCAATCAGGCGTAGCACCGACAGCATCGAAACGCTCTTACCCGAGCCCGATTCGCCAACGAGGCCAACGACTTCGCCATCCCCAACTTGGAAGGAGATGCCGTCTACCGCGGCAACCTTGCCATTGCGCGTTCGAAAGGAGACGCGTAGATCGCGCACATCGAGTAATGGCTCAGACATGGCGCACCCGCGGGTCTAGAAGGGCGTAGACGAGGTCTACGAGGAAGTTAGCGAGCACCACAAAGAATGCTGCGTACATGACACATCCGAGGATCACCGGAAGGTCGAAGTTTTGCAGTGAATCGTAGGTGAGCTTGCCGACACCCTGAAGGCCAAAGACGACCTCGGTTAGCAGCGCTGCTCCACCGATCAGTGCGCCGAAATCCAGCCCGAATAGGCTGACGATGGCGATCAGCGAGGTACGGAATGCGTGCCGCCAAAGAACACGGCGCTCACTAATGCCCTTGGCGCGAGCCATTCTGACGTATTCCTCGTTCATCGCGCCGACCATCTCCGAACGCAATACTCGCGCGTAGATACCCGCGTAGAGAACGGCCAAAGTCATCCACGGCATGATCAGATGCGAGGCCCACGGTCCCACCCCGTCACTTAAGGGTGCGTAACCAAGTGGTGGCACCCACGAGAAGAGTGAATCGTGTAATCGGCTCTGCGTCATGAGGTTAACAACCTCGCCCAACCAGTAGACCGGAAGTGAAACACCGATAACGCCGATAATCATGATCAGTGGGTCGACTGCAGAACCTCGCCCTGCAGTGGCAGCAACACCCATGAGGATGCCGAAGAACATCCAGATGATGGCCGCACCAATGACGAGTGAAAGCGTGATCGGAATTGCCTGCTTGATTTGGGGAATGACCTCGACGCCGCGGTTGACGAATGACGTCAGATCTCGATCTATGAACAGGTGTCGCATCATTAACGCGTACTGAACAGGGATTGGCTTGTCGAAGCCGAAGGATTCACGGACTTGGGCGAGAGTCTCCTGGCTCGCGTTGCGTCCGGCGATACGAGCGGCCGGATCGGCGCCAGGAGTTGCAAAGAAGATAAGGAAGACGAGCACTGAGATCGCGAACAGGACGAGTACGGCAGCAACAGCGCGCTTAAGAGCAAAGCGAAGCATTAGACCGCGCCTCGCAGACGTGCCTTCGGGTCGAGTGCGTCGCGCACTCCGTCACCGAGCAAGTTGAGTGCGACGGCCGTGATCGCCAGCATCACGCCGGGGGCGATGGCGACCATGGGGCGCGTGTAGAGAAGGCCCACACCGTCGTTGATGATCGTTCCCCAGCTCGCGTCCGGTGGCTGAACACCAATGGACAGGAAGGACAGGGCCGACTCTGTCAGCATGTTGATGGCCGTCATTAGCGGTAGGAAGACGATGAGCGTTGGGAGCACGTTAGGCAGGATCTCGCGCCGAAGTAGCCGGCCGTCTGTTGCACCGGCGCCCACGGACGCCTGCACGAATTCCCGCTCACGCAAGGACATGACCTGTCCGCGGATCGGCCTAGCCACGTACGGAACGTAGATCACACCGATGATCAGAATCGGCAAAATGATGCTGCCAGAGTTCAGGGTGATCGGACCAATTGTCAGCGACTGATTGATCAGAACCACAGACAGGCAAATAGCGAGTAGGTAAACCGGGAATGCCCACAGCACATCGAGGCCGCGGGAAAGTACCGCATCAAGTCCGCCGCCAAAGTAGCCCGAGACGATGCCGATGAGCCCGGCAAGTGCGCAGCAAAGAATGGCGGAGACCAGACCAATGACAAGGCTGTTGCGACCGCCGTAGAGCAGGCGCGACATGACATCTCGGCCTTGGTTGTCGGCGCCGAGGAAGAAGTTGTTCCATAGCCACGTCGGGCCAATCGGGTTAACGCCTAGGCCGAGTCCACTTGTGGACGACTCCATTACTGGACCGGTTACTCCACCGACCGTGAACGTCCCATCCAGGTTCGAGGTGAAGGCGTCCAGGTGCATCACCTGAGATGCGTATAGAGGGGCGGCAAGACACGCCGCGAAGATCACGATGAGGACGATGATCGACCCGATCGCCACCTTATTGCGACGTAAATCCCGCCACGCAGTCCGCCATGGACCGGTGGACTGCGTGGCGGGCGTACTTATGACTTCAGTAGTGCCAATTGCCATGAAGAAATCAGCGTCCGACTACTTCTTGACCTGGAGTTGGTCAACGAGCATGTAGAACTGCTTGCTGAACTGGTAGTTGCTGACGTTGGTCGACAGGAAGTCGATCAGCTTAGGCGTAACGAGCGGAACCCATGGGGCCTGTGCCATTGCTGCCTTGTCAGTTGCTGCCCACTTTTCGTTGGCTGCATTCATGTCGGTCTGCTCAGTCTTGAGAGCATCGTCGATCATCGGCTGAACTCCGGTCTTGTCGCAGAAGCCTGCGATGTTGATGGACGAGTCGCTACCTGGGGTGAACGATGCACATCCGAGCAGCACGTTGATGAAGTCAGATGCAGCCGGGTAGTCCTGGTACCACTGCGAAAGGCTGATCTGGACCTTGTTGTTCGTGTTCTGGATGTAGGTGAACTGAATGTTGCCCGAGATCGGCTTCAGCGTTGCCTTGTAACCGATCGAGTTCAGCGTTGACTGCAGGTACTCACCAACAGCCTTGTTCACCTCGTCATCGGTGGTGATGATCGTGACGGCCTGACCGGCGGTACCCGACTCCGTTACCAGGGCCTTTGCCTTGGCGAGATCAGGACCCTGCCACGTGGTGCCAGCGGGGTTGGTGTATTGGCAGTCATCCTTGAAGCCAGGGAAACCTGGGGGCAGGATTGTGCAGACCGGGGCAGCGAGCTTCTCGCCGCCGAGGATCTTCACAACGGCATTCTTATCGACAGCCCAGTTGACGGCCTGACGTGCCTTGACGTTGTTGAACGGAGCGATATTGACGTTCATCGGGACGTACCAGACGGCGGTCAGGTTGTTGACGTGAACCTGTGCGGCGTACTTCGTGCCGATTTCAGCAAGGCGGTCAGCAGGGGGTGAGTCGAGGATCCAGTCGGCCTGGTTGTTCTCAACCGCGGTGACCTCAGCCTCAACCGTCAAACCAAACTTCTCCGTGATGGTGTCGGGGTAACCAGATGGCTGTGCATCGTGGCTCCACTCGGTGAAGTTGGGGTTACGAACCATTACCAGTGCGGTGTTCGGGTCGTATGACTTGAACATGTACGGGCCGGTCGTCGGAATGGGGGTGGTGCCGGCATCCTTCACCGGAGCAGTCTTCGGGTTGATCGCCGCGTGCGGTACCGAGATCTTGTAGAAGAACTCGGGATCTGGCGAGGTCAGGTTGATCGTGACCGTGTTGGCCGTTGCATCAGCAACAACGCCACCGTCGAGGGTGCAGGTGGCAGGAGTCGCGATGCACTTATCTGCGCCGACGATTCCGTTGTAGAACGAACCAGCGGTCGGGCTGGATACCTTGAAGATGCGCTGGAACGAGGCGACAACGTCGTCAACCGTCACATCGGTGCCATCGGAGAACTTGATGCCCTTACGAAGGTTGAAGACATAGGTCTTTCCGTCGTTGGTCGCCGTGGGGAGTGACTCGGCAAGGTCAGGAACGACGGTGAACGAGTCCTCGCCGCTGACCTTCTTGAATGCCGTCAGTCCGTCGTAAGCGGCTTGGTATAGCTGCCAGTACTGAAGGGTGTAGTTGACCTTGGGATCGAGTGTGCCGCCGGCAGTCTTCGCCAGCAAGGTGACATCTCCACCTGCCTTGGCTGGGTCGTACGCAGCATTAGCTGCGCCGGAACTGGTGGCGCCACCTGTCGCAGCGCTACTGCTCGGCGCTGGGGTCGATCCTCCGCCACAGGCTGCGAGGGCAAGCGTCAGAGCCCCGGCGGATGCCGCGACCGTCATCATGCGTAGTTTCATTTTTGTCCATTTCTTCGGGAGTGTTTCACCGTAGCGGATGTTCATTTCACCCGCACTACCTCAGGGCAAGTACCTCATATCCGCCGCGCTAGCGCACTACGCGTTACCTGCATTGATGTTCAATCGTTGCACTGTGAGCGTGGCGACTGAACGGCGAGCAATCTCACTTCACCCAGAGTTGGTCCACCAGCATGTAGAACTGCTTGCTGAACTGATAGTTCCCCGTGCCTTTCGATACGAAATCCACCAACTTGGGCGTTATCAGCGGGATGATCGGGGCGGCCGCCATCATGTCCTTGTCGACCTGAGCCCATTTGGCGTTCGCCTCCTGCATGCTCGTCTGCTCGGTGACTTGGGCCTTGTCCATCTCGGCCTGCAAGGTTTTATCGCAGAACCCCGAGATATTGATCGACGAGTCACTTCCCGGGGTGAAAGAGCCGCAGCCGAGTAACACTTGAAGAAAGTCAGACGCAGCGGGGTAATCCTGATACCACTGCTGCACGCTCACTTGGACCTTATTATTGCTGTTTTGGGTGTACGTGAACGCGATGTTGCCAGACAAACCTTGGAATGAGGCGCGGTACCCAATCTGGTTGAGTACCGATTGCACGTATTCCCCGACCGCACGATTGACTTCGTCGTCCGATGCGATCACGGTCACTTCTTGTCCTGCGGTTCCGGACTCCTGAACCAATTGCTTGGCTTTGGTGAGATCTGGGCCAACCCACGTTGTGCCCTCTGGGGTCGTGTATTGACAGTTGTCCACGTGGCCGGGGAAATCGGGAGGGAGAATGGTGCAGACGGGTTGGGCAAGATTGCTGCCGCCATAGATTTTGACTATCGCATTGCGGTCTAGCGCCCAGCTCAAGGCTTGCCTTGCCTTGAGGTTGTTAAACGGCGGAATGTTGACATTGACCGGTAGGTACCAGAACGCCGTCAGTGGATTGATGTGCACCTGGGCCTCGTACTTTGAGCCCACTTCGGCCAACCGGTCGGCCGGGATGGGATCAAAGAGCCAGTTGGCCTGATCATTTTCGACTGCCGTGACCTCGGCTTCTACGGTGAGGCCGAATTTTTCGATGATCTGATCGGGGTAGCCGCGCGGCTGCGCATCCTCATTCCACGGTTTGAAGTACGCGTTTCTATCCATCACCAATTTCGTTGTTGGATCGTACGAGGTGAAGGCGTAGGCGCCGGTGCCCGGAATTGGAGTTACTCCGGCGTCGGTAGTGGGTGCAGATTTGGGCAGGATAACCGCGTGTGGAAAGGAAAGTTTGTAAAGGATCTCCGGATCCGGTGCAGTGAGGTTGATCGTCACGGTGTTAGCCGCCTTGTCGGCGCTGATCCCGCCAGCCAAGGTGCACGTGGCCGGGGTCTTCAAGCAGGCATCAGCGCCCACGATTCCGTTGTAGAAGGAGCCGGCCGTTGGGCTTGACACCATGAAAATGCGCTGGAATGAAGCAACTACGTCATCGACGGTTACGTCGGTTCCGTCGGAGAACTTGATGCCCTGGCGAAGTTTGAAGGTGTAGGTCTTACCACCGTTGGTTGGCGTGGGGATGGCCTCGGTTAAGTCTGGAACGATGTCGAACGAATGGGTCCCGCCCACCTGTTTGAAGGCGGTCAATCCGTCGTATGCACCTTGATAGAGCGAGGCGAATTGCAGGGTGTAGTTGATTTTGGGATCAAGGGTTCCGCCGGCGGCCTTGGACAAGAGCGTCAGCGTTCCTCCGGCATGTGCCTCCTGGTACCCGCTCGCGTCGGCGCTCATGGACGTTGAAGGCTTGGATACCGATGGAGTCGATCCACTTGAGCAAGCCGTAACCGTCATGGACAGGGCAACAATTCCTGCCGCGCCCCACATGATTCGTAGACGACCTGAGCCGAACTGATGTCGCTGGGAATGTCTCATCATCATGATCCCTAGGTTTGCCCCGCTATCCCCTATGTATACAGTCTCGACATGGATCCCGACCTCCTCTTTGCCCTGCATCTGGCCGATTTAGCGGGGGCCGTCACCATGGAAGCATTTGGCGGCCGCCAGTTGGTCGATATCAAGTCGGACTTATCGGTCGTCACGGCGA
>JBAXUN010000044.1:0-17415 GCA_037129655.1 Actinomycetes bacterium
GCTATCAAGCACTTCAAGATCCGGCAGAAGCTCCCGCGCTACCCACCGGTTACGCAGGAATGATCCTGCTTGCACTAGTGCCGGCAATGTGGCGACGTGTAATGGACCCACGTGTAGTTGCCCATCTCGATGGTGACGTCTCACATGCCAATCTGTCACCGCGCAAACGTCAAAAGATCATTGAGCACTACAGCATTTCCCCAGCCACTAAGACTCAGACGTCCACGAGTGGTTCTGTCCTGACATTGGCACCGCGCGATGCACGTGCCGTTCACTGTCCAGGCTGCGGATACGTCTACGACGTTGCACGCGGCGACGAACATGAAGGCTTCCCACGGGGAACGCCGTGGTCTGCCATACCTGAATCATGGGTGTGCCCAGATTGCGGAGTGCGCGACAAACTCGACTTCATAGTCTCCAGCACAGTAGAACGTTAGCTTTCAGGTACGCCACCCGGCTTGCGACCGTCCGGGGCACCTACCCGGAAGACGCGCAACTGCATGGCGGCAGTAACGTAATGACCAACCAAGATGATCACTTCAAAGAGCAGCGGCACACCAAGAATGGTTATCGCGCTTGCGTATTCCTCATCGTTGAGATCGCCTCGTAGGAGTATCGCCTCAACGACACCAGCAACGGAACGTTCCCGCTCATCGCTGAAGACGTCAACCTCAACAACGCGCAGCGACTGAATCTCGTCATCAGAAAGTCCGACCTGCTTACCCACGGCCTCATGCGCGTATTGCTCGAACGCAGAATCATGAACGGCAGCCGTCAGCAGGATCGCAATCTCACGTTCGCGCTTCGTCAACGACGTCCCGTATCGAATCACGACGCCGAGCGCTTCTAATGCTGCGCCAAGCGCGGGTTGATGGAGATAGGCATTGAACGGCCCCTCCAGCGCGCCGTCATCGCCCACAAGAGGAAATGCCTGCGGACCGGCCGCGCGCTGACCACCGGCGATACGGTCGTACACCTCCGCTTGATCGGCGTTGAGGGTGTGCCGGGGAAGCCGCGCGAGTCGTGATTCGGTCATATGCCGAGCCAACACTTAACCCAGTTCGTTGGCAAGCGCACGACCCAAGTACGGTGCCAACGTCCGGGCGTACGTCGCAGTCAGGTGATCCTGATCGCGGTAGACGACGACATGCCCAATCACAGCCGGGCAGTTCGTGTCGTTGCAGTAGTAGGACGTCAGATCGATAAGGTGCGCACCCTTCGTCGCTGCCGCGGCCGGCCGCAAACCGTTGAAAGCACTCAATGCCTGAGCCACCGGAACAGCACACGCTTGTGCCGCGGCCAACCCGTTCTTCACCACGCAATCAGCGTGGCCAGGACCGGCCTGCGGATTGTCATTGATAGCCAGGATTGGTATTCCACGATCGACAAACGGCTTCCATGCCCGCACAAGCCCATCAACAACGGCTTCGTCTTGCGTCATACCTGTCGGAGCTGTGACATTCGATAGCCCGTAGTCGTACGTGGTGATTATGCCGTCGTACTCGGGGTGTGCGAGCAGATACGCATTGAGGTTCTTCTTCCATGCCTCGCAATCAGCGACGAGGGATTGGACATCCTGCACTTGGATTGCGGCGGTCCAGTAACACCCGCGGTGTCCGGCCACATCGATCTGCCAGTGATTCGTCTTGGCTATCTGTTCGTACGCTGCAATCAACGTGTTGTTGTGTGAATCACCCACGGCGATGAGATGTTTGCCAACGCCTGGGCCAGCACCCAGCGGGCACACGTGAAGTTCGGTAACTCCATTCGTCGCCCAACATTCCGCGCGGTTCGAATCATCGCGTGCGGCGGCGATCGGATCAGGGACAAGCACATTGTCGAGAACCGGATTTACGCATGGTGTGCGAGCTGGATCCATCGTCTGTGCACCAAGGCAATCAGGGTTCGTCGCGACCAACGCTGCTGCTCGCGCAGTGGCCACCTCTGCCGAGTGCTCGGATCTGTTGAGGCCAATAACGCCTGGCAAGATGACGACCAAAGAGCCAACGATCGCAGCCACCACAACTCGACGAACACCTCTGCCACCATCGGAGAAGACTTTCGCGTAACGCATCGGATTCTCGATCAGGTGATACGACAAAGTGGCAGCGGCAATCGCGCCCACGACAACAGCCAAACTCACCCAGCCACTCAGCGGCTTACCAGTTACGAACGGCACCAGAACGATTAGCGGCCAATGCCACAGATACAGGCTGTATGAAATTGCGCCCAGGAATGCGACCCACGCCCACGATCCAACCGATGACAGCCAAGTGGTTTGGTTGCTATTAGCGGCAATGACGACGGCCGTTCCGATCACGGGTATCAATGCAGCAACACCTGGGAACGACGACGAACCGAGAACAGAGGCGGCGACCACGATCATCGCTATCCCGACGGCCGTCAGCAGATTGCGAACAGGCCCCGACATGCGCCACGTCACAAACCCAAGCAGTGCACCAACGCCAAACTCCCACGCACGTGTGAGCGTCGAAAGATATGCCAACGGCGGCGCGGACGACGTTTGGTAGACACCCCAGACAAAGCTCACCGCCGTCGCAACCACGATCACCTTGGCAAGCGCACCACGTCGATGCAAACTGGCTCGCGATGCAATGAATGCAGCCCCGATCAACATCAACGGCACAACGATGTAGAACTGCTCTTCAACTGAAAGCGTCCAGAAGTTCTGCACGGGAGAAGCCGGGTTCGTCGATGCCATGTAGTCGACAGCATTAGCCGATAACAACCAGTTCTCGACGTACAGGGCCGATGCAATGGTCTCAGTCGAGAACTGATGCCAACGCGTCATAGGCACAAAAATGAACGTCGCGAGCTCGACGACAAGCAACACCGTAAAGGCCGCTGGCAGCAATCGCTTTGCCCTACGCGACCAGAATCGGGTTAGCGAAATCCGACCAGTGGTGACGGACTCTCGCACCAGGTGGCTGGTGATCAGAAACCCGGAAATGACGAAGAAGACGTCGACGCCGATGAACCCACTCGGCAACACCGCGGGCCACAGGTGAAAGATGACGACCGTGGCAACAGCGATTGCTCGCAGCGCCTGAATGTCCGATCGCTGAGTACGTTGATCAACGACATCAGAGTTGCCCGAGTCGTCGACGGCGCTCACCGATCCGTCCTGACTGGGCACGGCATCAGTGGGCGGCCCGATGGCAACCAATGAACCTCCAGCCGCTAGTGACCAACGGATTGCGAGCGTTGTGCTTCAGACATGCTACGTCCGAGCCGGCACCTCGCTAACGGCTGTGATCGCGTTCGACGATCACGACTGGGTATAGAAATGCCACTGCTCGCCCCAGACTTCCAAAAGTTGGGACGAGCAGTGGCGAGGCAGTAAGGGCTGGATTCAAACCTACGTGCGGTATTACCTAGCGTCGAAACTCGAAGTAAGCAACGACGAAAGCCATAACGGTCAATCCGAGGGCTGGCCCGAACTCGGCAATCTTGTGGCCGACGCGTACGTGCGCGACAACCGCAAGCAGGAAGTACAGGAACAAGCAGACCGCCGCCAAGATGCCAAGCCACGGAAGCCAGAAACCCAGCAGCAGGCCGGCAGCCCCCAGTACCTTGAGGCCCGCCAGAACCGGCAACTGACTTTCCTTCACGCCAATGCTGTAGAGACTTTCAGTGACCTTCGGATCCTTCCGGAGATCGCCAGCGGCCGATGCCAGGCAGATAAGCCCGAGCGCAATTCCGAAGATCATCAGCAACATCGTGACGTGTCCTTAATTGAAGTCCTAGCGAGTACAGAAAACCTACTACGCGGCAGCGCGAACCTTGGCAGCTTCAGAGGCAGCAATGATCGACGCATTCTTGTGCTCGAGGAAGTTCTCCATACCTGGAGCAACTCCAGCAAGTCCGAACTCCGAGGTAATAACCTCGATGTCCGTGGCACCCAACGCAGATGCAACTAGACGGATGTACTCGGTCTGGTGATCCCATCCGAAGCGCGGTGCACCTTCGGCGTATGAGCCACCTTGGGCAACGATGTACGTGACCTTCTTGCCGCGGAGGCCGTCAGCACCTGAGCCATCGAGAACGCCCGGAATAATGATGTTGTCAAAGTAGGCCTTGAGCACGGACGGAAGGTTCCAGTTCCACATCGGGGTGGAAATGACGATCTCATCAACGCCGAGAATCTCGTTGATCAAGGCCATGCGAGCGTCATGCTTGGCGGCCTGTGAGGCGGGGCGCTCATCGGCGGGTACGTACCCGGCCATGATGACCTCCGCATCCAAGTGCGGGACGGGGTTCGCGGCTAGGTCGCGCTCGATGACAACACCGTCGGCATGGGCCGCAGTCCATGCTGCGACGAACTCGGCGACGACACCGCGAGAAATGCTGTGATCGCCCATCGGGCTTACTGAAATGTGGAGAAGTGCAGACATTCATTACTCCTAAGTTGACGTTCAATGATTAGTTGAAGACTCAATTACAACCTTATGGTTCAGATAGTTGAAAGTCAAATCATTGAAACTTTGACCACATGATCGGCCATTAGGGTGCCATCAACGGCGACGCGGATGCCGCCGCTGGCATACTGCTGCGGTGTCATTAACACCCACAGACGAGCCTCACGACATCGACAGCCCGCCAACCTACGGCAGCCAATGGAAGTTGGTCCTGCGGGCTCTGCCAGTCGCAGTCGTCGTCCTAGTCGGTCGATATGTGCTCCACAACGCACTCGACGTTTCCGGGCTGGTGACCTTTAGCGATGCCGGTGCGGTCATTACGGGGGCGACGATCATCGTCGGCCTCATGCTTGCTGGTGTTTTGTCCGACTACAAAGAGTCGGAGAAGTTCCCTGCGGTGCTCGCTCAATCACTGCTCGGACTCGAGGGATTAGCCAGCGCTGGGCTCAGCGTTAAGGAAATCGACGGCGACTGGGTGCGCCCGCGAGTCACGGCGCTGACGAACTCCATCGTCAATTGGGTTCACGGCGATATCAGCGACAAGCAGATGTGGGCCGCGCAGGCCGACGCATCGCAGTTGATCGTCGAGGTCGAAAAGGCCGGTGCGCCAGCCCATTACGTCGGACGACTACTGGCAACAAACGGCGACCTATCAAACGCGCTAAGCCGAATGCAGGTCATTCGCAACACTTCGTACATCAAAGCTGGCTACATGCTCATGATCTTGCTGGTGACGATCGTCCTGCTTCTGCTCGTCATCGTCGACTTCACCTCGCCGATTATGCGCTGGGTGGTTCCAGGGGTCCTTGCCTTGGCATACACGTACCTGATCCTGCTGGTACGCGACGTCGACAACCCGTTTCAAGGTTCAGCCTGCGTTGACTTTGCGCCACTCTTGGACGCACAGTCTGCGTTACGCAGTAGCTAAGCAAGCCGCTTCGAGCGCACACTTAGTCAAACGTGACGACGGGCCAAGGCTCCGACAAACGACCAGTCTCTGTCGCAATCAATGACGCCTCCGGCCCACCTGAATGCCGGATCAACCAACGCTGATCAGTCAGCGGCCTATAACGATGCTCGGCGCCCCGAACCAGCATGATGTCGCCCGGCTCTAGCACCGCACCCACAGCCCGATCCCCGCACCAGAATTCGATTACGCCACTACCGTCGACGACGGTATGCGCTTCATGCTGCGCATTGATGTGCCATGCCCCATTGCCCGAGTCTGCGCTTACATCGTCGGGCGCTGGCAGCACAACATCGACGCGGACATCGGCGTCCGAACCGGATAGGACTTTGGCCACAGCCGTATGTTCGTCAATCTCGCCGATGGCTACTAGTTCAACACCATGGGCAGCGAGCAGCGCCTGAGCCTGCGCGGCGTCAGAACGCAGAAACCGAACCATCGACGGACAGACGGATTAGGAAAGCTCTGAGTCGCCAGGAAGCCGCTGCTCGGGGATTCCCTCGAGAAGTTGGCGAACCTCCGACGAGCGGTAGCGACGATGCCCACCGAGCGTGCGGATGGACGTCAACTTGCCGGCCTTGGCCCAACGCGTCACCGTCTTGGGGTCAACGCGGAAGAGCGCCGCGACCTCAGCCGGGGTGAGTAGTTCATCTGTCTCGGGCAGCCGACTAGCCATGTCATCCTCACAGTTGACGAAAATCGTGTGACTGACCCTAACCGGAAGAACGTTCAACTACTAGCATTTCGGAAACAGTCTTTCGTCACTAACTCCCACTTTAGTACCTTTAAGCCGATTTGCGAAGTGTCGAAAGGGCCTAGTCACATCAAACCGGTTCGGCGATAGCGATTCTCACCGGGTTGGCGTAACACATATAGGCTCAACCTGCGGATAAGTGGACACCGGCTCACACTTGAATCTCAGACGTGATTATGATGTGATCACATCCGCGTCAGGCGGTTAATCATCAGTATGTAGGTCGAGCAGGGGCCACGAGAGCCCTGTGAGGGGGTCGAGCCATGGGGCGCGGCCGGGCCAAAGCCAAGCAGACCAAGGTCGCACGCGAGTTGAAGTACGGGACGGTCAACACCGATCTCAGTGCTCTGCAAGCTGAGCTGTCTGCCTCACGTCAGCATGACCTTGAGGCGCCAACGTCCTCAACCGTCATTGACGATGACGAGGATGACGACGGCGAAGTCGATGCAGACGATCCGTATGCGAAGTACCACAACGAGGACGACGAGTAGCCGTCACCGATCGTCGGCGTAACTAGAGCGCTGCGCCGATAAGTTCGACGCTGCCACCCTTGCCGCCCTTGGCAGGCGCATCACCGACCTCGCCCGCGCGTTGCTGCGCCTCGCCGAGAACCCAGGCGTCAACTCCACGTGCGGCCAACCGCCTGAGCGCCGCATCAACGGAATCTGGGCCAACAAGGGCGATCATTCCTACGCCCATATTGAACGTCTTTTCGAGTTCGTTTTGGGCGACGGAACCTTCTCGACGAATGACGTCGAAAATCGGCGACGGAGTCCACGTCGAGCGATCAACGCGGATGTGAATGTTGTCTGGAATGACGCGCGCAAGATTCGCCGCGAGTCCCCCACCAGTTACGTGGCTGAACGCGTGCACATCAACCTCGCTCGCACGCGCAAGGTCGAGGCAATCGAGGCTGTAGATCCTTGTCGGCTCTAGCAATTCCTCGCCTAGGCTACGACCGAGTTCGTCGATATGTTGGTCGAGTGTCAGCCCCGCGTGAGCGAGCAGAACATGGCGCGCCAGCGAGTATCCGTTGGAGTGCAACCCACTTGAGCGCATTCCTATGGCTACGTCACCCACGCGAACACGTTCTGGGCCGAGAAGATCCTTCGCATCCACCACACCGGTGCCTGCACCAGCAACGTCGTACTCATCCTCGGCAAGCAGGCCCGGATGCTCAGCGGTCTCGCCACCGACAAGCGCACAGCCCGCCTGTCGGCAGCCCTCTGCAATACCCGAAACAATCGCGGCGATCCGCTCTGGGACAACCTTGCCGGTCGCGATGTAGTCGGTCATGAATAGCGGCTCGGCACCACATACGACGAGGTCGTCGACAACCATCGCTACGAGGTCGATTCCGATCGTGTCGTGCTTATCCATCCGCTGTGCGATGACAACCTTGGTGCCCACCCCATCCGTTGATGTGGCAAGGAGCGGTTGCTGATACTTCGCAACCGCTGAGATGTCGAAAAGCCCTGCAAAGCCGCCGAAATCACCGATCACCTCGGGACGTTGAGCCCGCGCGATAGACGCCTTCATTAATGCGACGGCATGTTCCCCAGCCTCAACGTCAACACCGGCTGCGGCGTACGTAACGCCCGTGGATTCGATCACGGAAAGTTCAACGCCTCGGTTGCTCCACCGGCTTGCATTATCGTCGTGAGTCCATCGTCAGCGAGAACGAGCGTGCGTTCTGCGTCAGCGACGCGGGATTCAATTCCCTCCAGAACATGCTTACCCAAGAGTTCGGGCTCAGGAAGATCGACAGGGTAAACACCGTCGAAGCATGCGCGGCAAAGTCGCTCTTTAGCCACATTCGTCGATGCGATCAATCCATCAAGCGATACGTAGCCAAGTGAATCAGCGCCGATTGACGTACAGATCTCATCAATCGTCAGGCCGTTCGCCACCAACTCAGCGCGGGTCGCAAAATCGATCCCGTAGAAGCAGGGCCACTTCACTGGCGGACTTGAGATGCGGACGTGAACTTCACGCGCACCAGCCTCGCGAAGCATACGAATAATCGCCCGCTGGGTATTACCGCGAACGATCGAATCGTCAACAATGACAAGGCGTTGGCCGGCCACGATCTCGCGGAGGGGATTGAGCTTGAGCCGAATTCCAAGCTGACGAATGGTCTGCGAGGGCTGGATGAAGGTGCGCCCAACATAGGCGTTTTTCACCAGCCCCTGAGCGAACGGAATACCCGATTCCTGGGCGTAACCCACAGCCGCCGGGGTGCCGCTCTCTGGGACAGGAATCACCAAATCTGCGACGGCTGGGAATTCACGTGCGAGCTGACGACCGACCTCGACGCGTACCGCATGAACGCCATGCCCAGAAATCGTCGTGTCCGGACGGGCGAGATAAACGAACTCGAACAAGCAGCCCTTCGGGTCCGCCTCGGCGAAGCGCTGACTGCGCAAACCATGTTCGTCAATCGCGATCAATTCGCCGGGCTCGATCTCACGAACAAAGGACGCACCAACAATGTCGAGTGCTGCAGTCTCACTTGCAACTACCCAACCACGTTCAAGCTTGCCCAACGTCAACGGACGAATTCCCTGCGGATCGCGCGCTGCGTATAGCGTCGTTTCGTCCATAAACACAAGGGAAAAGGCGCCGCGCACCTGCGGAAGCTCAGCCATCGCCGCGGCTTCAATAGACAGATCTGGGTGAGAAGCAATCAGTGAGGTCAGTAGATCTGTATCGCTGGTGGATTGCGAGGCGCCGAGAGGTAGCTCCCCATTGGAACCCTCACGTTCACGCACCCTGCGGGCAAGCTCATGTGTGTTTGTGAGATTACCGTTATGGCCAAGTGCGAGGTACCCGGTGGCAGTTGAGCGGAAGGTTGGCTGTGCGTTTTCCCAGATACTCGACCCTGTCGTTGAGTAACGCGTGTGGCCAATTGCGAGGTGTCCCTGAAGTGATTCAAGGGCAGCTTCGGTGAAAACCTGCGAGACCAGGCCCATGTCCTTGTAAACCCAGACATTGGCGCCATCACTGACCGCGATTCCGGCCGACTCTTGGCCGCGATGCTGCAGCGCATAGAGACCGAAGTAAGCGAGTTTTGAAACCTGCTCGTCAGGTGCCCATACGCCAAAGACACCGCAGGCATCCTGCGGACCCTTCTCGCCGGGGAGAAGATCGTGACTCAGACGTCCGTCACCACGTGGCACATCGTTCAGTCTAGTGGTCTTTTGCAGAGCCGTTCACTACCTCTGCGAAACAGCCCTCAAAGTCGCGACGATCGTCGGCCAGACCGCGCTGTTCGGATCAATGAATTCGTAGTGACCAACCGATTCAAGTACCCGAGAATCAACCCCCGGATGTGCCCGTAGGTAGCCATCGGACATCGTGGGGGGAACCTCGTCATCTAGCGCCCCTGAGAACAAAGTCGTTGGGTGAAGCGGGCTCGGCAGCCGGGCTGGATCAAGATCGAATCGTTCCTCCACTGGTCCCCCTATGAAATCCATCAATGCACCCCCGCCGAGATTGGCCGTATTCGCCGCCTGAAGATCGGCAATGGGCGCCAACGCGATCGTTGCAATCAGACCTGGCGGCGGACACGTGGCGGCAGCCCACAGCGCCAGATGACTTCCTGCCGAATGACCCATCAGGATCACTCGGCCATCGAAGTAGCCATGCACCGCCGTTGGAAGCACCTGCAGACCCACCCGAATGTCGTCCATCGTGATGTCAGGATCCCCGGACACCCGCCGATACTCGGGGCTGATCACGGTGTACCCGCAGTCAGCGAGCGCCTGAGTCATGGAACGAAGGTGGGTCCGATCCGTCCGTGGCCGCCAGAACCCACCGTGGATGACGATGATGAGCGGCTGAGTCGCCGAGCCGAGGCGCAGATCTGCAAGCTGGTCGTTCTGCGGACCCCACGTGAGGACGTCATCGGGCTCGCTAGCCGGGCGCGACAGGATTGATTCGCTCACCTGCTCAGTATCCACCTCACCGGTGGTGCCGCTAAGGCTTACGGCTCAGCGCCGACCTGAACGACACGACCCGGACCATCGGACATCCGCATGGCTAGATAGACCGGCGCGATGAACGCGAGCAGAAGTGCCGCCGCAACAGCATTGATGATCGGTCCCTGATTTGGACGGAACAGATTGTTGAAGAT
Organism: Actinomycetes bacterium; assembly: GCA_037129655.1. Classification (GTDB taxonomy): domain Bacteria; phylum Actinomycetota; class Actinomycetes; order S36-B12; family CAIYMF01; genus Longivirga. The sequence goes on from JBAXUN010000044.1 coordinate 10,296, forward strand.
CCACTGTGGGAGCGTCTCGACGCCCGGACCCGAGGTGAAACTCGTAACGACGATCTCATCAAAGGACAGAGCAAATGCTAGAAGCGCACCAGCTACAAGGGCGGATCGCACAGCCGGGAACGTAACGTCTCGGAAGGTTTGGAACGGCCCGGCACCTAGGTCCATTGCGGCCTCTTCCAGTGAGCTTCCGGTGCGTCGCAATCGCGCCACCACATTGTTAAAGACGACGACGATGCAGAACGTGGCATGACCAAGAATCACCGTGAAGAGGCCGAAACTAATCCCCAGCGGAACCAACACCGTGTTGAACGAGGCGTTGAGCGCGATACCGGTGATGATGCCTGGCAATGCAATCGGCAAGATCACCAGGAAGCTGATCGAGTCGCGGCCGAAGAAGTCGTACCGAGCGACCGCGAAGGCAACCATCGAACCGAGGACGATCGCGATGAGAGTGGCCCCAACACCAGCCTTGACACTCGTTAAGAGCGCCGAGCGCACACCGTCATTGGTGGCTGCCTTCGACCACCAATCCATCGTCCAGGATGTTGGCGGCCATGAGAAGACCTTCGAGGCGTTGAAGGAGTTAACTAAGACGACCAACAGCGGGAAGTAAATGAAGACCAGAACGATGCCGGTGATAGCCGTCAGACCCCAACGCGCAGATTTACTGAGATTCATCCGTCGCTCACAAGTTCTCTAAGGCGCCACTGCGCCGAACAGCGAGCAAGTAGACAACGATCACAGTGATCGGGAACAGCGCAGCCGCGGCGGCAAGCGGCAAATTATTCGCCACCCCAACGTTGTCGTAAATGATGTTCGCGAACATCTGCGTTGTGCCGCCGACAATCTTCACCATGATGTAGTCGCCGAGGGTCAGTGAGAACGTAAAGATCGAACCAGCGATCAGAGACGGCACGATCATCGGTAAAACCACACCGCGGAACGTCTTTCCGGCCGACGCGCCAAGATCAGCTGATGCTTCCATCAGCGAATCAGGCAAGCGTTCAAGACCAGCGTAGATCGGTAAAATCATGTAGGGCAGCCATAGGTAGGCAAGCGAGAAGATCGTCGCGGGGATACCAAGACCCGGTCCCTTGAGCCCGAGCGGAGCGAGCATCCAGTCGATGACACCGTTGTTGATGAACATCGTTTCCATCGCATAGCCCTTGACGAGATAGCCCGCCCACAGGGGCATCGTCACTGCGATCACCAGTGCGTAGCGAAGTCCTCGACTTTTAACGACCTTGGCGGCCGTAAACGCGATGGGCACTGCGAGAACCATGTCGATGAGCGTGACGGCAACAGCAATACCGAGCGTACGTAGGGCAACAACCCAGTAGACCTGGCCGGTCAGCAGGGTGTGAAAGTTCTTTAATGTCCACGTCTTATTGAGTTGGCCAGTGAACTCGTCGGTACTCCAGAAAGCCGCGATAAGCATGATGGCTAGGGAGCCGAGATAAAGAACACCGAGCCATAACATCGGCGCGGTAAGAAGACCCGTCAGACGCAAGCGCGGGTGACGGTAAAGGAAGGCAGAACCCGATGACGAGCCCCCCGACGGAGGGCTCGTCATCGGTTCAGTTGTTACTGCAGACATCAACCCTTGATTTCAGTCCAGGCTTGGACCCAGGCCGCGTAGTCCTTACAGACATCGCCACGACCATCAAGGCAGTTGCCGGTTGGCGTCGTCCAGTAGTAGATCGAGTCAGCGTAAGCCGCATCGAGTGCATGGAACTGATCGCAGAATCCGGCCGTAGCAACATCGCAGGCCTTCGTCTGCGCAGGTGCTTCGCCGAACCACTCGGCAACCTGATCGTTCACCTTCGGTGAGACGATCCAATCCATCCACTTGTACATGCAGTTCGGGTTAGCCGCCTTCGAGGCAAGCATCCACGTGTCCGACCAACCGGTGGCACCTTCGGAAGCAACAGCCGAATCGACCTTGACCTTGCCATCAGAATTGATCAGGTTGACGTTCACCTGCCACGACGTGCCAAGCACGCTCTCCTGTGAATCGAACGACGACACCTGCTGGGTGTAGTCAGCCCAGTAGCTGCTAACGAGCGGGCGCTGCACCTTGAGCAATTCCACGGCCGCCGCGAACTGCGTCTCGTCGAGTGCGTAAGGGTTCGTGATCTTCAGATCAGGCTTCGTACGCATGAGATACAGAGCTGCGTCAGCAATGTAGGTCGGTGAGTCGTAGATCGAAATCTTGCCCTTGTAAGGCGAGTTTGCGTCAAAGAGAGCGCCCATTGACGTTGGAGCCGTTGTGACGGCTGCGGTATTCCAAGCCAGCACGTTGGCACCCCAGCCGTGCGGAATGCCATAAGAAACGCCGTTAACCGAGTTCCACGCCTTCAGCTTGAGGAACTCTGCGATGGTCGCGTAGTTAGGTACAAGGTCCGTATTGACGGGTGCAACATCGCCACCGTAGATCAGACGCAGACTCGCGTCACCCGAGGCTGAAACCCCGTCGTACTGACCGGTCTTCATCAGGGTGACCATCTCGTCAGAGGTGTTACCGATCTTGACGTTGACCTTGCAACCTGTCGCCTCAGTAAATGGGGTGACCCAGTCGACCTTCGGATCAGTCGAGCCATTCTCGGCGTAACCGGCCCACGCAATGAGATTGAGTTGACCTTCGCCGGCGCCGACAGAAGTGGCCGCAGTCATCGCCGGTGGGGCAGGACGGCCGGTAGGTGATGAACTTGCACCGGCGCCACCATCGGTTGAGCTAGAGCCGCAACCGGCCGCTAGCAGTGCAACAGCCGCCGAAGCCGCTGTGATCGTAAGCAAGCGCGATATTCGCTGCACCTGCGTCCTCCTATCGTGTTGTGTCTCCCGGATCGGAAGGTGATTGCCTTATGGGACGATCTTTGCTTCTGACTATCTGACTTCACTGGCACTTCGCCGGTTAGTGATGACTTTGTTACGTTGCTGAACCCCGGTTGGGTTCAGTCGTGAACCTTGTATTCGAAGGTGCGATCCCACAGCAAACGCACTCGCTGACCGCGCTTTTCAAGTGCCTGCGATGACGAGGTCGTAGCGTTCTGCGACAGCGCGACGAGCCGTCCACCTGGATCGATATCCACGACATACCTGGTGGCATCTCCAACGTAGATGACTTCAGCAACCGTTCCGTCAACATGATGTTCGTCATTCGATGGGTCGGTGGCGGGAGACGCGATGCGGATCTTTTCGGGGCGAATGCTGAAGACCCCCTCAGCACCAAGAACTTTGCGCGCTGTCTCATCCCGCAGCAGATTCGATGTTCCAACGAAACCTGCGACGAACTCTGAGCTCGGACGCTCGTACACGTCCGCCGGGGAGCCGACCTGTTCAATACGTCCAGCATTGAAAACCGCGATTCGGTCACTCATCGTGAGCGCCTCTTCTTGGTCGTGAGTCACGAACACAAACGTGATTCCGACGTCACGCTGAATGGCTTTCAGCTCCACTTGCATTTGCTCTCGAAGCTTGAGGTCCAGCGCACCGAGTGGCTCATCGAGCAGAAGAACCTTCGGCCGATTCACCAGCGCGCGGGCCAGCGCTACGCGTTGACGCTGACCACCAGACATTTCATTGGGCTTGCGGCTCCCGTAGCCCTCGAGACGAACCGATTCAAGTGCGGCGCCGGCTCGCGCGCGCCGTTCCTGCTTGTTGACGCCCTTGACCTTCAGTCCGTACTCGACGTTGTCCTGCACGGTGAGGTGGGGGAAGAGTGCGTAGTCCTGAAAGACGGTGTTCACGTCGCGCTGGAACGGTGGCAGAGTCGAAACGTCAGTTCCTGCGAGCTCAATCAAGCCCGCAGTTGGAAGTTCGAAACCGGCGATCATCCGCAGCACAGTGGTTTTGCCAGATCCCGATGGGCCTAGCAGCGTCAAAAACTCACCGTCGGCAATGTCAAGATCGACGCTATCGACTGCCACCACGTCACCGAAGGTCTTGCGAAGACCCCGAATACGGACGGCTACCCCGTCGCGCCCGCCAGCGGCGGACTCGTCACTCATCGACATTGATCCCCTCGTCCACACACTCCTGCCGCAAACCTCGCTCGCGGTGACACAGCGCGCGGCCAGCCGCAACATTGCGCAGCGCCGACCCTATACGGACTGAGCGAAGTTGGCAGCACTAGGTCGATGTTGTGTCGAAATCGGTTGGCGGCCCGGTGAACCCGAACGGGCGCGCTCGCCTACTGGGCGTCGCTGATCGGGAGATGTGCAGACAGGTCGCTGCGCGCACCGCTGGCATGCAACTTCCCAGACATCAAAGCCTCCTGCCACGTCATAACTCCCGTGGCAAGCGATAACCAGATACGGGAATCACATTCAACAACCGCCGGAGGTGTTCCACGCCGATGCGATGTCCCACCAATGATTTGCACAGCCGCGTAAGGCGGGATCCGAACTTCGACCGCTCGGCCAGGTGCAAGTTCGACAAGTCGAGCAAGGCTTTCTTTTACAGCCGTTTTTTCGAGATCACGTGGAGGTTTTTCTTCCAGCGCGTACATGGCGAGCACCTCGTTTGCGGTCTCAGACCACGACACCGGCATCTCCCCCGCACCTCGACGAACTACCCGATCAACTCGGTTTCGACTTATCCGAACAGCGCTGGGAGCGTGGCCTCAGATGCCTGCGATAGCTCATCGAGGCTCAACGTCACAGAACTTCCGGCAACATTGTTGATCACCATGTCACTACCAGCGTCAGCGACTGATCCCATACGCGTCACGACAACACCAGCAGCAGTGGCCGCCGCGATGGCGATGTCCGTATTGGCTGGTGACACGGTGACGATGGCGCGTGCAGTTGATTCAGAGAACAAGGCGACAAACGCATCGGTATCTGTCGGAAGGGAAATTGTCGCGCCAACACCGCGGCGCAACGCCATCTCGACTAGAGCCTGAGCGACCCCACCGTCCGAAAGGTCATGTGCGGCCGTCAGGACGCCACGACCACCGAGGTCGACGAGCAAGGCCGCCAACACCATTTCCGCTGCCAGGTCGACCTGCGGCGGAACACCACCAAGGTGACCATGAACAACGTGTGCCCACTCTGAACCGTCAAATTCGTCACGAGTTTCGCCGAGTAGGAGTACGACGTCACCCGCCGCGGAAAAGCCCATTGGGGTGCGCTTGTTGACATCCTCGATCACACCGAGGACGCCGACCACCGGCGTGGGATGAATCGCCGTATCGCCGGTCTGGTTGTAGAAGCTAACGTTGCCACCGGTAACAGGAGTACCCAGTTCTAGGCAACCATCCGCAAGCCCACGAACGGCTTCACTGAACTGCCACATAACTGCTGGGTCTTCGGGGGAACCGAAGTTGAGACAATTCGTGACGGCCAATGGCGCAGCGCCGGTTGCGGCAACATTGCGATACGCCTCAGCGAGGGCGAGTTTGGCGCCGTTGTAAGGATCTAACTTCGCAAATCGACCGTTGCAGTCCGTAGAGACGGCGACACCACGGCCAGTCACTTCGTCTACTCGAACCATGCCTGAATCCTCAGGCTGTGCAAGAACGGTGTTGCCGAGTACGTAGCGGTCGTACTGCGAGGTGATCCACGTCTTTGCCGCAAGATTCGGTGACGCCACCATCGTGAGCACTGTGTCGCGGATCTCTGCTGCTGTTGTTGGCCGCGCCAAATTGCTTGAACCAGAAGCGGTTAGAGCGTCCTGCCAATCCGGACGGGCAAGCGGGCGGTTGTAGACGGGTCCATCGTGAGCCACCGTGCGAGGTGGCACGTCGACGATGATTTCGCCATGCCATTCGATGACCAACCGACCTGTTGAGGTGACCTCACCGATCACATCTGCGGTGACATCCCACTTGCGACAGATCGCTAGGAACGCGTCGATTTTCTCTGGTGTCACAACAGCGCACATACGCTCCTGGGACTCACTCATCAGAATCTCTTCAGGGGTAAGCGTGGCATCACGCAGCGGAACGGCATCAAGGCGAACGTGCATGCCGCCTTCACCGTTACTCGCCAATTCACTTGTGGCACATGAGATTCCAGCACCACCAAGATCCTGAATACCCTCGACCAAGCCTGCGTGCAGTACCTCAAGGGTGCATTCGATCAGCAGCTTCTCCATAAACGGATCGCCCACTTGAACACTTGGTCGCTTCGCCGGGCCACCTTCGTCGAAAGTCTCCGACGCAAGCACCGAGACGCCGCCGATGCCATCGCCACCAGTCTTGGCACCGTAGAGAACGACGAGGTTCCCTACACCCTTAGCGCTCGCGAGGTGGATATCTTCGTGCCGCATAGTGCCTACGCAAAGTGCATTCACGAGGGGATTGCCTTGGTAGGAAGAGTCAAAGACAACCTCACCGCCGATGTTCGGCAGGCCTAGGCAGTTGCCATATCCACCGATACCGGCCACCACACCCGGTAAAACGCGACGTGTATCGGGGTGGTCGGCCGCTCCAAAGCGGAGCGGATCCATCACAGCAACCGGGCGCGCGCCCATCGAGAGGATGTCGCGGACGATTCCACCGATGCCCGTGGCGGCACCCTGATAGGGCTCGACGTACGAGGGGTGGTTGTGTGACTCGACCTTGAACGTCACAGCCCAGCCATCGCCGATATCAACCACACCAGCGTTTTCGCCGATTCCGACCAGCAGGACATCGGTTTGCGGCTTCTTGTCGCCAAACTGGCTCAAATGCACCTTGCTCGACTTGTACGAGCAGTGCTCGCTCCACATGACCGAGTACATGGCGAGTTCGGCCGAGGTTGGTCGACGGCCAAGGATCTCGCGAATCTGCTGATACTCATCGGGCTTCAAGCCCAACTCTGCAAATGGCTGAGCAGCATTGGGGTCAGCCGCAGCATCGGTAACTGTGTCTACGTGACGGCTCATCGGTTCACCAGACTCGTCAATACGGATGTAAAGAAGCCAAGACCATCGGTCGTAGGGCCAGTCAATGACTCAACCGCGTGCTCGGGATGCGGCATCAGACCGACAACGTTCCCGCGCTCATTTGTGATGCCGGCAATGTCACGACGACTGCCATTGGGGTTGATGTCGAGGTAGCGGGCAACAATGCGCCCCTCGGCTTCAAGTTGATCGAGGGTTTTCTCGTCAGCGACGTAACCACCTTCACCGTTCT
>JBAXUN010000045.1:0-16822 GCA_037129655.1 Actinomycetes bacterium
CGTTCAACTTCTCTTTAAGTACGACGGCCGCCAAGATGGTCGTGACGACGGCGAATTGAGAGCCAAGAACCGCTGCAATGGCAATGCCGTGTGCGCTACCAATCGCGAACGCGACGAACCCCAGGGTGTCGCCAACGCCGCTGATCACGATCCACGGAATCGCCGCCCGCGGGATCCGCAGCTTGCCCATCAACAGCAGCGGGATCGTCAGGCCAATCACGCCGATGATTCGAGACGGCATTACCGCCCACACTGTCGAAACGCTTTCAGAAACTCGGCCGGTCGCAAATAGGCTCAGGCCAAAAGACAGACCCGATGCAGCACCAAAGGCAACGGCCTGCGTCCACTGCTTACGCGTATACGTCACGTTGGCTGGCTGGAGAGTCACCATGACAAGACCGATTACTAGGATCGGCAGGATCGCGAGGAAGACCATCGGTGGACGTTCGCCAGAGACTATCGCGACGATTGCAGCGACCGCGCCCTCAAGTGAAGCCAGTGTGGCCACGACGGCGACCGGACCGGTCCGAAACCCCTGAAACTCTAGGAGTAAGCCGACGACGTTCCCGACACCAGCAACAATCAAGAACCACCACTGGCCACCCTGCGGTGCTGGGTTCGGGTTCGCAATCACGAACGGGGTAATCAAGATAGAACCGATGACGACCTGCCATGCGAGCGCCGGGGCCGCACCAGCTATCCGACTACCACGCGAGGCGAACGTAGTTGCAGTTCCCCAACAGAGCGCTGCGAGTAAGCCGCCGATCAATGCGGTCATTGAGTATCTGCGTTCGCCACATTGAGACCGTACGGCAGCGTCAGCACGCAGTGTGCGTCAGGGTCTGCGGCACGTGACTCAAGTGCGACTTCCGAGTAGTAGAGCCCTAGCTTGCGCCCCCGTTAGCCGGAGCGAACATTGGCAAGTCCCAGATCCGCTGATCTTCACGGCCGAGACGCCAAAGACCCACATGCCAGCCATATGACATCGCCACCGAAGATGCGTACGCCTGTGATTGGACGTCGGGCACCCAGAGCTCACACTGCGCACCCGCCGAGATTGCAGCCAGTGCTGCTTGGCACGGATCTGTTGAAGTGCTGGGCACGAGCGCTGTCCGGGACTCGCCATCGTCGGTGGAGTACGTGAGCGCCACCGCATGCATACGCGCGATCGTGGAAAGCGCATCGGAATACTCAAACTTGTCGCTAAACCCAATCGGACATACCCACTGCATCTTCAATACGCCAGCCGTCCCTGAATCACGCATCAGGGCGCGGGCAGCAGAACCGTTGGAGCACTTGGTAGTTGGCACGGTCGGGAAGGCGGCCGGTGCGGTGGACGTGATTGGTTGGCCGACAACCTTGTACGAGTAGGCGGCTCCATACATGTTGCGCCCCAATGTGATTTGGGCAATTGACGCACCGGGGTTATCGCGCAGCGTCTTGTCAGCAACAGCCGCAAGCCACGTGGCACCAGCGCTCAGCCAGTCGTTCTCGGCCGAAGCTCCAGGCTCGGACGTCGACCAGTGTTGGCCCCACATCATCGCCCAGAGTTCATCTGATGCCAGCAGCAGACCGGGTACGTCGTAAAGCTTGGGTCGCGGACGTGCGGTCACACTCGCATCGGCAAGTAGGGCATCGCCCGATAGCGCCGTGCAGTAGTCGACTCGCCAGGTCATCGTGCTGCGTGACTTGTTACACCAGTTGGCTGGCACTGCGATGGAAACAACCTTGTTCTCCGTATGCAGCAGCGCACTAATGCGCTGAACAACATCTGTGAGATTCGCGGCAAATCGCACAGCGCGAGCAGATGCTGTATCTCCGGGGACCTTCGCGTCACCCGTCTTTGGATACGACGGTTCTAGATCGATATGAATCCCATCATCACCTGAAGCGTCAACGGCATCTGCAACAGCTACCGCAAAGGCTTGACGCAAATCACCTGTCGTCCAGAGCGTTTCCAGACTCGCGAGATCGTCGGCAACAAGTCGCGGGACGACCGTCACTGAACGCGCTTGGAACCAACGATCAATTCGCGGCTGCGTGCTCCCGCATACGATCTGCTGACAATCGGTTGAACGCGTTGGCTCATTCACGTGGAAGTACGTCGGATACACAGTGTGCAGAGACATGTAGTGTGCGCGTGCGTCGGAGAGGGATACGCCGTCCACGCCTCCTAAATTCTGTGTATCGGTGTTCGCGAACATGAATGCGCGCACGTCACCCGTCGACTGCGGTGGCGCGAGAGTTGGCGCGGTGATCGACGTTGCGTTAGTGGAATAGCGTCCCTGTGCGTCGCGGCTGAAGAGCGTCCACGTGTAGTCGGTAGTCGGAGTGAGTGAGGACTGTGTGATCTGCCCACTTGATGTTGTCAGGCCGCCGACCGCGACACCGTTACGCAGTAGTAGGTAACTCGTCGCTGTGGCGTCGGGAGTGGGCTGCCACGTTAGCGTCATCGACGTATCGTTCGCGGTCTGTACCTGCATATCGCTTGGTGCAGAGGGGATAAGCGACTCGCCGCAGGCTGGGCGGTTGACCCGTGCCGAGGGGGAGGGTCGCGATACGTGGCCGTAGGCGTCAATTGATCGAACCGTGACGGTTGCCACACCCCCGCAGCCAAGTGGAATTGAGAAGGGTGTGGAGGTGGCCTTCGCGCTCGGTGCCACCCAAGCTAGTAGACGAGCACCACTCGTCACCCAGTAGCCCGTCTTCGCAGGACGAGGCAAAGTGATGCGCGGTCGCCCCGCAGAATCTCGCCCCGCATGACTGATCGCTCGTGGACGTGTGCCAACTAGAGCGGTAGACGTAAGCGATACGGGCGCTGACCAAAGACCGGCGAGATGGCTTGGTGTTTCCGGAATGCGCGCCTCAACCGTCCAACGTCCAGCGGGAAGTGCGAGAGTGACGGCCGCAGGCATCGTGACGATTGAGGTGTACGTGTGCGCTGCGCGCCATGTAAGGCGATACTCGGTGGCACCCGTTCGCCTAGGAACCCGCAAGGTGAGCCGGCCACGGCTTTGACGTGCAGTAACCGACAACATCGCAGCCGGTGTGCCACCGACGTTCACCCGCGTAATGTCGACTGGCACTAACGGAATCGGAGTGATCTGCTGAATCGAGGTGTACCAAATTCCTCGTGTTGGCACGGTCATTACGATGTGGTTGGAGCCGTTCGCCGCGGCAGTGACTGGCCGAACGATCGTCCCAACGCCTTGCAAACTCACCCGTGGCGAGGCGATGAGTTGAAACTTCTGACCGCTGTCTGCGGTGAAGCTGTACGTCAGGTCGCGGGTGGCTGAGTAGGAGAGGTGAAGCGAGACGGGGTGAACGGCTTTAGCGGTGACCGCTACCGTCGAGGCCGCTGTCGACGGCGGCATGCCGGGTGTTGCCGCAGCCGGCGCAATGGAAAGCGCACCGGCCGCAGCGGAAAACACCAGCGCCAAAGCGCAGATTCGGCTGCGAATGGTGGAGGTTTGGTACGTCACGAAGATAGTCCTTGGTCGGTTGGTGAATGCTTATCGAGCGCGCACGCTAACAACGACGGCAGCCGCTGCAGTTGTGTTGTGAATGTCCGTCGGTACGACGATCCGGTACACCGTCTTGCGCGTCGGTCGAACGGAGAACCTCGCCACGCCCGCAGCTGATGAGTAGGTGCGGGCTGCGATTGCCCACTTCTTACCGTTCAAGCGATACAGGCTGACGAGAACTCGTCGCGACGGGCTAATCCCGGCGGTGATGATGGCCGCTCGATTCGTACGAATCGTCGCTGGTGTGGCGCGAACGGAGACCCTGTAAGCAATTGTGATGATCCGCGTCGGTGTGCTCACGCCGTCGACCTTGACGGTCACTCGCGAGTTGGACGTCACGTGCAGCCAAAAGTTGAAAGCACCTGCAAAGTCAGTAGTCGTGCTGGCAACCTGCTTAGCCGCGGCAGTGCCAAATGGCGCAACCCACAGCGTTACCGGACGCGCACCGATTGGGTAGCCCGAATCCGTTGCAACACCTGCGATTTGGATGGAACCAGGCCGCGCGCCAGCCTTCGTACCGTTCGTAAACTGCACCGTGTCTGCAACACCACGAAGAGTGGATGTGGGAGACGACGACGAGCTTGCGCTGACTGTGCCGTCAGTAGCAGTGACGGTCACGATGTATGCACGACCCGCTCCGAGACTGTCGAAAACCGTTGAGCCTTTGAGTTCTAGCGCCGTGTTCACTAGGCCCTCAACAGACGACGGATCGCCCACCTGACGTAGTTCGGCACTCACCGAGATGGGATTCGTGCATTGAGTAGCAGTTCCCGTCCACGAGAAGACGAGACTATTCGCCGTCTTCGGTTGGACATGCGCCATCGCGTCCGCAAGCCGCACGTTCGAGATCGAAATCTCGCACCCAGGTGCGGGATCAGCGGATGCCGCAGTAGCTCCTAGGGTTGAAGCGAACACGGCTACACAAGCGGACACTACGAGTAGGCGCTTCATTGTCATGCCGCCACATCGGTGAGACGTGCGAGCTCACGGAGCGCGGTTGCACGTACAAGTGAGTTCTCGTGATCTGTGTACATCCGCAGTAGCGCCCGGCTTTGGGTCTGCGTCAACCGTGTAACTAGTTCGCTTATCGGTGACTTTGAAGCCACGTCTAGGTAGATCATGTTTCCCCCTCGAAACGAGCAGATCAGCGAACGCGTCTCTGCGGTCGTGCACTGGTGTTGATGCCGAACGGACCTAGTAGGCACGACCGGTGGCTGAGGTGAAGAACCAAATCAGACACAGCACGAGTGGCAGTGCGGTCAAAGGAACGGCAAGCAAGCCGACGCCCCAGTGCTGTTCTTCGGTCGGTGCAATAGGGCTGCGTGAGATTAGGCTGCGTCCCTCTCCGTCCACCCGCTCAGAGATACCTGGGATCTCGTCATCGTCCTGTCCGGTGTCTGACGTGCGCGTTCCCCACGAGGTGTCCTTCAGTTTGAACATCGCCAGATAGACCTGCCATGACATGACAACCGTGTACATGACTGCATAAACAACTCCGGGCCACCACGATGATTGGCGGCGCATCACCCCGTAGAACAGGCCGTAAAGCGTTGCCATGGCTTGGATGCCTGCAAGGTAAAGCCATGCCGGTGTGCCATTCTCGAATGGACGCACAATGATCGAGTACGTCACGACGAGTGGTCCGACGAGCTGAAGCAGGATCGATACATAAGCACGAATACCGGGGATTACGCCGAGCCGCCAAGCGAATGGAATCAGTCGGATTGATTCGCGAGTCCACGACTTCTTCCAACGAAGCTGCTGCTTCCAGAACACCTTCCATACGGTCGGTACGTTCGTCCAACACACTGCGTTCTCTTGGTAAACGATGTCGTAGCCAGCGGCCAGTGTGTTGGTTGATAGTGCGCGGTCGTCGCCGTACGTCGCACGCTGCCCAAGGAACATCTGGCCGAGCCAATCGTCCATCAGTTCGTCGAGAACGCTTAACCGATACGCGGAGAAACATCCCGATGCACACGTCACCTTTCGAGTGACGGATTCTGCACCCTTCACCAACCGGAATGCAGCGTAGTAGCGGACCTGCTGTAGGCGCGCCAGCCACGATTCGCCCGGGTTGGCAACATCGGCGTGGCCAGTAACCACCGCTACGTTTGGACGGGTCACCAGCGGTGTGACGAGTGCGCGCAGGCTCGTGCGCTCAAGCAACGTATCGGAATCAACGAAGACGACGACAGGCTGCCCGGACAGTGCTCGGTAGCCATTTGCCATCGCCGCGCGCTTGCCGCCGTTGCGCTCCATGCGCAGGGCGGTGACGCGGGAATCCTTTGCAGCACATGCAGCGACGGCGTCCCACGTGCCGTCACTTGACCCGTCGTCTACGACAATCACACGCAGTTTGTTCGCTGGGTAATCGCAGGTGAGGATTGACTCGATTGTTGCCACTGAACCGGCGGGCTCGTTGTAGGCGGGAACGATCACAGCGATCGAGGGCAGGAGATCAACGTCATCGATCGGATCTTCGGCGCGGTACTTCAGCGCCAGGATGATGTTGGACGTGAGATAGGTGCTCACTAGCAGCCCGTAGATGCTCAGGATTGGACTCTGGCTCGCCGCAGATAGCAGGCCCAGTTTCACGATCACGATGGATACCATCACCACGATCGAGTACGCCACCATAACTGGGCGCCACCATTCGGGTGTGCGAGTCCTTGAAAACATCCGGCCCGTCTGATGACGACCAAGAGCCTGATGGCGTGCGCCGATAGCTGTGGGGCGAGCCTGCGTGGGTTCATCGGTGAGCAACTGCGTCTGGAGCAGGTTCGATGCGGGCATGGCGACGGATGTGAGCGCGTCCTCATACGCGAGATTCGCAGGCAGCGTCGAAAGTGCTGCGGCTCCGTGACCCATCTGTTCCAACCCCCGTTGAGTGACAATCCATTCGATGTCCGATTTGTTCTCGTCCGTTGGTGGGTGCTGACTTTAGCGCCGGTTGGTCCTTTTTCTGACTTCAGTCGTGGCTCGGACCATCGGTTCGCACATGTAACACTTAATGGGCTAGTCGATTCGTAAAGATGGGGATGATTCGGATCATGAAAGCTTTTGTCACGGCCTCGCTGATTGGCGCTCTCGCTCTGTCGGGATGTTCGAATGCCTCTACGTCAGTGGCCGTTGCGCCCACGGCCACCCCGACAACGAGTCCGTTGCTTACTTCGAACGGCTCGTCTTTGCCTGCAGTTATCGTGACGCCGGCGAGGACGAGTGTTCCGAAGCACTGGTGGTATCCGAATTGGTCGCCGTCGGGCGCTAAGGGTGCAGCTGCTTCGTGGCCGACGAGTTGGCCAAAGCCGAAGGCATTCAGCCCGACGAAGCGCGGTGCGCTCAGCGGTCACACGATCCTGATTGACCCAGGTCACAACATCGGCAACTCAACGCATACCTCCCAGATCAACCATCACTATTGGGTTGGTCTAGACAAGATCTGTAACACCACGGGAACCGCCACGAATCAGGGCTATGCAGAAGCGACGTATACCTTCGATGTTGCTCAGCGGCTCACCAAAATCCTCACGGCGGCGGGCGCAAAGGTGGTGCTCACTCGCGATCAGAACAGCCGGTCGACGTTTGGTCCGTGTATTCAGGCTCGTGGATTGCTCGGTGGCCAAGTGGGTGCTGATCTCGGAGTATCGATTCACGCAGATGGCGGGCCGTCGTCAGGCCACGGTGCATTCGTGTACTCGCCAGCGGTTAAGGCTGGCTACACCTCGTCGTCCAAGGCCAAGCAGTCCTATCGGCTTGCCAGTGATGTCTTGAAGGGCCTCGCTGCGCATGGACAAATCGGCTCAACGTATCTGCATCCGAACATCGCTCCCGATAAGCAGCAGGGCACGCTTAACGTCGCGTCGATCCCGATCGTGATTGTTGAAACTCTAAACATGCGGAATGCAACAGACGCGGCCAAGGCCCAATCAGCCGCCGGTCGTCAGAGCATCGCGGCTGGCTTGGCGGCAGGAATTGAACGCTGGATTGCCGGCAAGTAGCTGGCCTATTCTGATCGAGTGATCGTGACATTTTCAGCGGAAGTCTTCTACTGGCGTGGCCCGTCGCCTTTTCATTTCGTCGCCGTCCCGCCTGACGAATGTGTTGAGCTGCAGGCGATTTCGTCCATTGTGACTTATGGCTGGGGGATGATTCCGGTCAACGTCACCGTCGGTGAAACCGATTTCTACACCGCACTGTTTCCAAAGGATGGCGGATACTTCGTGCCGCTGAAGGCAGCTATCCGCAAGGCTGAGCAGATCGACGTCGGCGACGTCGTCACTCTTACGCTCGAGGTTGCTCCCGCTTCGTAGGCTCACTGTCCCGCCAACGCGTAAACCCTCCACGCCATGTGTTGATCCGGCGTATGAACGGCTTTCAAAGCGGCTTTAGCCGAGTGGACGTCCTGCGAAGCTGAAGTGTGAACTGCTCCAACGATTCCAAGCACTGGTGACTTGAACTCCGGAGCGAGGGCTTGCAGCCTCGACGATCATGCCGCCACCGATGTACATGGCAACGTGATGGGCGCCGTTGAAGTAGAACAGGATGTCGCCGGGCTGAAGGTCGTTTGTGGAAACGTGACGCATCTCGTTCGCCTGAGCCCACGAAAGTGCCGTGAGGTAGACACCGGCACGGGCCCACGCTGCTGCGGTCAACTTTGAGCAGTCCCATGAGTAAGGGGGCTGAGCGTTGTAGCTGTACGGCTTGCCGACCTGTGAGAGCGCGTAATTCACAGCGATCATGGCGCGCGATGACGATGAGCCACCGCCGTTGGAACCACCACCGTTGTCGTTGCTGCTGTTGTTATTACTGTCGCTACTCGAACTCGAGTTGTTGTTCGAGTTGTCAGTCGCGACGGACTGCGCTGCAACACGGGCTCGAGCCGACGCCGCTGCGGCCGCAGAGGCAGCACGTGCGCGTGCTGCTGCCTCACCCAGACGCTTACGTTCCTCAGCCTTGAGTGAGGACAGGAGCTTCTCGGTGTCAGCGACGGCACTGTTGATGTCACTGCGACGCTTGGCCATCTCAGCCTTAGCCGCGGCTGCGGCGGCCTTCTGCTGAGACAGTTGAATTTCGGCCTGTGCGAGTGACAATTGAGCCGTCTGAATGCGACGAAGGCTGGTGTTCTGGCTACGCGAAACCTGCTGAACCGCAACCGCCTGCTCAAGGAAGCCGGTCGGGTTGTCGGAGAGTAAAAGTCCGAGGGATGACTGAAGGCCACCGCCACCGGCCATGTAGGCACTTGCTGCGATGCGGTTCGTTGTCGAGAGGATCTTGGCCTGTTGCACCTTGGCTCGATCGACACGTGATTGGGCAGCCGCAAGACGCTTGGAAATCTTGTTGAACTTGACCTGTGCTTCGTTGTAGTTCTCGGAGGCGGTTTCCGCGCGGGTTTGCAGCGCCTCTAACTCAGCGGACACCTGTGCGATGTCTTTGGTGGGCTGAGCGAAAACCGTTGGTGCGGCAGTGAGCGAGGCGGCAAAAACAAGAGCTGCCACGCCTGCGGCGATGGGGCTAACTACGCGTAAACGCACAGAGGTCCTTCCGTCTTCCGCCTACCGAGTTAGCTGACGGGCTCGGGCTCGGGAATGCCCTACTCGATCCACCTTGCGGCAGATCGCGATTCGCCCCAGAAAAACTGGGTCCCCGGCTCCGACTGAGCTTCCCCAGACGGATTCGGCGGAGTCCCTCAAGGTGCGAGGAACTGTCTGATCAATACCTCTGAGGTTACACCCGGTAAAGGGGCCACCGGGCCAATTTTTGCAACTTTCAGCGAATCTTCAGGTGTGCTCCACGCGGAAAAACGCACGATGTGACCTGTATTACATCAGTTTCCGTGCGGTTCGATGGTGGGGTGTGCGGGGCTCATGGGGTGGAAAAAGTACAGTGTGCCTCCCGTGGTTTAAGTTACGAGTCCCATACGCTCACAACGTAAGTGCTGACGCGATCATGTGATGTCCCGGTGAGGGGAACAAATGGGTACGAAATCTGTCTTCCGCAGGGTCTCAGGCGGGACGACATCGGCGGGGCGTATGTGGAAGTCCGTGGCTGTCGCCTCCGTCGCAGCGCTGACCATGGGCGTGATTACCGCGTCCCCCGTCATGGCAGCACCCGCACAGTTATCGCTTACCAAGTCCGCGTCTCTTTCTGCAATCGCACCAGGCCAGCAGTTCCAGTACACACTCCTTGCTGCCTGTTCGGGGCTGACGGATGGCTGCGTAAACGCGACGATCAGCGACACGCTTCCCGCTGAGTTTGAGGTCACGTCACTGCCCCAATCAACCTCTGAGCGCACTGTCACCTATGACGCAGCAACGCGTCTTTTGACGATTGAATTCACCATCGCCCTCAACCAGCCTGCGGGGAAGTTTGGACTTCCTGCGGGCCTGAGTCGTTCGATCCAACTCGGCATGAGACTGCCTGCCGAAACACCTGCGACAAACAACGAAGTCATTCCGAACACCGCGCGTCTCACCGGAGTTTCATCGACGGGAGCCGCTCTCACACCGGCGTCTGCCACGGCAAACATTACGGCTCAAATCCCGGTTGTTGTTCGTCCCGTTGCCACGAAGTCGTGGTCACCAAGTACCGCCATCGCGCAAAGCGGAGCCACCAGCATAGTCAACCTTGGCGTACGCAATGGGTCGTCAACATCGGCCGACGTTCGTCGTCTCACGGTCGCCGATGGCAACTACCCGGGCGGATCGCAAAGTACGTTTGAGAATTTCAACGTAACCTCACTTGGTCCGGTTCTGTCGTACCCACCGGGCACTGATCGAGTCACGATCGGCGTGTGTACGGTCGTCACCTCTGGGGGGTGCACCGGCTCGGCCCCCAGTACCCGTTTCACTTCAGCTCAGTCGGGTACCGGGCCGTTTTCTCCACCGACTGGAATCTCGCTATCTGCCATCACCTTCGTCTCTTTCACGTTCACGAGTTCAACTGGCGCAAAGATTCCCTATAGCGCCACGTCGGGACATGTTGATTTTGGCCTGGAACTGCGCGACACCGCTCGTAGCACTGGCCTGCCCATCCAGCCGCAAACCCCCTCTCGGGTAACCAATACGGCTGTTCCGACCGCCACGCATAACCTTGGTGCAGTCACGACCGGTTCACCGGTCAATTACAACTTCACGATTCAGCCGGACACCATCACCGTCGGTCTGACGAAGGAAATGTACGCGGACAATGCCGGCACCTTCACTCGCAATGGCGATGTCGTGTTGGGATATGACTCTGGCTTGAGCATGCGACTGACGGCTAAGAATCAATCCGCCGCCCCGGTTCGCACACTGACTATCACTGAGCCGTCGCCGACGGCGGCCAACTCGGAATTCTCGAAGATTGATACGACGAACGGTCGATTCACATGGCCAACGGGCGCATCCACAGCGATCCTGACGGTGGTCTGCCGCAGCGGCACGATCTACCCACCAGACACGACATTCCCTCGCACGGGATCCCCTGCCACAGTTCTGATTTCAGACTTTGGCTGTGATGGCGGTGTAGCACCGGCCAAGATCCAAATCACCTTCCTGGGCCGTGATGTTGACGGCAACGGAACGATCGCATCGAACGCGAGTACAACGCTAGATCTGCATGGAACGGCTGCCGGTGTTGATTCCACCGATGTTGGCAACGGGCTCACGAACTGTGCGCAGGCAGATGCGACTACGCCCGTCTCGTCGAGTGCTGTCGCGTTGGCGTGTGCGACTGTCACCGTCAACAACCCAGCACCGGGAATCGGCAGTCGTTCCAAGAGCAGCGCTGGTGTTCAGACGATCGTGCCTGGCCAGGACATGCCATTCACTGTTGGGTTCAAGAACACCGGCAATGTTCCGGCCAGCAACACGTTCATCACAGATGCGCCTGATCCCACGGCTAACCCGAATCCCTTTGACGTTGTGCAGTTAACGAAGATCGCGACCTCGGCCACCCCGGCGAGTGTTATCGAACTTTACGATCCGCAGGTCAGTGCGTACGTTGCGTACTTCGCTCCGAATGCGGCGTTGCTAGCGCGGGCCAAAGGATTCCGTGTTCGCCTACTAGATCCGCTACCTGTGGGTGCCTCGTTCAATGTGAACTACAGCGTCGCTGTGCGAACAGGCGTTCCCATGGGCGCGACCTTCGACAACTGCGCCCAATTTGGAGTTGATGGAGACATCAGCGGCGCACCGGTGTGTTCGGGAACTGTGACAGTGATGGATCCGGCGAGTTCGGCTTCACTCGACAAGCTCTTGTCCAATTACAACCTCGTCCAGCCTGAGCCGGGCCTGCCTGCCCAAACCACACAGGTCAAGCACCGGATGCAAAACGATGGTCCGCTTAACCTGAAGCGGCTCCAGTTCACCGATGTAGATGCTGATTTCTTCGACGCGGTGAACTTCAGCGGCAACATGCGTGTCAACTTCCCACCGGGCTCAAACCGAGTGACCGTGGATGTGTGCACGACCGGTTGCCATGCCACGCCAGCGGTGTGGATTGCTGGAACAGCGACGGCCTCGGCGACTCCCGGATTGCCTGCGGGTGTTATAGCGGCGGTAGTGCAAGGTATACGTGTCACGTTCACCTCGACTGTTAGCGGTTATCCGCTGATACCCACGACGAACTATCCGACAACCGGCAACTGTCGCAACGCGACCTTCTGCTTCGACGTAACGGTTCGCGAGAAGTTGCGTTCCAACGCGAACACCCCTGTTCCGTCGACGATCGTCGATACGAGTTCAGGTCTTGGCGAAAGCATCTTGCAGACACCGGGCTCTTCTTTCCCGCTGCCGCCGGTATCTGCGACATTGACGTTGACGCCAGGTAGCGCGGTACTCAAATTCACCAAGGGTCCGGAAAGTCGTATCGCTGGCGGAGATCTCGCTCCGTTCGATCTCATGATTGAGAACACGGGTACGACAGCGATCGTTAACCCAAGGATCATCGATCCGATTCCTTCCGAGCTCACCTTGGAATCAAACGCACCAGGTGGGGCGCCGGGACGTCCGTTCGTCATCAGTTACCCGGCGCTACCCACGGGCTATGCGACGCTTGCATCGTCGGCTGTTGCCTACACCGAGACAGTGGTTGGAAACAAGACGACGCAGGTGGCGTGGACCTTCACCGGATGGACTTTGCCACCCGGTGGCAAGGTGTCCATCCGCGTGTACGTGAAGTTGACCCCGGGCACCCCAGCCGACCAGATCATTACCAACACGGCCGGTGCGAGTGGATCGAACTCCGGCTTGGCCTGTGATGCCACGAATACCGTCACGTCGACGACGACACCGTATGGGCCGAGCCTTTACTGTCTCAGTTCGGCGATCATCACTTCCCTATCGGGCAACAATGTTGACGCAAGCAAGTGGAGCTCTGGTGTCGCCAGTCTTGGCTACTACCTGACAACGGTCGGGGAGACAGTAAGTACGACCGACTCCCGTTGTCCGTCATATGTTCTTGCTGGTGTGCACTACACGCGATACCCATGTGCGGCCATCGTGCCACCGGGCGGAGTCATCAAGTATCTGGCCACGTTGGTTAATGCGGGAACCGATCCGATCGATCACGCGGTGATCGTAGATGGCCTTCCGGTTCAAGGGGATACGGGTGTCCTGCTGTCGGGCAGTGATCGCGGAACTGAGTGGACGAATCGTCCAACAATGCGCACAGCCGTCACGCCCGTCGAGGCGTACTCGGGTATCGCGACCGGCTACACGAACGACGCGTTCCCCGGATTCTGCACGGCTAATCTGCAACCGGCGCCGTCAGACACGTGCCCGGTTGGCTCGTTTACAGATGCTTTTGGTTCCGCCAACACGGGTTTCAGAACTGCGCTGAACTTCCCATCAAGTGGACGGTTGCTCCCCGGCCAGAGTGTGACGCTGACGTGGACGATGACCGCGCCGAAGATGGAGACCACAACCTCTGAATCACCGGTGGCCTGGAACTCATTCGCGCAGAAGTCCACTTTCTACAACGCGTCGACGGGCCTGTCTGAGTTGCTCGCTACTGAGCCGCCGAAGGCCGGCGTAGCGATGCGCTTTAACGCACTTGATGTCACGAAGAGCGTTACGGGATCGATCCCTTCCGGTGCCGCTACTACGTACGACATTGCATGGAAGTGCGTGGTGGGCGGCACCACCATCAGCACTGGCACGCTCACGATTGCCGCAGGTGAAACGTCGCGATTGCCGTATCAGCCTGTTGGGGCGACGTGCTACGTCTGGGAAGTGACGACCGACGGTGGCGATAGCCCTAACCAAGGCGAGGTGAACGCCGCGGTTGTTGTGGTGCCCGATCCCGGTGCGTTGTCGACGGTTCCGCTGGTTCGGATTACGAACAGCTTCCAAACGGGTCGATTGGTGATCTCGAAGGTAGTTTCGGGTGCAGGAGCAAGCACTGCGCTGAAGTCGGGTGGCACTCTTGGGGCTCAGACCTTCGCAATGTCTGTCGACTGTGTCTACCCGCCCGGCATTGGAACCCAATCCACTGCTGGCTTCCCGCTCGCCTTTAAACTCACGGCTGGCCACTCTGTCACCATTGATGCCGCACATGGAACGCCAGTCCCGGCCGGGGCGCTGTGCACGTTGACGGAAACTGATGCGAAGGGTGCCGGCACCACGACGATTGCAACGAATAGTGGCACTTTCGACGAGGGCACAACCGCGGAGATCCTTGTTCGTTCCTCAACAGCGGGCGGCACCATTGTGGATGTCACCAACGATTTCACGACTGGCCGCTTGATCGTGGCGAAGAAGGTCTCTGGAACTCCGCCAGCGAATACGTCGTTCCCCTTCCTTGTGTCGTGCACGGTTGACGGTGTGGGTGCGCTGGCCGATCAAAGTTTCAGATTGTTGCCCAATCAGCAGAAGGCGCTAGCGGTTCCCTCGGGCGCGCACTGTCGCGTTCGGGAGAGCTCTTCCGGTGGTGGCGTTGCTACCTACTCCGATTCTGACGGTAGTCATGACGGAACGGTCTCCATCGTTGCGGGTGCGACTTCGTCAGTCACCGTTCGTAACACCTTCTCAACGGCATGTTCTGTCAACCCAACAGCGCGCGCAGCCTCAAAGCCGGTGAAGATCAACGGAATGACTGTGCTGACGGCGAGTGCGACGACCTCTACCAGTTGCGGTTTCGTTGTTACTCCGGCTGCCGGCCAAGTGAGTGCGGTGCGTTGTTACACCGGGAGGTCTCCGTTCTCGGCGGCCGCCGATGTACGCTTCTGCACTGCAACGATCACGGCCTCGGGACGTGTTGTTGTCACCACGTATGGGTACACCGGAGTCACCGTTGAACTCACGCTGGTGTCCGCGCCCAAGCCTGGGGTGTCTGGCTACCGTGTCGGAACGTGGACTCGTAAATGGAAGGTGGCTTAGATCGAGCGCGGTTGACCGTGCTCGGCTAACGTCTAGATATCCGCGACTGTGAAAGGAACTGACGTGTCGGCCACTTCGTCCGCGACGCCAACCTCGTCTCGGGTTTCACTCAACAACGCGCGCCTTCTCGATGCCGCGGTGAGCGCAGCGGCAGACGAAGGTTGGACAGGGCTCACGTTTGTCGGGGTTGCCGAGCGAGCGGGGCTGTCGCGGCGTCCGCTCCAGGATCGGTATCCCGATGCTTCGCACATGATGGCAGCGCTGTGGCAGGAACGATGTGAGCCGGCGTTGTCAGCGGTACTTGAACGCTCCCTGTCTGTTTCAGGTATGGACGACTCAGGATCTGCACAGGATCTCGCCAAGGAACTTGACGCTGTAATTCACCCTGATGACAACCTGCGCGCGGCTGCTGAACTTCTGATGATCGCCCAATTCGATTCGCACGTGCAAAGTGTCGTCACCTCGACACTTGGCGCGAAGGTTGCGGCGTGGTGTCAGGTATCCGCACCGGGTGGTGATCACGGTAAGACCAGAGCTGCACAAAATGCCTATGTGGTGAGTCTCGCGTTGGGTTTGTTGGTGTTTGGCCGGCGGTCTGCGGTGAGTTCAATGGACTTCTCCGAGCCACTCTCGG
The DNA here is from genome assembly GCA_037129655.1 of Actinomycetes bacterium. Classification (GTDB taxonomy): domain Bacteria; phylum Actinomycetota; class Actinomycetes; order S36-B12; family CAIYMF01; genus Longivirga. The sequence continues at coordinate 15,516 of JBAXUN010000045.1, forward strand.
TGCTGCATCGTGCGCTGAGCAACCCTTCGTCGCCGGCGCGCTTACCTCAAGATGATTTCGCGTATCTCGATCGTCCGGTCGCATTTGAGACCGGCGATACGACGACTGACGCACTACTTCAATCTACTTTGGCTGCGGTGGGTTCTGAAGGTTTCGACCGGATGAGCGTTGATCGAATTGCGGTGGCCGCGGGCTCGTCGCAGGGTGCACTTTTTGCTCGCTATCCAAGCAAGCTGTCTTTGTTCATTGACGCAACTCGGCGGCAGAACGCAGTGGCCGCGCGCACGAATGCGTCAGCGATGGGTGCGCTGGAATCTGCGCACGGCGGCGGGGTTGCTGAGGCGGTGGCAATTCGTGAATTCCAGCGACCTTTCCGCGCGCATCTGCGGGCGATCACCTTGGAAGGCATCCGGGTTGCTTGGCATGACGAAGACTTGCGTCAAGCCGTGATCAAGGAACTGGACGACTACGAACTCGAGGCTGCTGCCAACGACTCCGCTCTGTATGGTTCGAGCAGCTGGTTCCACTTTGCCTTTGCTATTGGTGTTGGGGTGCTCATCTTGCCGATCCTGCACGAGCCCTGCTGGCGACTTCCTTACGACGTCGTGACCACGCCGATCACCCGGTTCCAAAGCGGGGATTAGTCGGCAGCCGGGAGGCGCCGTTACCGACTTCTGCAAGTAAAACTCCTGCTCATACCCCCTTTGGCTCAATTTTTGCTCCTTTGCGTTGGCTCTAAGGCACAGCGTGCTTTATCTTCGATTCGTGAGCCCATCGATTGCCCCCTCGGACTACGTATCGACGCGTGCGCGTACCGCGCAGGTGGGCGACGTAGTCCTCGGTCGCTACCGCTTGGTGGAGGCCATCGGCCATCTGCGCGGCACGTCCCTATGGCATGGCCACGATCAGCATTTCGATCGGCCGGTGAGTATTCGTCTGGCACCACTCGATTCACCCATTACCTCTGAGCTTCGACGTGCGGCTCAACGAGCTTCGGGCGTAGAGGACGTGCACGCATCGCGATTGTTGGACATCGCCAATGATCGTGCCCTCGACGCACTCGTGATCGTTACTGAGTTTTCCAAGGGCCTGACGCTGTCAGACATCCTGGTCATCGAGCGCGGTCGTCCGCTATCGACGGTGGATGCAGTGACCATTGCTCACGAAGTTGCATTGCTGTTGGTCGATACACATTCACACGGTGTCTACCACGGATCGATCACGCCGGACTGCGTCGTCATCACCTTGACCGGTGAGGTACGCCTTGTCGGCCTTGAAGTGGATGAAGTTCTCAACAACCATTCGCC
>JBAXUN010000046.1:0-16598 GCA_037129655.1 Actinomycetes bacterium
TCGCCGTTGGCAGGCCAGCGTTGGTTGACAGAACGAGCGGTGCTGGGCCAGCGCCCGCGTTAGGCGTCGAGACACCGGTGTACGACGTGCCATCTCCAAGAGTCACAACGCCGTGACCTTCGCGATCGGTGGTTCCCGCGGCAACCGACATTTCCCATGGTGCATCGTGGTTTACAGTGCTTGGAGTTGGGCCAGAGTTACCGGCCGAGGTTGATACGAACACTCCCGCAGCGGCCGCGTCGAAGAACGCCAGCGATACGGGATCGTTGTTCGTGCTTGTTGCTCCACTGATCGAGAAGTTCATCACGTCGACACCATCGTTGATCGCATCTTCGATCGCGTTCATCATGTCGATCGTGGCGCAACCGCCCGCGTCGCCGTTCCAGCAGACCTTGTAGACGGCGATTCGGGCCGCCGGTGCGACACCTGAAATAGAGCCCAGGCTGTTTCCATTGACTACAGCGTTCACGCCGTAGTCGCCTGCGGCCGTGGACGCGGTGTGGCTGCCGTGGCCATCACCGTCACGGGGCGAGAGGTACTCCTCGGGCAGAAGTGCACTTGGGCCACCGAAACCAGCTACGTAGTAGCGAGCGCCGATGATTTTGTTGTTGCAGTTCTTGGCAGTCCAGTCCTGGCCAGTTACACAGGTGCCATGCCATGTCGATGGCACACCCTTGGTGTCTTCCATCGCAGCAAATGATTTGCTCTCCGGCCAGATGCCGCTATCAATCATGCCAATGACGATGTTCTTGCCCGCCTTATCGCGGCCACCAAGCTTGTCCCAAGCTCCGCTTCCCGTCAGACCAACGAAAGCCGAGGTATCACCGGACGGAATCGAATCGGGCTTACGGATTTCATTCTTGAAGACCCCAAGAATGCCCTTCTGCGAACGCAGCTTTTGGGCCTGAGAGGCGGTGAGTTCGACGGCTACTCCGGAGAACACGCTCGTGTAGCGCCCAATAACGCGTCCTGCGCCAACCTTGGCCAATGCCGCGGCTTGTCTTTTCACCAAGTACGTGCGGTACTTCGCAGCCGCAGTACTCGTGGTGTTGAGTCGATGTCCCTTTGTGGCAGCTGTTCGCGGCAGACCCTTGATCCCGCCCTTGTAGCGCGCTAGCGATGGATCGGCGAACGACACGATGTACTTCGACGACGAATCCACGTGGATCCGTGGCTTTGCCGCGATGCTGGACGCCGACGCAGATGTTGTGCCAACGGCGACGGTGCTGGCCATGAGTGCACCAAGAGCCGCCATTGCGACAACCGCGGTCCGAGGGGTGCGAGCGGTTCGTTGGCTTCGGGCAGTACGAGAAGCGCGGGTGAAGGGGGACACAGAAAGCTCCTTGCGAGCGCAGGAATTGATCTTTGCCGCACAGACTGCCGTCGAAAGGGGCTCACGGCAACAATTTTGTGGAAAATGTTCGCAATTCATGCGTTTCCATTACGCAGCGTCTACGGCGGCGAACTAGTTCGGTCACCATCTGTCATGTTGACGCTGATTTGTCCCTAGCGACCCTGAGCGGGTACCCTGACGAGTCGGACCTGCGTATATTCACAGGTTCACACCTTCCGGCACGACTACCCGTAACGAAAAGGCACCCAGCACCGTGGCGAATATTAAGTCGCAGATCAAGCGCAACCGTACGAACGAATTGGCGCGCCAGCGTAACAAGGCGACCCGTTCGTCCCTCAAGACCGCTGTGCGTCGCTTCCGTGAAGCCGCCGCGGCCGGTGATGCTGCAGCCGCTGCAGAGCACGCACGTGCAGCCACGCGCCTTCTCGACAAGGCAGCGAGCAAGGGTGTTATTCACAAGAACCAAGCTGCGAACCGCAAGTCCGCGATCGCCTCACAGGCAGCATCTCTCAGCGCCTAGGTCTCGCGACCCACTACGTCACACGAGCGCCGTCCCCATGGGGGCGGCGCTCGTTGTTTGTGGCTCGTGCTTGAGGGCGCGTGCTTGAGGGCGCGGGATCAGCCGGAGCGATTATTGACGATGTTGATCAGCGCACGTTCGAGTACATAGGTGCCCTGCTCTTTATCCAAACCAACATCGGGCATCTCTCGGCCGTCGACGGCACGACCTTTCACGGCAGCGTCGGCTATCGCAATGCCGACGATCGCCGAGGCAAGGGCAGACGGATGCCACCGTTTGGCCTGGTCACGAATGTCTTTCACTTTAAACGGCGGGACGCCTGCCTCTTTGGCTACTTCGGCGTCAGAGGCACCCCGCGGCGATGCCGCAACGCGACCGAGCCCTCGCATTCCAGATGCCACTGCCGCAGATAGCGCCGGGCCTGCACCGGGATCATTCGCCAACGCCCAACGCGTGCGACGCATCACCTCGACTGCACGACCGCCGAGGACGGCGTCTGACACCAGATAACCGGGGACGTCCGCAACACCTTCGTAATAAAGGGATACCGACTCCGGGGTGAGCGGATCGTCAAGTACATCGCTGACCAGTTGTGCACACGCAGCCGCCAAACTTCGAGGGTCATCACCTACGGCTTGACGCAAGAACGCCATGGCCTGCGGCGTGGCAGCCCGGCGCAGATCCTTGAACTCACGGGCGATGAAATCGTCGATCGCACGACCTTTGATTTTGTCGCAAGCCGCAATGGTGAAATCAGCAGCCTTGAGCGCATCACTGACCTTGCGTCCGCGAACCCCGGCTGGGTGTACGACAACCAGCCGAACGTCACCTTCGCGAGCGGCCGTCACCAGTGTGTGAATCATCGCCTCATCGGCAAAGTCGGCCGCATCAACGATCACCACAGCCGCATCACCGAACAGATTGGGCGAGCAGGCCTCGATCAAAGCGCCGAGCGGCGACTCCTTGGTGAGATCGACGTCCCGCCGCTCGATGCTCGGATCCGCAACACGAGCATGTGCCATCACCGAGGAGATGACGCGATCGGCAAGAAAATCGTCAGCACCAAGGGCCAGGACCGCGCGGGATGCTGCCACCTCTGCCACTGAGGCACCGGGTGCTTTGGCCGAAGACCGCTTGGCTGGTGGAGTCATAACCCCTAGAGCATGTCATGTCCGCCCGACAATCAGGCCTCACCCCCACGCTCCTCGACCGATCAACTGCAACTCGCCGGTTCCGGTCTTGACCACAGCGAGATCACCGTCGCGATCAGTGCGTCCCACGACCGCCCCGACGGACTGGTAGGCGTGAACGGTACCTGGCCACGGATGGCCATAGTCGTTGCCCCGGCCGACGCCGATTAACGCAATTGTGGGGTGGGTGAGGCGAGCCCAATCCGGGGATTGTTTCGCAGAGCCGTGATGCGGAACTTTGACGACGTCCACTGCCGTAACACGTCCCGAGGCGAGAACCGCTTCCTGCGCAGCGGTCTCCAAGTCTCCACCGAGCAGCACTCGAATCCCGTTCACGTGAACCAGCAGAGTCACACTTGCATTGTTTGGATCTGAGCCAACACCACGAAGAATCCGCTGCGGCCATACGACCTCCACCGTGACCGGGCCCACGTGAAAAGTATCCCCAGGTGCTGCTCGGCGTTCTGAGATTCCTGCCGACTCAATCCACCGATTGACTCGGGCGGCCTCGGTCGAAGGCTGAGCCAGGGGTGAAACTTCGAGCATGGTTGGACGAGTCATTGCCAGAAGGCCAGCTAATCCCTCCACATGATCGGCATGAAAGTGCGTGAGAACCACGAGAGGAATCTGCGTGATTCCCAGGCGCTGAATGCATCTTCGCTCGGCTGCCGGATCTGGGCCAGTATCAACAGCAATCGCGGTTGAGTCATCTATCCGAATCAACGTCGAATCACCCTGCCCGACATCGCACATGATGATCTGCCAACCCACCGGCGGCCAAGTTTTTGATGCCATCAGCGGCCCAGGAACAGTGGCCGGGACACCAAGTGAAAGCACCAGACCAACAGCGATCACCGCAAGACACAGTCGACGAACCAGTCCGTGCGGTGCGATCACGAGCCCCACGATTCCGGCGATCACCAGCACAAGCATGATGCCTGCACCCGGTAGCCCACTCACCCACGGAGTCGGAGCGAAATTCGCCGCCATCCAACGAGCAATGGTCGCGATCACCGCGGTCGCCCAGCATCCGGGAAGCACCACAATCGCAGCCAGACTTGGGCTCAACAAGCCAACGCAACCAGCGACCAACCCGAATGCAGTGGCAGGAAACACACATGGCTCAGCAACAATGTTCGCCAGCACTCCGCCCAGCTGAAATCCATTTCCAAACCACACTGACACCGGTGCAACGATGACCGTCGCGGCAAATGCTGCCGTGGCCAGCGCAGCAATCGTGCGGATGAATCGAACAGCGGCCGTCGAGTCGTCACTGTGCTGCACGCCCCTGCGGGCTACGACAAGAAGTGCGCCCGTTGCGAGCACGGACATCGCGAAACCCGGTGATATGGCAAGGAAAGGATCAATGATCACAAGCACACTCACCGTTGCCGCTAGAACGGCCTCAGCCCGAAGTCGCAGCCCCAGACTTTCTGCGGCCAACGCGGCCATTGCCATGAGAGCGGCACGATCAACCGAAGGCTGCGGTTGAACAACAACGACATATCCGATGACGCCACATGCGACGGCCACAAGTTGACGTCTACCCCGGCGAAGTCCCGACGCGCGCAACAGACCAAGCCAAACGACGATCACGATGCTGATGTTGCCGCCAGAGACAGCTGAGAGATGAGACAAGCCGCTATCTCGCATCGCCATAGACAACTCGTCTGACATTCCACTGGTTTGGCCGACGACCAAACCTGGCAGGAGACCACGAACATCGGGCGATTGGTCGCGAACGCTGGCCGCGACCGAACCGCGAAATGTTGCTGCGATCAGCTGCCAGGCCGGCGCTTGTCGAACCAGCGAAATCGACTCTGCTCGAACGTATACGGCAATTCCACGTAACGGCTCACCTGGTCGGGCAGTGCCAACAATGTGTACGTGGGCACCGGGGTAAAGACCATCGACGAGTCGCTGCAGGTCAAACTCGATTGGCAGATTGGCTTCTAACGGTTGCTCACCAATGTGCCGCCACAGCAATACGGTCGCTCGGCAACGCCACGAGTCGCTCATGCGATGAGATCCGCTGGTCGCTCCCGAACGAGGCTCTGGTGCGGAGTTGATCACCGCCTCGGCCTCGATGCGCAGATGTTGCTGGGCTGCCAGCCCCCGTGCCGCTAGGGGCAGTGGATCAGATTGAAGTGGCAATACTCGCCAAGTAACGACCGCCGCACACACAACGATGACCGCACAGACCACCGCACCGATGGCGGTAAGTAGCGAACGGGACGGACCTGTGTGCACGTGATGCGAGATCCACCAAACGGCCACAACCGTCACCACGACCAGTGACACCGCAGACCACATCCATTGCGGGCCAAAGCCCGTGGCCAGCAGTAGTTCGAATGCGGTCGCACCCCACATACCCGCGGCAACGGCGATTACGGCCCACGGTCGACCACTCGATGTGGCAATCGGCTCATCGATGTGTGGCTCGGTCATACGCGGACGGACGGTCGTAAACGTTCGAACGTGCGTGGCCCGATACCGGAAACTTCCCTGAGTTGGTCGATTGTGGTGAACCTGCCGTGCTGATCGCGCCACGCAATGATGCGCGCAGCCATCACCGGCCCAACCCCCGGAAGGGAATCAAGGGCCGCAACATCGGCGGTGTTGAGATCGATAGCCGCCGCTTTCCCGTCAGTAGCCGTGCCCGGGGACGATAGGCCGGAGGACATCGATCCAGCTGCCGGCCCGATCGTCGGAACAGCATGGGAAACAACGATTTGTTCACCGTCAACAACACGACGAGCTAGGTTCAATCCCCCACTCGATCTGCGGGATAACAAACCCCCAGCAGCCTCGATTGCATCTGAAACCCTCGCACCAACCGGCACAGTAACCAGGCCCGGCTCGTGTACCTCACCGAGGATTTGCACGACGATGGTCTGAGTAACGGTTGACGCTGACGCAGTCGAGGAGTTAGTCATGCTCGGAACACTCGAAATGCCGACGTCCATGCCGGGGATGGCAATCGATGATCCAGTGGCCATTGAAATCACCGCGGGTGTGGTCATTGTGGACATGTGTGTCAGCACCCACATCACACCAGCCGTGAGTGCAATGGCAACTAGAACTGGCTTTAGCGAAGTGGGGCCCCATCGCTGCCAGAAGCTACCGTCGGGGGAATCCGATAGCTCTTCTGCCGCGTCGGGGTTCACAAAGAACTCACCATCGCGAAGAGCCATCAGACGAGCCCGCGCCTGATCGGCATTGATTCGGCGACGTGGACGTGGCAGCACCTGATGAAACTAAGGTTGTGCGCGCCAAGCCCAGTGGGGTCTCACCATCGGCTTGGGAAGACCCGCCGAGTTACAGGACTGGGGAAATCCCGACTGCGACCATGCCCGGTCCGACATGTGCGCCAACTACGGCTCCCACCTCGCTGACCGTAATGTTCGCCCCAACCATGCCTGCGGAAAGCAAAGCGGCGAGCGTACACGCATGTTCGTCAGCGTCAAGATGTTGCACTGTGACATCACATCGACGGCCCGCAGCTCGCGCAATTGCCAGCTCGGTCAAACGAGCCAAAGCCTTCGAGGACGTGCGCACCTTCTCTAACGGCACTACCCGACCTTCGGAGAGTTCAAGGATCGGCTTCACCGCCAACGCTTGCCCGACAACAGCCTGAGCGGCACCGATGCGTCCACCTCGGCGAAGATAGTCAAGGGTGTCAACGTAAAACAGCACACTGCTCACTGCGCAGCGATCAACGATGGCCGCGCTGACGTCGCCTCGATCGCCGCCACGTGCCGCACGTGCAGCCCCGTCGAGCACCGCAAAACCCATCGCCATACCGACACGGCGCGTATCTAAAACGGTGACGGGGATTGCAGACTCCCGCGACGCGAGGACGGCCGAGTCGTAGGTGCCACTCATGTCAGACGACAGGTGCGCCGACACGATTTCGGTTGCCCCATCGGCTGCCGCTGCTTCATAGGCACGCAAAAAACGCTCAGGTGATGGTCGAGATGTCGTAACACGTGCACGGCTGCGTAGAGCGTCCGCTACTTCGGTTGCAGAGATATCTACACCTTCGTCGAAGACAACCCCGTCGATCACAACGCTCACTGGCACGACACTGATGTGATTGAGAGCGACGAGATCCGAAGGTAGATACGCGGTCGAGTCCGTCACGACAGCCACCCGCGGACTCATAGCGTGAATCTACCTGTTTGCGCGAACCAACAGATCACTCGTTCACGATCCGGGGACGATGTTCACCAGACTTGGTGGACGAACAATCACCGTGCGAATCCCAGCACCGGCGAGGGCCGCTGTGATTGCGGGGCTGGCCAGGGCCAGTTCCCTGAGCTCATCTTCGGAGATGTCGGGTGAGACGTCGAGCCGATCGCGAACCTTGCCCGCGACCTGAACAACGCACACAACAGATTCCTGGACCAGCAGGGCAGGATCAACCTCGGGCCAACCAGAAAGGGCGACCGTCGGGGTATGGCCAAGCCGCTCCCACATCTCCTCGGCTGTATAAGGAGCAACGAGCGACAGCATCTTGGCAACGGCTTCGGCGGCCTCACGAACAGCTGGATCATTGGGCCCAACACCCGTGTCGATCGCCTTACGGGTGACGTTGACCAGTTCCATCGTCTTGGCGACCGTTACGTTAAATCGATATGACTCAACAGCCTTGGCCGCATCATCAACAGTGCGTGCGATGGCCTGCCGCAAGGTGAGATCACCGGTAGTGAAATCGACGCCGGGTGCGCTCGTGACATCACCAGATAACCGCCACGCGCGCGACAGGAACTTCTTCGCACCGGAGGGAGATACATCAGCCCAGTCGATGTCATCTTCTGGCGGTCCAGCGAACACCATCGTCAAGCGCACAGAGTCAACACCATTTTCGGCGAGCTCATCGGTCAAGCGCACCAAGTTGCCACGTGACTTGCTCATCGCCGAACCACTCATGACGACCATGCCCTGATTCAGCAAGCGCGTGAATGGCTCGTTGAAGTCAACCATGCCCATGTCGTTCAAAACCTTGACGAAGAACCGCGAGTACAGCAGGTGCAGGATCGCGTGCGTTACACCGCCGACGTACTGATCGATCGGCAGCCACTCACGTGCCTGCTCAACGTCGAAGGGGCCGTCCGTCTTGTGCGGATCGAGATAGCGCAGGAAGTACCACGATGAATCGACGAACGTATCCATCGTGTCGGTATCACGCTTCGCGGCCTCACCACAGCGAGGGCACGGCACATTGACCCAATCCGCGGCCCCACCCAATGGCGAGGTGCCCTTGGGCTTGAGGTCAAGCCCTTCGGCTGACGGCAGCGTGACCGGGAGTTGATCCTCGGGTACGGGAACTTCACCACATGATGGGCAATGAATGATCGGGATGGGCGTACCCCAATAGCGCTGACGTGAGATCAGCCAATCGCGTAGGCGATAGTTGACCGCACCTTTACCGAGACCACGCTCTTCGAGCCAGGCGATCATGGCGTCGATGGCTTGCGCCTTACGCATGCCGTCGAGGAAGTCGGAGTTAACCGCGGGGCCATCGCCAACGTAAGCGTCACCCTCCCATTCGGCGGGTGGCTGAACCACCGTTGTGACAGGGAGATTGAAAACTGTGGCGAATTCAAAGTCGCGTTGATCGTGTGCAGGCACGGCCATAATCGCGCCAGTGCCGTAATCAGCCAGTACGTAATCAGCAGCGTAAATCGGGATGCGCGCACCGTTTACCGGATTGATCGCGTGACGATTGAGGAATACACCCGTCTTTGGACGATCGCTGGCCAACCGATCAATATCGCTATCGGCCTTGATCCGCTCGAGATAGCTCGTGAACTCAGCTTCAGAGGCAGTGCCCGAGGCCAACTCCGCAGCCAGCGAAGAATCCGCAGCCACGACAAAGAAAGTCGCACCAAACAACGTGTCGGGACGCGTCGTGTAGACCGTGACCGGCTCGTCGCGTCCCTCGATTTCGAACGTCACCTCAGCACCAGTGGATCGACCAATCCAGTTGCGCTGCATCAGTAGGACCTTCTCCGGCCACATACCTTCGAGTTGGCCCATATCGTCGAGAAGGCGGTCTGCATAATCAGTGATCTTCAAATACCACTGCGTCAGTTTGCGCTTGGTAACGACCGAATCGCAGCGTTCACAACGGCCGGCGACAACCTGCTCGTTGGCCAGCACTGTCTGACAGGTCGGACACCAGTTGACGGCAGAATCCTTGCGGTAAGCCAAGCCGCGCTCAAACATCTTGACGAACAGCCATTGGTTCCAGCGGTAGTACGCCGGATCGGAGGTTTGAAGTACGCGATCCCAATCGAACGAGCAGGCGTAACGACGCATCGATGCTTTCTGCTGCGCAATGTTCTCGTCCGTCCAGCCAGCGGGATCGACATTGTTCTTGATCGCCGCATTTTCTGCGGGCAGCCCGAAGGAATCCCAACCAATGGGGTGCATGACGTTGAAGCCCTTGAGTGCCCAATAGCGCGCGATGACATCGCCCATTGCGTATGCCTCGGCGTGGCCCATGTGCAGATCGCCGGACGGGTACGGAAACATGTCAAGGACGTACTTACGCGGACGCGTGTCGTCGGGACGACCACTGCGAAATGGCGCGATCTCATCCCAGACGGGTAGCCACTTTTCCTGAACGGCGTGTACGTCGTACACCTCGCGGCCGTGGGCGTCCTGCGTGCTATCGATCTGCGTCATAACTCATCTCTTGAATCACTTGGTCATCATTGCGCGCGGCCAACTAGCGGACTGCAACACACTCGGTAAGAGTGGCATCCAATTCGGCGAGGAATCGATCCGCATCAGCCTTCGAGAAGACTAGCGGGGGTCGAATCTTCAGATTGTTGTTGTAGAGCCCTGCTGTGCCGATAAGGATATGCCGTCGACGCAAACCATTTACCAACTGGAGCATCAGAGCCTCGTTGGGGGTACCCGACTCTGGCTCGATGAGCTCAACTCCGATGAAGAGCCCGTCCCCGCGAACCTCGGAAATCTGTGGATGCCGCTTAGCGATCTCACGAAGTCCAACCCGAAGATGCTCACCAACGACAACTGCATTCATCTGGATTTCTTCATCGCGGATGACGTCGAGAACGGCTTGCGCCGCGGCGATCGCAGTGGCATTGCCACCGAAGGTATTGAAGTAGCGCAGGTCACGACCGAACTCCGCGATTACCTCTGGGCGCATCATCGTCGCGGCCACGGGGTAGCCATTACCCATCGGCTTTCCGACGCACACGAGATCTGGAATCAAGCGAGCTTCCGGCGTGCTGAGACGTTCGAATCCCCACATGGCCGATCCCGTGCGACCAAAACCTGGCTGCACTTCGTCCGCAATGTAAACACCGCCAGCGGCCCGAACAACATCTACGGCTGGCTTGAGCAAGCCGACGGGATCTGAGAAGACCCCGTCGGAGGCAAAGATTGAGTCGACAATCAGCGCGGCAAACCTCACGCCATCGGAGGCGAAATCATCGATGGCCCCTTGAACCTGCGCGGCGAACCACTGACCAAGATCGGCATGTCCATCGCGTTGCACCCTGCGTGCATCCGGGGCATCCACCACACGTACCCATGGCGGCAAACTTGCTAATCCGCCGAGCGAGGGTGAAATCGCAGCTGACTCCGTCGTGACACCGTGGTACGCGTTGCGGGTGACGATGACGCCGGTGCCGCCCGTGTGGTACTTGGCAATGCGCAGCGCTAGATCAACTGATTCAGAGCCGGTGCACGTGAACATGATGTGCCCGATCTCTGCTGGCATGGTCGCTAAAATCTGTTCCGAATACTCCACAATGCCGCGATGCAGATAACGAGTGTGCGTACTCAGTTCGGCTGCCTGCGCAGCGATGGCCGCAGACACTCTCGGATGTGCATGTCCCACACAGGGCACGTTGTTGTAGACGTCTAGATATTCCTGCCCGTTGACGTCATAAAGGTGTACCCCACTCCCCCGAACGAACTCGATCGGTTCGTCGTAGAACAGTCGGTACGACGGACCAAGCACAGCAACGCGACGGCGCACGAGATCCGCATGCTCGGGAGCGAGAGCGTCAATATCCTTCACATTGAAGTAGTTTGACGGTCCCACCTGGCGTGGCTCAGCCATCACGTAACCCTTCATGTGGATCGCGGTTGTGAACTAACTCGAGTGCGATTGTCGCGCTCTCAAGGGTACGTGAGGTGTACTCCGCGTTCTCTGGATTAGTCGCGCTCAACCAAGACCCCAACAGCAGTCGTTGGGACAGGCGGGCGCGCACCAGTGACGGCAGTAGGGCCCACTCGTCATCGTTCAACGGTCGCTCGGCGTGGAAGGCATTTGCGAGTGCGTATGGATTTATCCACGGATCAAACTCTGGCCGGGCCACGTCGATCACGTAACTCATCGCTAAGCCGACATCAGCAACCACTGCTGAATGAACGACATCGCCGAAGTCGAGGATTCCGGCAACCGAATCGGTGTCCGCATCCTCAACGAGCACGTTGTCGCTATTGAGATCGTTGTGAATCACTTGTTGACGCATTGACCTCATCGCCGGGCCGGTCACCTCGTCGTACTCATCGAGCTGGGCGGCTACTCGTGCCCGAGTGTCGGAATCGACTACATGCACAAGGAATGGACGCAGCGTTCCTACCTGCGCAAGGTCCCAGGCGATGTAGCGCTTCGATCCGGGATGTTCAAAGTCGTGCAGCGCTGCATTTAATCGCCCTAGCCACTTACCCCTGCTGGCCGACTGTCGCTCAGTTAATACCTCAAGGGTCGGTATGCGTCCGGGCAGCCACGTCAGTTGCCGCGCATAGCGTGATTCGCCATCCATACCGGAAACCCGCGTCAGCAGCTCGCCATCGGAACTCGGAATCACTTTCGGAATGGGAAGTTGCTCGTCCCGGCGGCCGGCATACTCAAGCACACGTACCGATAGGTCAATCACGTCAAAGGAATCCGTCGGGTTCGCAACCTTCAGGAGCACCCGCCGACCGACAAGATCATCAAGGACGAACGTGTCGTCTCGCTCGGTATCTAGCCGATGCAGGTCGGCAACCTCGATCCCAAAAGACACCGCGGCAATCTCGCGAACCCGATCAGCTGTCAGCCGCGTGAAGGGAGCAGCCAAACTGTTATCGACGGGGGGCACAGGGCCACGCTACCGTGCCGCAACACCGAGGCTTAGTGGCACACAATCAGGCGCTTGAGGAGACCTGGTCAGACGGCGAATCGGCAAGAACGGCGCGACGTCGACCTGCAGTCAGGACCCATGTGAGGACCGCACCGAAAGCGGCGCCACCGATCGCGAACAACCACGGAAGAAACGCTGGAGTCGACGTCGTCGTTGCCGACTGGGCAGACATGTCCATGCCGGACATGCCAGCGGAATTGTCGCCAAAACCCTGACCCTTTGGGATCGTGAAGGTCACTTCACTTGCAATGTCCTCGCCGGACATGTCGTCCGCGCCCACCATGTAATCGGCGTGATCATTGGCTTCAAGTGCAACCTCGAGTTTGTGTTCACCATCGCCGAAGTCACGAGTCGGGATGAAGACCCATTCACCATAGGAACGTCCGACGTCGTTTCCGTCGATCGACAGGTGGGCATGACCCTCGCCCTGAACGTAGGCCATACCCAAGGACTGCGGGGTGAAGGTGAACTTCGTCGTGACGATGTGGACGTTAATGCCGCCACCCATGGGGTCCCAAGCGGCTGTTGCTGAAACAGTCGGTGCAACGTCGGCGCTCAGAAGGTGCGATTCACCACCGTGCGCGTATGCAGCAACGGGTGCGGCAACAACCGCGGAAACAACAACCGAACCAACAAGCATCGAAATCCGACGCATGACAAACCCCTCCGCAGATGACTGATCACATTTAGGCTACGTGACCCCCACGCCGTACGCGATCGCCCTTGACCTAATCGGGTGATCGACCCGTGACTCTGCGAATCCATCACTTCCGGACCGCCACTAGATCAACCACCCCTGGGCATCCATTCCTCGACTACACCCTAAACACCAGTGCGTCGACGACGGGACGCTGGTACTCCGAAATCGGTCGATCAAGTCGAATCAGCGGTCCACCAACTGATCGCCTAATCAGCAGCGTTGTCGAGGTACCACCGTCAAGGGCCGTGGCTTGGCGGGCACCAAGGGCCTTCATGATCTCGGCAAATTGATGCACTGTTGAGCCACCCCAACGAGTTCCGTTCACCGTTGCTCGTCCAGATACGGTGACAACGAGCTCATCACCGTTGGGCAGCCAACCGATTGCCGAACGGGGTCGGAGGTTTTCGTCGCGTCCAGCGCACGTCGTTTTGTTCACACCTTGATACACCAGCGTGCCACCGGAGCCCACCACAGCAGATGGGTTGTGAAGAACGGCGTGCGGCCATGCACCATCCCATTGAAGAACGGCGGACTCGGCAATGTTGACAGTCACCGCATCACCAACGCGAAGAGCAGCAATCTTGGCGGCGTACGAGCCCGTCGGCGCGGTCAGCCACCACTGATTCAAAGCCGGACGCGCGCGGCCCGCCGCGCCTAGCTTGATGGCGATTACACGACCAGCAGCAACCACGACAGTTCGCGGACCATAGGGGTGCGCCCGTGAGCCCCACACCGAGGAATAGGCAGTGATGCCGTTGCCAAGGCTCTGCCAGTTCACCCCAACAATGGGCACAGTTCCGTGAGGAGTTACCGCACGTCCGCTAAGGGTCGAGAAAGCCGGATGTGCACTCTTTGCTTGAGCGTCGACAACAATGCCATTGAGCCGCGTACTCGTAGCTTTGAGGATGACTCCGTCTCGTACCTGTGACTTTTCTGGAATTCCACTTACATTCGGGTCGAAATGGCCGGCATTAATCACCACGACCGCGCGCGGGTCGCGGGCCACCATGGCCGCCGGAGTTACTGCTGCGCTCATGGTGGGTGCGGTGACCGCTCCCGGCGTCAATGTGCCTCGTGGGATCGTGACAGCTGCTACGCGCACTTCATTGAGCGCATTCGCACTGTGGCCGGTATCCCAGATCCGAACGCTCGCTCCACCGGGGAGTCCGTACGACGACAGCGGTGCCTTCGTCACGAGGTTGACGTTCGGCAGGCAGGACGCGGCCTGGGCTTCTGGCAGTGCTGCTGAGCCGATAGATAGGCCCGTAGTTGCGATCAGACTCGCGACGCAGGCGGCAGTTACCCGTTTGAACTCGACCACGACCACACACCCCCTCGTTGGCGTCGATAACACGTGCATCGGCATCGAGGAGTGCTCACCTAAGCCAGCAGCACCGTCTGCTGAAGGGATACCTAGACGTCAGGACCTGATTGCTGGTCACGAGCCTGTTGCGCTCTGACCTCTTTAAGGGTGCGCTGCCAGTACGGGACCATGACGAACAGGATCGCAAAACCCACCACCGGTCCGGTGAGAAATGACATGAAGGGTAGGTATCGAACCGCGAAATACCCGATCAGGTTCGCCGCAACCACGCACAAGGCGAACTTCAGCGACCAGGTAAGCATGTGGTGAGCCTAGCCGGTTGCCGTTGCAAACCTAACTGATTGCGATTCCATCAATGCTGACGCGCTTGGCGACGGAGGTCACGACAACCTTGACCTTGCCCGTGCGAGCGGAGGTCAGTTTGATCGGACTTAAAAGCGATCGCTTCGCGGCCCCGGCCTTTGCCAAGGAAACCGTGCCGACCTTCGTAGCGCCAACATAAACATCGACAACACCACAGGTCGGGCACGTCCAGGCGACGAGGGAGATCGACGTGACCGTACGCATCTGTGCAGTGGTCAGAGACGAACCCTTGACCGTCGCAGTTGATCCGGTCGATGCCAGCCAACCAGCATTGACGGTTGATGCCCACGCGCGAGCAGTGCTGCGAACAAGGCTTCGATCATCGGTCGGCACTGTGGTGCACGTTTCCGCGGACCATGCTCCGGCGACGTTCGCCGACGTGCGACTCATTGCCGAGAAGCAGTACCTCGTGTTGGTAGCTCCGGTGAACGTCGATGTTCGCGCATGGCTACTGGTGACCAACGGGAGGTAGCCCGACAGCGCAGCCCCACCGACGGATTTGCGGTACCGAACATCGACCGTAGCCATGTTCGCAAAAGTCGGCACTGTCCAAGACACAGCGAAGTTCGTCGTCGTCTGCTGGGCACTCAACGGTGTGACCCGCACGGCCGGAGCAGCAATGGTGGCCGGATCGGTGGCTATAACCTTGCCGGTCTTAAGGCCCGGATCCCCCAGCGAACCCGTGAGCACTCGGCCAGCAGCGTCGACAGCGACAGCCATTGGGTAGTACGCATCACTGATCACAACTGTCGGCGTCGAGCCTGGGGTAAGCCTCAGCACTCGGTTGGCATACGTATCGGCCACCAGGATGTTTCCCGCGGGATCAATCGTCAGGCCCTCTGGTCCAGCAAGCCCGGTGGCAATCTGCTGAACAAGATGGGATGCATGGTCAATGCGGTAAACCGACCCGACGTACGAATTCGACGTCGAGTCCAACGTGGAATCCGAGACGAACATGTCTCCGGCCGAGTCCATCGCCAATCCCTTGGCGAAGGTGAAGCCTGATGCGATCGTGGTTTGAACGCCATTTGCCGACACCTTGACGATCTTGTCAACGTCCGCGATGTACACGTCCGAGTTGGCATCAACAACCACGGCGGTCGGAAAGCTCAGACCTGAACCGACATCAGATTGGACGCCCGCACTGGTGATCTTCTCCACGCGAGAATGTCCGTAGTCAGCCACATACACGTTCTTGGCTGCATCAACGGCTACGCCCAGCGGGTTAAGAAATCCCGACCCAATGGGGGTTAAAACCTGCACCGCGTTAACCACCGAAATTTTGGTCAAATCGTTGTTCGCATAATCAGCCACGTAGATGTTGCCCGAGTT
Organism: Actinomycetes bacterium; assembly: GCA_037129655.1. Classification (GTDB taxonomy): domain Bacteria; phylum Actinomycetota; class Actinomycetes; order S36-B12; family CAIYMF01; genus Longivirga. The sequence goes on from JBAXUN010000046.1 coordinate 15,957, forward strand.
ATCAATCGCGATACCCGACGGGGAATCAAATCCGGTCGCGTACGCCGTCGAGACCGGCAACGCCTCCGAGGGGGCAACCCCGGCAACAACAGATCCGATAACGGCACCCGATACGGCAAGCACGACAGCGGCGCTTGGAATGGCGCGTCGTTTGCGCAGAAGCATGATCGCAGGGCCCCCGTGATTCGATGTCGTCTACAAACTTGTGATCGATCAGCGCCGTCGAAGACGCGCTTTGACCTAGAACAACATCAGAAACCCGGCCCGTCCACATGGAGTTGGCTCTCGCAGCACGGCTGGCCCATGCGTTCAGCGAAACTTGAGACTGTTGATCTTCCCAAGAACTCACGCAACATTCGTGATGACCGTGAACGCCGGTTAATGATTTCGAACCGTTACCGGTTAACGTGTTCCCATGTTCACCATCATTGTCATCGGCATCGTCTTAGTCTTCGTTATTGGCGTCATTGGCTGGCGCATGCTTCGGGGAGAAGACCCGCGCACCGGAAACAAAGACTAGGCCGGGCTCAGCGCTGAGGCGGCGTACCGATTTCTGCACCGGGATTAAGCGACTGACTCGTCTCCGTGTCGATTGACGAGAACTCGGACTCCGTCATAGGCGGTTTCCAGGAAAGCAATGAA
>JBAXUN010000047.1:0-16442 GCA_037129655.1 Actinomycetes bacterium
TAGAAAAGCCGGGCATGCGAGGATCTTCCCGTGACTACATACGCAACCTTGCACACGAACCTTGGCGATATCCGCATCCAGTTGTTTGACGATCACGCACCGAAGACCGTGCGTAACTTCGTCGGCCTGGCCGATGGATCGCAGGAGTGGACGGACCCGAAGTCGGGTGCAAAGTCCAACGACCCGCTTTACAACGGCGTTGTCTTCCATCGCGTCATCCCCGGCTTTATGATTCAAGGTGGCGACCCACTCGGCACCGGCACCGGCGGCCCGGGCTATAAGTTTGGTGATGAGTGCCATCCTGAGCTTTCGTTCGACCGCCCGTACCTATTGGCGATGGCGAACGCCGGGCCGAACACCAATGGCTCACAGTTCTTCATTACCATCGCCCCAACCACATGGCTGAACTTCAAGCACACCATTTTCGGTGAGGTTGCTGATGCGCAGGGCCGCGCAGTGGTTGACGCGATCGGAGCGACTCCGACCGGTCACATGGACCGACCAACGACGCCGGTTGTCATTGAGTCCGTGACGGTTGAGAGTGACAACGCCTGAGCCCCAAGGGCTACCGCTCCCGGTTTGCTATAGGCATCCGGAGCGCGAAACCTACATTCGATGTACTCGGTGTGATCGGCACATCTGTCCCGATTGCATGACGAGTGCGTCGGTGGGTTTCCAGTGTCCTGAGTGCGTGTCCGAAGGTCGAGCGTCGGTTCGCCAACCTCGTACGACCTTGGGCTCTCGGATTCCGAGCAACTCATTTGTAACGATTGGGCTCATCGGAGCCTGTGTCGTGGTTTTTATCTGGCAGTTCCTCACTGGCATCAACAGTTCAGCCAACCAGTTCGGGATGTTCCCGGCGGCGATTGCTCTGAACGGTGAGTACTACCGACTCTTTACCGCCATGTTCTTGCACGGATCATTGCTCCACATTGGTTTCAACATGTACGTCCTTTACATGTTTGGCCCTCAGCTGGAGAGCGTTCTGGGACACCTGCGCTTCGGACTGTTGTATCTTCTCGCTGGACTTGGCGGGTCGATTGCATCGTTCTGGTTCTCGGACCCCAACGTTGTCTCAGTAGGTGCAAGCGGGGCCATCTTTGGGCTCATGGGGGCCTACATCGTGATCATGCATCGCCTAGGCAACGACACCCGTCAAGTAATCGGTTTGATTGGGATCAACCTTGTGCTGGGGTTTGTGATTTCTGGGGTCGATTGGCGAGCTCACATCGGTGGACTCGTCACGGGGGCTCTGGTCGCTGCGATTATGGCGTACGCACCCGCTCGTAACAGAGCGTTATGGCAGGTGATTGGCGTTATGGGCGTCTTCGTCCTTCTCATCGCGCTGACGTTGGTGCGCGATCAAGCCTTGATAGCGCAATTCGCGGGGGTTGTTCGCTAGCCCCGGTGAGAACGGTTGGCCGACTACCCACAGGTTGAGTCAGGCGGTTCTAGGCGTGGACGGCTGCGTCAGAAGAAGATTTCCACACGTTTATCCACAGGCTGTTGACAGAATGACACCGTTGTAACTATCGGCAAACCACGGGCCTGCGAACGGTGTACGCGTCTGTTCTTCGGGTCGTTACCGCCAGCGAGTGGACATGCCGAAACCGGCAGCGATGAACGAGAAGCCCACCACAACGTTCCACCAGCCGAGGTCCTTCATGATCGGAAGAGTACTTCCTGCGATGTAGTAGACCACGATCCAGAGCAACCCAAGGATGAACAGTGTCACCATGATCGGTGCCCACCAGTTCGGGGAGGCCGGGTGGATGACGTCCTGAGCCACAGCCTGCGGGGTGTAGGCGTTGTTTTTACGACTCTTGGACTCGGGCACTTGTGCCTCCTGGTTGCATCCGCGGGAAGCGGTGGACGGACGTGACACATCTAGAGTAGCGACCCCTAGGGCCATATGTGCGCGAGCCTACGCCGATTGTGTGCGGAGCGGAACTAGTGCAGGGCACCGCTCGTTCCGATCATGGTGATTGGTGCCCATGGCTGACGGTCACCGACTGCGTACGAGCGTCCTACACGTGGACTAACGTGGAGTCTAGAACTGACATGTCGAATCCCGTTGGAGACCGATTCATGAGCACCATGACCATTGGCGATCGAGCCAGATGGGCTGTGCGAGGTGTGGGTGAAATCTTCATCACGTCAGGCGTGCTGCTGTTGTTGATGTGTGTCTATCAACTGTGGTGGACCAATATCGTCAGTGCAAAGGAAATTGAGACGGGTCGCAACGCGATCGTCGCGCAATGGCATTCGGAGAAACCTGAACCGGGCGTGACGGCGAGTCCAACCCCGGCCGCTGCACCGACACCGAAACACGGGCAGGGCTTTGCTCTTCTGTACATCCCACGGCTGCGGGACAAAGTGTGGGGGCTGCCGATCATCCAAGGAACCGATAAGGATGTTTTGGCTAAAGGTGCCGGCCACTACGTGAACTCGGCCATGCCCGGTGCCCTTGGCAACTTCGCTGTCGCGGCTCACCGTTCGACTCACGATGAACCATTTGCCAATTTTGACGACTTGCGCGAGGGAGACAAGGTCTACGTTCAAACCGCGACAACATGGTTCACCTACATCCTGCGTCAGGACAATCCGAATCTCACCCCATACGACGTGTGGGTGGTTGACCCGGTACCGGGTCGTCCCGATGCGAAACCTACTGAGCACTTGATGACGATGACCACGTGCACACCTCGCTATGGTTCGACGGGTCGTTGGGCCTGGTGGGGTGTGCAGTCTGGTGAACGTGCACGCTCACTCGGCCCGCCAGATGGACTCACCGGGACGGTGGCGTAGTGCGCGAGTATCTGACGATGGGCAGGTGAGGTGATGTATTCCTGGATGTGGAGCAAACTTCCCGGGCCGACCGCAGTAAAGCTTCTCGAGGCCCTCGGCCTGTTTCTCGCGGTGGTCGCACTGCTCTTTACAGTCGTCTTTCCATGGCTCGAGCCACGTATGCCTTTCAATGACGTTACCGTCGACACGCCCACATCAGCAACACCGACACCGTCTGGGGGATGATGGTCTCGTGAGCACCCGGATTCTCGTCGTCGACAATTACGACTCGTTCGTCTACAACCTTGTTCAGTACCTAGCGCAGCTTGGTGCCGAGGTCGAGGTGAAGCGCAATGATGCGATCGCAGCAGAGGCTGGTCGCGAGTACGACGGTGTGCTGATCTCACCGGGTCCGGGAACCCCCGCGGATGCGGGTGTCTGTATGGACATGATCCGCTTACTTGGCGGCGTGGTGCCGATCTTTGGTGTCTGTTTAGGCCACCAGGCGATCGGCGAGGTGTATGGAGCCACTGTTGATCGGGCACCTGAATTGCTGCACGGAAAGACCAGTTTGGTTCACCATGATGGCCTCGGAGTTTTCTCAGGGCTGCCAAACCCCATGACAGCTACGCGGTATCACTCGCTGGCCATTCGCCCTGAAACGATGCCAGGCCTTCTTGAAGTCACTGCGCAAACTGACTCGGGCGTCATCATGGGCGTTCGTCACCGAACATTGGCTGTTGAGGGTGTGCAATTCCACCCTGAAAGCGTTCTGACCGAAGGTGGGCATCGCATGCTCGCCAATTGGCTTGCCGCTTGTGGTGACGCCGACGCGATCCGTCGCAGTGACGGGCTAGCCCCAGTTGTTGGCCACTAGCGCCACCTGAAGCATCGCTTCAGCAGGTGATCTGACGAAACCATAAGTTCTTGGCCGTTGACCTGCGTCAACGGCCAAGAACTTATGCGGTAGGTGTCGGAGTCGGTGTCGGTGTGGGAGTCGGTGTTGGGGTTGGTGTCGGAGTTGGTGTCGGGGTGGGAGTTGGCGTCGGGCTTGGAGTGGGCTTCGGCGCTATCGCCACAGTGATGGTCACCAGTGTTCCCTTGACGGCCGTGGTTCCACCCTGGGGTGACTGAGCCAAAACCGTGCCGGCCGTGACTTGGCCATCCTCCTGGCGCACTACGTTGACTTGGAAACCTGCGTTTGCCAGGTCACTCTTGGCCTGCGCTTCACTTTGGTTAACCACCGATGGCACCGTGGTCTTGCCGCTACTAACAGAGATATCAACGGCTGAACCGGACTCGGCTGTGGCTGCGTTCACCGGATTTTGCGCAACAACCCAGCCGGCCGGCTGATCAGAATCAACCGGCGTCACCGTTCCGAGAACGAGACCCGCGGCAACCAGCGTTGCACGAGCAGTGTCACTGGAGGTGAGCCCAACCAGGTTCGGAACCGAGACCTGCTCCTTACCGGTTGACACCGTGACGTCGATTCGCGAGCCTTTATCGACCGTGTCACCCGTGGTAGGCAATTGACCAATGATGGTGTCTTTCGGCTTATCTGGCGAAGGCTGCGGGGTTTGGTTACCTAGGACAAGACCCTGCTGTTCTAGGACAGTGGTGGCTGCCTGAATCGTCAAACCGGACAGATTAGGCACGGCAACCTGATCGACAGTTGTCGAACCAAAAAGTGCACTTCCAATGAAGAAGGTGGCAAGGGCGAGGCCAAGGACGCCGAGGGTTAACGCCACCCAGAAGCCAGGCCCACGTCGACTCTCCTCCTTGGCTTCGACGACGGTGGCGGCGCCAATGGGTGCCATGACGGTCGTGTCTTGGCTGACGACTGCAACGGGTGCGGTGATGGGTACCCCGCTGATCGCACGTTCGATGTCGTCACGCATTTCCGCGGCCGACTGGTAGCGATCCTCAGGTCGCTTAGCCATCGCTCGTAGCACGATCGCATCAATCGTCGGTGATACCGCGGCGTCCCATTGCGATGGGGGCGTGGGCATTTCGCTGACGTGCTGGTACGCAATAGAAATGGGTGAGTCACCAGTGAACGGCGGACGACCGGCTAGAAGTTCGTAGAGTAGACAACCAGCTGAGTAGATATCGCTGCGACTATCGACAACTTCACCGCGGGCTTGCTCGGGCGAAAGATAGTGAGCGGTGCCAAGTACTTCCGAGGCTTGCGTCATCGTGTTTCCGGCATCGGCCAAAGCACGTGCGATCCCGAAGTCCATGACCTTCACATCGCCGCCACGGGTCAGCATCACGTTGGCTGGCTTGATATCTCGGTGGATGATGCCGTGCCGATGGCTGTAGTCGAGTGCGGCCAAAACCCCGCTGCTAATTTCCAGAGCGCGTTCCGGAAGCAGCCTACGACCGCTCGCCATCAGTTCTCGAAGCGTGATGCCTTCAACGAACTCCATGATGATGTAGGGCACGACCTCGCCGGGCGTTCCCTCGTCCGAGAGCAAAACATCTTCACCGGTGTCGTATACGGCAACGACGTTGGGATGATTAAGTGATGCGGCACTCTGGGCCTCGCGACGAAACCGCTCTTGGAAGTTCGGATCCCGCGCCAAGTCTGGACGCAGGATCTTCACCGCGACGCGGCGATCGAGGCGCATATCGCGACCGGCGAAAACCTCGGCCATGCCACCTCGACCGATGACATCTCCGAGCTCGTAGCGATCACCAAGTCGGCGAATATCGTCCGTCACCGTTCCTCCTCATTCGTCGTTGGTCTGATCGTATGCGCACTCATGACGCCAGCACCGCTTGCATCACTGCTCGTGCAATGGGGGCAGCAAGTTTGTTGCCGCTGACCTCCGCCGCGCCTCCACCGTTTTGAAGCACCACGGCTACGGCGATGGACGATGTTCCACCAGGATCGGCGGGAGCCACACTGACGAACCATGCGTGTGGTGGCAGGCCTGGGGCGGTTTGTGCCGTTCCAGTCTTTCCGCCCACAACGACGCCTGGGATTTGTGCGTTCGAGCCGGTGCCGCGATCGACGACCGTGACCATCATGCTTAGGAGCGTCTCAGCATTAGCCGGGCTCATCGCCTGAGAGAAGACGGTTGGCTGCGCGGTATCAAGTGGGGTCAACGCCGGTGAGAGTACTTGGGAAACTAGGTATGGATACATCACTTGGCCGCGATTACCGATGGCTGCAGCGACCATGGCCATTTGCAGTGCCGTCGCGCTTACGTCGTATTGTCCGATGGCTGCCATCGCCGTCTGCGGTTCGTCGAGAATGTCAGGGAATCGGCTCTTTGCTGCGTGCAGGGGAATGTCGAAGTTCGTATCGAAGCCAAACTTCTGGGCCTGTTGACGTAGGACATCGGCGCCGAGGTCCAGACCAACCGATGCGAATGCGGTGTTGCATGAGATCGCCAACGCGTTTTCCAGTGTCGTCTTGTCGTTTGGCCCACATGCTGTGCCCGACCAGTTACGTAACACCTTTGTTGTGCTCGGCAGTTTCAACTCTGCGGGCCCAGGGACTTGCGTAGTGGCGGTATACCTTCCACTTTCCAAGGCGGCCGCGGCAGTTACCAATTTGAACGTCGACCCAGGTGGCAGCGTCATCACCAATGGGCGATTGAGCATGGGCTGCTTTGGATCTGCGGTGAGTGCTGCGTACGCGGCACGAATCTCCGCGGGTTTGTGGCTGCTGAGCAGATTCGTATCGAACGACGGTGAGCTGGCGAGAGCAAGGATGGCCCCGGTCCGTGGATCGATAGCGACGACGGCACCCGTGCGTCCAGCGAGCCCGTCGTAGGCAGCTTTCTGGGCGGCAGGATTGAGAGTGAGACGAACGGCTCCACCCTTAACGCCGCGACCAGCGAACAGGTGCTGTAGTCGGTCAACGAAGAATCGATCGTCCGAACCTGAAAGGACACTGTTCTCTGCACGCTCGATGCCGGTAGCGCCATAGACGAGCGAGTAGTAGCCAGTGGCGGGTGCGTACATGGCACCATCCGAGTACGTACGCAGGAACTTAAGTTGATCTGGCGTCCGCACGGATTGTGCAATTGCGGTGGAGCCCAACAGAATCGGGCCACGCTCACGTGAATACTCTTCAAGCAGAACGCGCGTGTTTGCCGGCCGGTTGCGGATGTTTGCGGCCGCGAAATACTGCAAGTACGTCGCGTTGGCCATTAATGCCAGGAGCAAAATACTCATAACCACTGCGAGGCGGCGGATGGATCGGATCATCGGCTGATCACCTGCGTCATTGCATCTTGTAGTGCAACTACTTCGGGTTCAGGACGTCGTGTCGTATCGCTAATACGCATGATGAGCGCCACGGCAATCCAGTTGGAGATCAATGACGAGCCACCCTGAGCCAGAAATGGCGTGGTCAATCCGGTGAGTGGAATGAGGCGGGTTACTCCACCAACGACGATGAAGACTTGAAGAGCCATCACGATGGCCAGGCCGCTTGCAAGTAGTGTCCCGAACACATCTCGGCAGGCGACCGCGGTTCGTAGCCCGCGTTCGACGATGATCGCGTACATCGTCAGAATCGCGAACAGGCCGATCATGCCTAACTCTTCGCCGAGTGAGGCGATGATGAAGTCGCTCTTGGCGTAGGGCACGAGTTGTGGGTACCCCTGACCCAATCCCGAGCCAAACATCCCACCACTGGCAAATCCGTAAAGTCCCTGCGCAATCTGGTAGCCGGTGTTCGCTTCGTCGCCGAAGGGATTCAACCAGACGTTCACCCGCAGTCGTACGTGGCCAAATGCGAGGTACGAGAACACCGCTCCAGTGAGGAACAGAATCGCACCCATGACCAACCAGCTGCGGCGCTGCGTCGCAACATAAAGCAGAGCGACGAAAAGGCCGAAGAACAGTAGCGATGTGCCGAGATCGCGCTCGAACACCAACACGGCAAGGGAAATAAACCATGCAACCAACAGCGGGCCGAGATCACGACCCCGTGGAAATTCGATGCCAAGAACCTTGGTACGTACGAGAGCAAGTGAGTCACGTGTCTGTGTTAAGTAACCGGCAAAGAAGATCGTGAGCATGATCTTCGCGATTTCACCGGGCTGGAATGACAATCGACCGATGCGCACCCACAGAGTGGCCCCGTTGATGGTTGCACCAATACCCGGCACGAGAGGTAGAAGCAGGAGCAGTAGACCAATCAGCATCGCGGTGTAGGTGTAGCGCTGCAGGATGCGGTGGTCGCGAATGATGACGAGCACGGCTATGAACAAAATGACGCCGAGAGCGGTCCACGTGAGCTGGCTATAGACGTCGGGTGAGGGCGGTTCCGTGCCGTTGCGGGTAGCGCGCTGGGCCTCGGCAAGATCGAGGCGGTGAATCATCGTTAAGCCGATCATGTTGATCGACAACGCCACGGGAACAAGTACGACATCCGCGTTCGGGGCCAAGACTCGAATTGCGAAGTGTGCGGTTAGCGCGATTGCGGCTATCGCGGACATCACTGGAATGGTGTTGCTCGCAACACTGCCAAGAACGGCGAGATCGCATTGCACATAACCGAATCCGCAGACAGCCAATGCCAAAATCATGAGTGCAAGCTCGGTGTTACGTCGGGTTGGCTGACGATACCGAGGCATGGCTGCCGCGGTTGCACTCATGGTGTGGTCGCCGGAAGTGGGCTCGGAGATGCATTTGGAAGTGACGTTGGCGGCGTCGAGGGGTTCGTCGCGTTAGCCGGGCAGCCAGGTGTGGACGGAATCGCAACGCACTGTTGAGCACGCTCGGACAGGCGCTGCACGACTTGTTCGGCGGCGGGTAGTGACTCGGCATTGATGGTTGCCGATACTTGCATCGCTTCGAAGTCCGGTAGTGAGCTCACCGCTATTGCCGATTGCTGTTCCACGGTGCTCAGGTGAATCGGACCGAGCGTTCCTGGAACTCCGCGAAAGATAGTGACAAACCCATCGTTCGTAGCGATGTAGTACTGATTGTTAGCCCACATGCTTACGAGTCCGCCGAGAGTGGCGATTACCGCTCCGATCAAGATCACCACGGCGCCGATGCGCAAAAGCCGATGGCGGCTGCGCCGTCGATCCTCTTCCTCATAAACCGATGCCAACGCTCGGACATCGGTACGTGACAGATCAGGCTGAGAGTTGACTTTGACGACGCCGGCACGGACATCTGGTTGCTCGTCAGCGGGAAATGCCATGCCGGGAAGTCGTGCGCGATTGCGTGGTTCACCCGCCGCCCCAACGACGACGGGAGCCGCCTGCGTAATGGAGTCGTCATTCACAACATCGGCGATGACGACGGTGACGTTGTCCGGGGCGCCAGCCGCAATCGCTGCATCAACGAGTGCAGTGACGGCGGCAATCTGATCTGGAAGCGCAAGATGTGTACGCAGTTGAGCGTCGGCCACGTAGCCGCAGAGTCCGTCGCTGCAGACCAAGAACCGATCTCCGAGGTGCGCCTCGCGAACGGATAGATCCGGTTCTGCGTGATGCACTCCGTCAATTGCGCGCATCAGTAAGTTACGTCGAGGGTGGTGTGCAGCCTCTTCGGGAGTCAGTTCACCGGAATCAATCAAGGATTGGACGTAGGTGTGATCTCGGGTGAGCTGGGTTAGTTCACCGTCGCGCCAGAGGTACGCTCGCGAGTCACCAACGTGCAGAACGGCAACGCGAGGTGGGGTGTTTCCAAGCCAGGCGAGCGCGGTCAGAGTTGTGCCCATGCCGGCGAATTGAGGATGTGCGGAAACCACATCGGCGATTCGCTCACTGGTGGTTACGACCGCGTCGGAGAGACGTTCGAGGGTGTCCGATTCGTTGGTGGTGGCAGGCTCCACGGCTGACATGGTGGAAATCGCTGCGGCCGAGGCCAACTCGCCAGCGGCATGTCCGCCCATTCCGTCAGCTACGACGAGCAGATCCGGACCGGCGTAGCCCGAGTCCTCGTTACCACTGCGTACCAAGCCAATGTCTGAGCGCGCTGATGAGCGCAGCCGCATGGTCATGTGTTAACGCTGCAATTCAAGAACGGTTCGCCCCACTTTGATCTGCTGCCCTGGGCGCAAGGTGATCGGCGTCGTGATGCGCGCTCGGTCGATCCACGTGCCGTTCGTTGAGCCGAGATCCTGTGCTACCCATGATCCGTCAACGAACGAGATGCGCGCATGGTTGCTGCTTGCGTAATCATCGTCAAGCACGATGGTCGAGTCACCGGCTCGACCGATGGTGATATCGGACTGGCCGAGCGGAATGATCGTGCCCTTAAGTGGTCCTTCAATTACCACAAGAGATTTCGGCATGTTCTTGGCTGCCTTGGAAGGCTTCGCTGCCTTTACCGGTTTGCCGTTCCCACGATCTGATGCTGCTACGTCAGCAGTTGAGCCAGCACGCACAGTCGGCACCGCGACGAGGGGACGGGCGTCGCGAGGAGCTCGAAGGTCGCGGCGTAGGACCAGAATTGCGGCGATCACCAACGCCCAGAGGGCGGCGAGGAAGCCGAGGCGAAAAAGGGTGAGGACGAGTTCGGACATCGTTAACCCGCTCGGAACGTCAGCCGAGTAGCCCCGATTTGGATCACGTTTCCTTCGCTGAGAACAACTTCACCCACCTGAACGCCGTCAACGTACGTGCCGTTGGTTGAGCGCAAATCGCGCAGGACAACCTCACGTCCAAGCAGAATTTCAGCGTGGTGGCGCGAGACGCCCGGATCGTCGACCCGAATATCGACATCAGTGCCTCGGCCGAGCCGGGTGACGGCTCTACCCAACGAGTGCGTCGTGTCGTCGGTGACCAGGCGTGGTTGACCAGACTCGGATAGCGGTTTCGAGATTGGGGCTACGGGTGCACTGCCCCCCTGTTGCGTGCTCGCCACCCCGGCCTTGGATTCGCTGTGCACGCGAAATAGTCCGGTATCCAAGGCGTCGTCACGGCCGAGGGTGATCTGCGTTCCGCCGAGGAAGGTGTAGCGCTGTTCTTCAGCGAACTCATTGACCATTGCGACGAGCTCGTTGGTGAGGGCGTCGGAGTGCACCGAAAGCCGCTCAAAATCGTGGGGACCTAGATCAACGCTGTACACGTTGGGGACCACGGTGCGTCCGCGGCTGACGACCGCAGCGTGATCGGTCATTTCGCGCTGCAGTGCAGCGGCAATTTCGATGGGCTGCACTTCGGCTTTGAACGCGCGGGCAAACGCACCGTTGACGATGCGGTCGAGCCTTTGTTCGAACCGGTCTAACAAGCCCACGACATACCCTCCACCGGCGACGCGGACGATTCCCGCATGCCCCGAGATGATCGTAACCCGCCGTGAGCGTGGGCTTAGAGCGCGCGGGATGAATGTTGGGTATGGATCCTGCGTCTATATGCGTGAATGTGGGCCTGCAGGCCTGCGCGTGTTAGCCTTCTCCGGCGCGCGCGAGTGGCGGAATAGGCAGACGCGCACGGTTCAGGTCCGTGTGCCCGAAAGGGCGTGGGGGTTCAACTCCCCCCTCGCGCACAACAGAAATGGTTAGATATCCGTACATTTAGTGTGCGGGGGTCGCTTATGAAGGTTCGGTTTTTCAGGGTGACCAACGTCGAGCCCTTCGGATGCCGGCGTGCTTGTTTGCGGTTGCCCAGCGAAATCCGCGGGATTGAGGCCACCCCATGGAAACGGTAGCTGATACCGAACATGCGTTGCCGATGAGCAAGCGACGCATGTGGATCTTCGTCGGCATCATGGTCGCTGTCGCGTGCGTTGCTCGCGTGGTCTTCAACCTCTATCTCGTCGACGCGGTACAACAATTCGCTGGTACTCACGTTGCGGAGCCCTCCTCCAGCAGCTCACCAGGATGTTCGGATCTAGCACTCGTGCCCGGTTATTTCGAGGTAGTGCAGGCCGGATACACCTATGAGTGCGTGCCCGAGATCCCTGACACTGATGGTTTCTTTGCCAATAGCGATTACGAGATAGCTGGTCTGACTGACCCGGTGAGTAAAACCATTTCCATCGTTGAAACCGACGGGGTCGAGACGTCCACCCAGGCACATGAAACGGGACACGCTTTAGCTGACATCTACCAAGATTCAGTGGCTGAGGCGTACTACATGGCACACACGGGTCTTAACCATTGGGATGAAACCTCCCTGGATGACTACTTCAATTCGGGTGCGGAAAGTTTCGCGGAGACCTACGCGGTTTGCAGTCTCGGAGGGACAGCGCAGCACATCCCTTTCACCTCGAACACCCTGCTGATGCCCTCCGGCGATCTTGTCGAATACAAGATCGGTTCGTGTGAAACTCTTAACACGACCCTAGAAATGATGAAGGATCCTAACTAGATACCGCTGTTCACGGGGAGTAGCAATGCGGCGATGGTCAATTGTCCTTGTACCGATTCTCAGTTGACGCTAGCCGGACTCGTCCTCGTAGTCGTCATCCTCGTCGAACTCAGCGACGGTCGATTCTTGACCGGTAGAAAAATACTCTCCGACCACTAACGACGCGACGAAGCCCGCCACGCAAACCACTGCCACTGTGATGCAGAAGCCGCCTAATGCGTTGAGCACATAAACGAGAGTGGTTGACGTTGGAATGTGGAAGTCACTGGGACTGTTCACCGACAGGTCGGTTGGGTTGAACGCCGAGTACGCGCCCAGGCCAATGAATAGCAGGCCCAAACCGAGTGCCGCGAGGGCCCCTTTGATCAACCGCTCATTGAGTGTCGATGTCATCGGGCCACCAATCTGGTCGCAGTTCGGTTGAGTGCCAATCACATTGGATTGGCGATGTTGTTAAGAGACGGCGGCCTCGATTGCGTCAATGAGCTTTGCTGAGACAGGCTCGACCTGTGGTGAGTAGCGAGCGATTGCATCGTCTTTGCCGATTAGCCACTTCTCAAAGTTCCAACGAACTGCGCCCGAGTGACCCTCAGCATCTTGGACGGCGGTGAGTTCGGCGAAGAGCGGGTGCTGTGAGTCACCGTTCACGTCGAGCTTGTCGGTGAGAGGGAACGTGACGCCGTACGTCGTTGAGCAAAACGCAGCGATCTCTTCATTCGTGCCCGGCTCTTGGCCACCGAACTGATTGCATGGAGTGCCGAGGACGATCAGGTCGCGATCCTTGTACTCGCGTGCGATCTCTTCCAAGCCGGCGTACTGAGGGGTCAGCCCGCACTTACTGGCGACGTTGACGATCAGGATGGCGCTCCCAGCGGCCAAATCCCCCAAGGTAGTAGTCGAGCCATCTAGGAGTGTTAGGTCGGTATCGCGAATTGACGTCATGTGAGGAGTCTGCCAGAACCGAAGCATCATGTGGGTCTGCTGGAACGGATACGCCCATGTTCGCCCCTGCGAAACATTGCTGTATCCCAGCCGGCTTTTCGTCTCATAGCCTCCGACTACATCACGTAGCGACGACGTATGCAGTGCTTCTAGGAGGAACATCATGACCGAGAACCAGCAGCCAGGAAGTCTTCAAGAGCTAATCGATTCCACGCCGAGTTTTGTAGATCACCTCTACGCCAATCGCAAAGGGTCGGTTGTTCGCGATGCGGTGCATCGTCAGCCAACGCAGTTCGTCTCACCTGAGTTCACGAACTGGCGCGACGAACAGCGCGCATGGCGCGAGACGGTTGCTCTCTATGATCAGTCGTATCACATGACCACGACGTTCATCCGTGGCAAGGATGCATTGCCGTTGATCACATCCCTTGGAGTCAATGGGTTTGCGACGTTCTCACCAACGAAGGCACGCCACTACGTGGCTGCGAGTCCAAGTGGGCATGTCATCGGTGACGGTGTCTTGTATTACTCGAATCCGGATGAGATCGCACTCGTTGGTCGCGCGTCCGGTCACAACTGGTTGCAGTTCCAAGCTGAAACAGGTGGCTGGGATGTCGAACTCGAACGCGATGAGCACTTCTCAGCCAACGCCGCTGGTCGACGTCGCGTTTACCGCTATCAGCTCGAAGGTCCGAATTCATTCGCACTACTCGGCAAGCTCAACGGTGCCGCGCTTCCAGAGACGTCGACTTTCGAGGTGATCACGGTAACGATCGCGGGTCATCTGGTTTACGCACTGCGTCACACCATGGCGGGTGGCTCGGGCTACGAGATCTACGGACCATGGGACGAAGGTCCGGCGGTCAAGGCAGCAATCGTCGCCGCTGGCGAGGAGTTTGGCCTGCGGCAGGTTGGTTCGATGGCGTACTTCACGACGGCCGTTGAGCTTGGTTGGATTCCGCGTCCGCTGCCGGCAATCTTCACCGATCCGGCGATGACTGAGTTCCGTAAGTGGTTGCCGGCCACCTGCGAAGAAGCAACGTGGTCGCTGGGCGGAAGTTTCTACTCGCAGAATCTTGAGGATTACTACTTCACGCCGACGGAGCTCGGCTATGGCCACCTGGTGAAGTTCAATCACGACTTCTTTGGACGCGAGGCGCTCGAGAAGGCGACACCGGAGAACGATCGTCGCAAGGTGACCCTCGCGTGGAATGCCGAAGACCTCGGAAAGCTATTCGCGTCGTACGCGAGCCCCAATGAGGTATCGCCGAAGTTCATCGACTTCCCACGTGCCAATTACGCAACCTGGCAGTACGACTCAGTTCTCAGTTCATCAGGAAGCACCGTTGGTGTTGTTGCCTATACGTGCATGAGTTGGAATAAGCGCGAACTGCTGTCGGTGTCGGTCGTCGAACCGCAGTATGCCGCGCCCGGTACAGAGCTCAGCGTTCTCTGGGGTGAGCCCGACGGGGGTGCGAAGAGTGCACCATGGCTTGAGCCGCATCGTCAGGTTGAGGTCCGCGCAACGGTCGTTGAGGTTGGCGGCCACTAACTGCAGCACCCGCCGTAGGGCTAACGGGTGACATTGCTTTTGCCCGGCAGTGTCCCTGCCGATCATCCCTTTACGAGCAAATAGCCCCTGTGGGTGACATTGAAACAATCAATGTTCACGCACTGTGGCTGTCCAACAAGGGAGACATGACATGAAGCGACGTGAGCAGTACGGAGCAGACACCACAACGCTCCCCTATGCCGCCCGCATGCTCGTCTCGGCTGCCTTGCTCGGCGGATTGACGTTGGGTGTCGTCTCGACGCTGGTTCAGATTGCCCTACTCCACCAGATGGGTGGGGTAGTCAATCTTGCCTTCCTAGTTCCCTTGGCCATGATCTGCTGGGCGATCGTGCCCCGCCTTTGGCATGAGCCGACACCGCCAGCTCTGCGTGCCGTGCGTTCAGTGTCAGCCGCCAATCAAATGAGCCCGATGCTGTCTGGTGTGACTTCAACCGGATCCCGCGAACTTGCATTAGGTCGTCGCCTCTAATTAGCCGCAAGCTGAGCGCCCACACCTCGAAATGCTGATGACGGACCCGAGAAGTCGAGGCGTCGCGCGTCCGTGACGAGTCGATGTGCTGAGATACCTGTATGGCCGCCCTTCTCGCACTCATTTCCGCATTGGTCTGGGGCGTCGCAGATTTTGTTGGTGGATTCGCTTCTCGCAAATCCACTCCACTACAAACCCTCGTCCTGACGACACCTGCGGGGATGGCGTTCATCATCCCGATTGCGCTGCTCCTAGGCGGTAACCGATCTGGAAGCGCACTACCCGGTATTGCGGCCGGGGTTTGTGGTGCCTTCGGAATCTTGCTTCTCTACTTAGCTTTGAGTGCTGGGCCGATGGGAGTCCTGTCGCCCATCTCGGCTGTGCTTGGCGCGGCGATCCCGGTGATCGTTGGCCTATTCAGAGGTGAACGTCCGGGGGCGTTGGCATACGTGGGCATGGCCTTGGCTGTTGTTGCGATTATCACCGTGGGCTTGGAGCCCTCAAATCCCACTGATGATGGAACCCATCAACGCATAACTCCGCGAGCACTGATGTACGCCTTGGGTGCCGGCGTAGGTATTGGTTTCTTCTTCGCCTTGATAGGCCTTGCTCCAACCGATGCTGGACTGTGGCCGGTTGTTTTTGCGCGAACTACATCGACGGTGCTTCTCGTCTCAATCGGCATTATCGTCGCTCGACGACTCCGGACCCCGATACTCCCACCCGAGTCGACGACACGGTGGCAGGCCATCGGCGCAGGTGTTCTTGATGTC
Organism: Actinomycetes bacterium; assembly: GCA_037129655.1. Classification (GTDB taxonomy): domain Bacteria; phylum Actinomycetota; class Actinomycetes; order S36-B12; family CAIYMF01; genus Longivirga. The sequence continues at coordinate 15,835 of JBAXUN010000047.1, forward strand.
GGCGCAAATGCGTTCTACGTGTTGGCTGTGCACCTCGGCATGCTGTCGGTTGTTGCCGTCCTTGGATCGCTCTATCCGGCGGCTACGGTGTTCTTGGCTCGATTCGTTCTGGCGGAGCGACTGCGGCCAATTCAGATCTTTGGCATGCTCACTGCCCTTGTTGCATCCGCACTACTTGCGTTGGGCTAATCATGACTGTCTCAACATTCCCGGCCAGCCAACTTGCCGCGATCATCATGTACTCAGCGTTGGCCTTGGCTCTCGTACTGGTCGTTCTCGCGATCCTGAAGAAGTCTGTGCCGACGTGGGCGATGTGGCTGCTTGCCGTTTTGGAAGCAGGGCTCATCGTGCTGGGTATCCAATGTCTACGCCTGTGGTCTGAAGGAACTGCGCCGGCCGAGCCCGTGGTCTTCGTGTGTTACCTCATCGCGTGTCTGGCCCTTCCGCCCGGGATGATTGTCTGGGCTAGGGGTGAGCCAGGACGTTGGGGCAGTGGGGCTGCGGCTCTGGCCCTTTTGGTTTTAGCGGTGCTGATCGTTCGCGTTACGCAGGTATGGACCGGAGGGATCGCTCAATGAGTGAGTCAACGAACGGCGACGCGGTTAGTC
>JBAXUN010000048.1:0-16440 GCA_037129655.1 Actinomycetes bacterium
GCTGCTACCGCTGCCGCCGCCGGTGCTGCTGCCACAGGCAGCGAGTGCGAGTGCGCCGGTAATGGCCACTGCACCGATCTTTAAGGAGTTGCGCATAACCCGTCCTTGCGTATAGAGACCCCCGGAATCGGGGACTGGACGGGATGAAATTATCAGCCTTTCCACAAAAAGTGGTCTCAAGTCGCACCCGGAATTGTTTCAGATTGGTGACTTTTATGGTTTGCATCAATCCAGATTCAATCCACACATCGCGTCATGTCCGCTATGGGCCAACTTGTGGTGGCGTTTCGGCAATCACGACGTCGGCTACTTCGCGCATGGAGAGGCGTCGATCCATCGCCGACTTTTGTAACCAGCGAAACGCATCAGCTTCGTTTAACCCGTACACCTGCTGCAGAAGTGCCTTGGCTCGATCCACCCGCTTGCGGGTCTCAATCCGTTCCTCTAAATCAGCAACCTCGTTCTCCAAAATCACGAACTGGCTGTAGCGACTAACGGCAACCTCGATGGCCGGCACCAGATCACCCTGGCTGAAGGGCTTCACCAGATACGCCATCACACCAGCCTGCGTTGCCCTCTCGACGAGCTCACGTTGGCTAAACGCAGTCAACATGACGACCGGTGCGATTCGCTGATCGGCAATCCGCTGGGCCGCAGTGATCCCATCGAGTACCGGCATCTTGACATCCATCATGACTACGTCGGGTCGCAATTCTTCTGCGAGGCGAATGGCCGATTCTCCGTCTGCCGCTTCACCAACCACCTGGTAGCCAAGTTCGGTCAACATCTCGACGAGATCCATCCGGATCAGCGCCTCGTCTTCAGCAACGAGGACACGAACCGGCGCGTTTACCTCTTCAGGGGAATCCACGGTCATCACACTAATAGGTACACGCTAGGCTTGCCGTCTCACGCCCCGATAGCCCAACCGGCAGAGGCAATGGTCTCAAACACCATCCAGTGTGGGTTCGAATCCCACTCGGGGCACCGGCACAATCACACATGCGTGTCTTACGCGAGCCCGCCGCTTCGCTCGTTGACGTCTGAGATACGTGCGAGAAGACCGTTTACAAATGAGCCAGACTCATCGGTACTCAACAGCTTCGCCAGGTCTACGGCCTCGCTGATGGCCACCCCGACGGGTACGTCCGAGTTCCAGATCAATTCGAACACGCCTATCCGAATGATGTTTCTGTCGACCGCGGGCATGCGGTCGATCGACCAGCCCTGTGAGTACGTACTGATCAAATCGTCAATCTGATCGAGATTTTCGAAAACCCCATCCACGAGCTCGCTGGTGTACGGGTTGGGGGGCGCCTGAAGAGTGTCCTGCGTCGCAGCAAGAATCTCGCGAGGGTCATCCCCTTTCATATCTGCCTCGTACAGAGCGTCAAGGGCGCGCTTTCTGGCCTTAGTTCGAGCTGACACGATTAGTTGATGCGCCCGAGATAAGAGCCGTCGCGAGTGTCGACTTTCACGCGAGTGTTGTTTTCGATGAACAGTGGCACCTGAATCTCCGCGCCTGTCTCCAGTGTTGCGGGCTTCGTGCCGCCGGTCGAACGATCACCCTGCAGGCCCGGTTCGGTGTAGGTGATGACCAATTCCACGGACGCCGGAAGCTCTACGTAAAGCGGGGCACCATCGTGTGTTGCCACCAGCGCGTTCTGATTTTCCAGCATGTACTTGGCATTATCGCCCACAACGGCATCCGGGATCGAAATTTGGTCGTAGTTGGAGGTATCCATGAATACCCACGCATCGCCATCACGGTAGAGGTATTGCATGTCCCGCTTGTCCACATTGGCAGTCTCAATCTTGATGCCCGCATTGAACGTCTTGTCAACGACCTTGCCGGAAAGCACCGCCTTGAGTTTCGTGCGCACGAAGGCCGGTCCCTTGCCTGGCTTGACGTGCTGGAACTCGACGACTTGCCATAGCTGACCGTCAATGTTGAGAACTACGCCGTTCTTCAGGTCGTTCGTGGTTGCCACGGAAAATCTCCAGATCGCGTATGTGTGGTGAGCAGTTACAAGCCTAGAACAAGCAGCTCACGACTCGTATTCGTGAGCGACACGGGTTCGACCGGTCCGACAACGAGGGTGTCCTCGATCCGGACACCCCCACGACCGGGTAGATAGACACCCGGCTCGACAGTGATTGGCGTACCAGCTGACAAGATACCGGTCGACGAAGCGCCAAGGAACGGGACCTCGTGAATGTCGAGTCCAACGCCATGGCCAAGCCCATGACCGAAGTACTCGCCGAAGCCCGCATCACTGATAACCGATCGCGCTGCCGCGTCCACCGCACGTACGTCTGCACCCGGTTTAAGGGCCGCGATACCAGCCGATTGGGCCGCAGCCACCACATCGAAAATCTCCTGCTGCCAGGCTTGCGGCTGCGCACCGACAACGAAGGTGCGCGTCTCGTCCGCGTGATAGCCGGCCACCAGAGCGCCAAAATCAATCTTGAGTAAGTCTCCGGCGATCAGTGGACGATCCGTTGGCGTGTGATGAGGGATCGCGGAATGTTCTCCACCGGCAACGATCGACTCGAAGGAATCTCCATCCGCGCCTTCCTCCAACATCAGCCACGACAGCCTTCGTGACACCTCTCGTTCCGTTTGGCCGATGTGAATCTCCGCGATGAGCCGGGCGAGGGCCGCATCGCTAATGGCGCAGGCACGCTGAATTAGTGCACGTTCGGCGTCGTCCTTCTGCGCGCGTAACGCCTCAACCAAATCATGCGTCGGCACGGTGATGTTCGGGGTGACTTGGTCGTGGAGTTGGGATAGCTGTCGAACCGACACATGACTCGACTCAAACCCCATCGGTGTAAGTGATTCGTTCAAGCACCACCTCATCGCCGCTTCGAGCACCGATGAGGTGGCTGGGATCACCGCGAGGTCTCGACATTGCGCATCGGCCTGTGTGTAGTAGCGAAAATCTGTCGACAGGCGATCATGCCCAGCGGATGTTCCAACGACCACCGAGCCATTGCTACCCGTGAAGCCACTGAGGTATCGCACGTTCGACGGAGTTGTGACCACAAGTGCTGCGAGGTTCAGTCCAGCGATGTGTTCGCGAAGTCGATTGCGTCGTGACAGGTAATCAATGGCCAGCGTCATCGCGATCAGGAGCCGATCGACGCAACCGCGCGCAGAGCAAGGAGATACGAGTTGACCCCAAATCCAGCAATCGTTCCGGAGGCGACTGCTGCCACCACCGACGTATGCCGGAATTCTTCGCGAGCAGCCGGATTCGACAGGTGCACCTCAATTAGGGGTGCCGTGCGCAACGCACACGCATCGCGCACTGCGTACGAATAGTGCGTGAACGCTGCTGGATTGAGAATTACCGGAGTTGAGTCAGTGGCGGCTTGGTGAAGCCATCCAATGAGTTCAGCCTCGTCATCGGTCTGCCGAACATCGACCTCTAGACCGAGTGCGAGCCCCTCGGTCTCACACGCCTGACGAAGATCATCGAATGTCGAATGACCGTATACGTCGGGTTCGCGCGAACCCAAACGAGACAGATTCGGCCCGTTGAGCACCAACACCTTCGTCATGAGGCGTCCTTTCCCAATGCTTCGTATGCGGCGTTCAATTGTTCGCGCGACGGACCGGCCAGAATCGTTGGCTCTCCGATGGCCTTTAAGACAACGAATCGCAGAAGATCGCCTCTACTTTTCTTGTCCACCTTCATTACCTCAATCAGGCGATCGAGCTCAGCACCCGAATACGTGGTTGGAAGATTAAGGCTTCGAAGAATCTCATAGTGCCTCGAAACCACGTCTCGCGTCAGCACGCCACTCACGTGCGCCAGATGCGCCTCGAAGACGATGCCCACGGCCACCGCGTCACCATGGCGCCATCGGTAATCCTCAACCTGCTCAATTGCGTGCGCGAAGGTATGCCCGTAATTGAGTACCTCACGACCTAATCCGTCAGAAGCGCTCTCACGTAAATCAACTGCGACGACGCTTGCCTTCACAGAGATTGCACGCTCGATCAGTTCTGCAAGTACAGATGAGGTGGGATCGGTCGCCAACGCTGGATCCTGCGCGATGAGATCGATGATGACCGGATCGGAGGTGAAACCTACCTTGACCACTTCGGCCAGGCCGGCAGCAAGATCGGCGGGAGGCAGCGTAGTTAGGTGATCCAGATCGCACAGGACACCGGCCGGTTCATGGAATGAACCCACAAGATTCTTTCCCTCGGCCGTGTTGATTCCGGTTTTGCCACCCACTGCTGCATCGACCATCGCCAGCAGGGTTGTCGGCACATGGACGATAGGCACACCCCGTAGCCATGTCGCCGCAACGAATCCCGCTAGGTCCGTTGTCGCACCGCCACCGACACCAACGATTGCATCAGAGCGGGTAAAGGCCGCAGTGCCAAGAACCGACCAGCAATGTGCGGCGATCTGCGCAGTCTTTGCAGCCTCTCCATCAGGAACCGGAATCAACGTGACGACATATCCCGCTTGCCTGAGCGCACCTGCGATGTCAAGTGCGGCATCGTTCGTCGTCGGTTGATGAATGACGGCTACCTGACGGGTTCCCGGACGTAGGAAACCTGCGACGTCGTTAGCCAGATCTCGGCCGATAACGACGGAGTACGGCCGTTCACCTGTCACGTTAATCGTCGTGGTGTTGGTGTGTTCACTCATTGTTCTGACCTGCCAACCAGTCAACGATGAGATCAACCACAGCGACCGGTTCGATGCTGTCCGTGTTGATCGTTGTCGAGGAGACTTCTTCATAGAGCGGACCACGCTCTGTTAGAAGGGCGCTCAGCCGACCTCGCACATTCCCCAGAAGTACCGGCCGTGGTACGTCAAGGCCTACTCGATGGGCTCCCTTGCCTGCTGATACCTGGAGCCACACAGTCGGATGAGCCTTCAGAAGTGCCCTGGTGTCACTGTCCAAAACCGCTCCCCCCCCGAGTGAAAGCACGCCACCGTGTTCGTCTAACGACAGCGCTACGGCCTGCTTTTCCAGGGCGCGAAAGGCCGGTTCACCTGAGTCGATGAAGATGTCTGAGATGCTGCAGCCCTGCGCCATCTCTATGTCTTGGTCGGTGTCACGAAACTCAACGCCAAGCCTCTCGGCGAGTAACTCCCCCACCGTCGTCTTCCCAGATCCGGGTACCCCGACGAGAACGATGCGCGGTGACATACCTCTACGAGACCACAAGTGCGGCTAGATACGCCCGTGCATTTCGGCGTGTTTCACCGACTGAATCGCCACCGAACTTTTCCAGTACGGCGTCGGCGAGCACTAGCGCAACCATAGCTTCGGCAACCACACCAGCCGCGGGCACGGCGCATACGTCAGACCGTTGGTTAATCGCTTGGGCGGCCTCACCCGTGGCAACGTCAATCGTGCGCAGCGCCCTTGGAATCGTGGAAATCGGCTTCATTGCCGCACGTACGCGCAAAACTTCACCGGTGGTCATGCCACCTTCGGTGCCCCCGCTGTGCCCGGTAACCCTGACCACGTGTCCGTCAGCGTCAGTTTCGATTTCGTCCTGTGCCAGTGAACCGCGAGTTCGTGCCAAACCAAATCCGTCTCCGACTTCGACACCCTTGATCGCTTGGATACCCATGAGACAGGCCGCGAGACGGGCGTCGAGGCGACGATCCCAGTGCACGTGGCTCCCGAGCCCGGGTGGCAGCCCGTAGGCCAGAACTTCGACAACGCCGCCGAGGGTGTCCCCATCCTTGTGCGCGGCATCAACCTCGGCTTGCATGCGCTCGCTACTTACCGCGTCGAAGCAGCGGGCAGGGTCAGCATCGATAGAAGCCAAATCAGCTGGTGTGGGCAGAAGGGCCGATGTTGCGACGGCGGTGCCGAGCTCTACAACATGCGAGAGCACATCGACACCGACTGTTTGTTTGAGGAACGCCTTGGCAACGGCGCCAAGTGCCACACGTGCCGCGGTCTCACGTGCGGACGCGCGTTCAAGTATCGGCCGCGCATCATCGAAACCGTATTTCTGCATACCTGCGAGATCCGCATGTCCCGGACGGGGCCGTGTCAGCGGCGCATTGCGGGCGAGCCCTGCGAGGTCCTCATCGGACACAGGGTCAGCAGACATCACAACGTCCCACTTGGGCCATTCACTGTTCGCCACTTGGATGGCTACTGGTCCGCCCTGAGTGATTCCGTGCCGCACACCACCCGTGATCGTCACCACGTCCTGCTCAAACTTCATGCGGGCACCGCGGCCGACACCGAGTCGACGGCGCGCAAGGTCGCGATCAATATCCGGAGTGGAGACTTCAACGCCTGCCGGCACACCCTCGACTATCGCTACGAGGGCAGGCCCGTGCGATTCACCTGCCGTCAGCCAACGCAACATGGGGCAATCTTTCCATGCCACGCGTGATCAGTGTGGTTCGCCCCGCACTCGTACGGCCCAAACCTTCGCATTGATTGCGCGAAGCGCGTACTCAAAGCCTATGGAGTAACCGAAACCGGAGTGGCCATGCAGACCGGCGTACTCTTCGAGCCATAGAGAATGCCGACACACTGTGAGTTGAAAACGCTGTAGACGCTGAAACCGTCGGCGAATGTTTTGCCAATTCCGGTGGCGTACTTCTTGCCATCCACATCAACGACGACAGTCTGAGCGACGGGATCGACAGCGCTCACGGCCAATGTCACGGTGGACGCCGGGACAGCACTTGGCGTTGTCACCGGAGCGGCAGCCGGCGGAGCAGGATTTGAGACCGCGCCAGTAGTCGTGTTGGTCCCCGTGGTTGTACCAGTGCCATCGGCGGCAACTGCCGGAGTTTCGACTGCACCTGGCTTCAAAGCTTTGAACGGATCACGACTGCCGATCTTCGCAGCGCTTGGCGCCGCTGAGGCAGAAGGCTTCACTGCGTTGGGCGCAGCGGCGGCAGACGGTTTGGCGGTTGCAGCTGGCGTAGTCAATCGGAATTGCTCGTCGTCGTTCGAGCCGCCGCCCATCCCGAACATGAAGTACAGGCCCGCGCCAAGCCCAATGACCGCAGCAGCTCCGCCAAACATGAATAACCTCTTGCGCGAGGAGCCTTGCCCGGTCGCCTGGAGGTCGTCGTCCTGAACCTGATCGGGAGTGAACGTGTCTGTGATGGTCATCCTGATCCCCTAGTTCGCTGTAGCAGTTGATGTGCCAAGGAGCTGGCCACGCAGGGATGAAAGAGGATCGGAAACATTGCCGGAGTTCGCCATGAAGGTTCGACCCGAAAGCGTCGCCTTTAACTCTTTGTTCCCAGACGTACCGCCCGTGGCATCGGCTCTCGTGATGTCGATGTCTGTCAGCAATAGCGAGCGTTGCATGTTCTCAAGATTTGTTAGAAAGTTCCGAACTTGCACGAAACTTCCCGTGAGCTGAATCGTCAATGGGATCGCGTTTACTTGGCCGGATCCGGTGAGGCTAGAAGCACCAGACGCAGCACCTTGGCTTGGGATCACCGACAGTCGCGTTGGCTGCTGTGGTGTCACGCCAACCAGGGTTACTCCTGCAGCTTTGGCCTGATTAGAAATGTCCCTTAGGAGTGACGGCATATCCGGAGTCGTCGGTAAGTGCGCGCGGATTGCAGCCGACTGCTTCTGCAGACCTGGAAGGTTCTTCGATTCAACCTTCAAACTGGCAATCTGGAGTTCGAGGGTTTTGACATTTCCAGCCTTTGCCTCTGCCGTGGCCGTGATCTCCGCGGCTTGCCCCTGCTGCGGACTTACCAGCAGGAACCAGCCAGCGAGCATCACCAGAACCGCTGTCATTCCAGCACCCAAGTACCATGCCGTGGCACCCTTTAACTGCTTCATGTCAGGAACCTGCCTTGGTGGTGAATCGCTGAGATAGCGCTTGATCATTGATCGTGACAGTGGCAGAGAAGGTCAGTCCCTGCCCTGAGCCACTTGAACTCGAACCGGTATTCACCTGAACGTTATTGGGGTAGGGATCAAGCATTGTGTGCTGCTTAGAGATGGCGTCGAGGAATGAAGCCACCGCCGGATAGCTCGCTGCCTCACCTGAATATGTGATCAGACCGATGCCCGAGTTTCCGAGCACGCTTGTCGGCGCGACGATCGGAGGAACAGCAACGGCAGCTGGTGCAGCAGAGGAACCATTTGCAGCGGCAGTGGCAGCCGCCTCTGCCTTCTGCTGGGCTTGTAGTGCCAGACCGGCCACCGCGGTCTTGATGGTCGGCGAGATGCCATCCACTGACGCCTTGAACTCAGTCAACGCCGTACCGGATGGAAGTGTCAGCGAGACATCGTTAATCAACGACGACCAGCGAACCTCACCGCCCATTGCCAAGTCCAACTGCTTCTGTGCATCCACAACGTCCGCACTGGCAGTTTGGAATTCCTTAAAACCCTGCAACTGCGCAGTCAGAGCCGCGGTACGGGCGCTGGCAGCATCGAGTTGCTCTTGAGCCGCCGTCACCTGGCCCTGCGACATCACGTACATGCCGAAAACTGCTGCACATGACAATAGAAATGCCACGAGCACCGACAGTTTGGCAGTTCGAAGTTTGCCCTCGAGCGCGATTGACGCGGGAATCAGGTTTACGTGAGGGAATGCCGCTGCGTTTGCATTCGATAACGCCGATAGCGGGACCACAGTTGGCGCTGCGTGAGTGTGAACCTCTGACTTACGACCAAGCTTCATGATGCTGCCCCCATTGCCAGCCCCACGGGAACTGCAGCAAGGGGTTCGACGAAACGAACCTGCTCTGGGGCTAGCCCCGTCTTGCCGATGGTCAGCTGAGCGAACGACCGCCCATACTCCACCTGAGTACGAACCGCCGTGGCAAGCTTTTGCGCCAAGCCTTGGGAGAGAGATCCGCCTCCCGAAAGTACAAGCCTGGATAATGGCTTACTCGCACTCGTCGCTAGGTAGTAGTCGATGGAACCGCGCACCTCATCAACGAATTCGGTCAAGGCAGAGTCAACGATCCGACGGGCATCCGCACCAGCATCCGATACCAGGAACGCGGGATCGCGCTTCATCCGTTCAGCTTCCGCAATCGGAATCCCCAGGCGTTCAGCTACTGATGCCGTCACATCATCGCCACCGAGCAGCAGGATGCGCACGAACTTAGGCACCCCGGCTTCGTGAACAACGATGTTTGTAATACGTGATCCGACATCCACCACGGCTTCTGGCCCGAATTGAGACAACGGATCGGCTGTGCCTGCGGCCCGAAGTAGAGCGAAAGGCGTGAGGTCAACGGTCGTAGCTTTCAGGCCGGCCTTCTGGGCGGCACGGATAGCGCCTAATACCATGTCCTGACTCGCCGCTACAAGAAGGCCGCGGACCTGACGGGTGTTGTCAGCCATGATCTCGTCGAGTGGAACGAAGTCGAGAACTGCTTCATCGATCGGCATGGGCACAAGATCTGCGACTTGAAAAGGCAAAGATGACTTCAAGTCCTGAGCGGGCATCCACGGAAGATCAACCAGTCGGACGAAAACACGTTGGTTCGAAACCCCGATGACGACGTCCTTCTTCGAAAACTTAGTGCTCGCCCACAGTTCCTTGATGGCCTGCGCCACAGCATCAGAATCGGCCACCTCACCGTCACGAACCGCACCAACAGGTAGCGGCACTTGACCGAAGCGATCCAAAACCGCGCTGCCTTTGGTCACCGTCACTTGAGCAGCTCGAACGCTCGACGTTCCGATGTCCAAGCCGATGGCGGTCCGACCGGCCATAACCCCACCTCTCGTTCGCCACTGCGTTTAGTGGCACCTCAACTAAGTCATCGGCGGCCCCATAGTGGGTCTTGAGCAGCGATTGAGGTTTGTTTTCGTCACCTATGACCGAGCTTGGATCCGGCTCAGGACAACCCGAGAACGCTGAAGTACAAGCCAACGATCGCGGGACCCGCCCACAATCCAACGAAGGTGCCAACCACCATGAACGGGCCGAACGGGACGGCCGTTTTACGACCTCCTCGCCCAGCAGCCATGAGCGCTAGGCCAATGACCGCACCGATAAGAAAGGCGGCAAAGATACCCACAGCAAGTGACGGCCAGCCAACCCAGCCAAGGTAAATGCCCAAAACGCCGGCTAACTTGACGTCACCAAAACCCATACCTGCTGGGTAAATCAGAGCGAGGAGAAAGTAGACACCAAAAGCGATTACTCCACCGGCACACGCCCGTCCCAGATCGAATAGTCGATCGTCAGCAACCCCTGCGACTCCAAGCAATGCCAGAGCCACACCATAGGACGGAAGAACTATCGCATTCGGCAGACGACGGGTATCAAGATCGATCATCGTAAGTGCGATGCCGATGGCAGCCAGATACAAGAAAGCTGGCAGATCCCAGGCGGGGCCCAACCAGAAGCCGACGCATCCAAAGAGACCTGCCGTACCGAGCTCGATCAGTGGATATCGCGCCGAAATATGAACACCGCAAGAACGACACTTACCTCGTAAAATCAACCACGACAGCACCGGAATGTTGTCCACTGACGTTATTTGTGTTCCACACTTCGGGCAGCGCGAGCGTGGCTTGACGACTGATTCACCCGCTGGTACGCGATAGATCACTACGTTGAGGAATGAACCGACGAACAATCCTAGAAAGGCGCAGAATCCCGCGACGATCATCCTGTCGATTCCTGCGTCACCGCTCATATGTCGCGAGTCTATCGGCGCAGCCTGTAGGGACAGCCAACATCAACACGTCCGTCAACTCGTGTACGCCGGTGACGGCTCAGACCACAGACTCGGTTGATACGCAGACTGAACAGGATCAAGGAACTTCGGGGGCGACGCGTAGCGAAGCCGCGAGTCGTACACGTAATTCTTTGCGAAACCCGACGAACCGGAGCCCACAATTCCTCTGTACCGCTGCGCGATCGCCCCGGTGATGTTGAGAGTGCCGAGGCTGCTCCCCCAGCGATAGTTCTCGACCCTAAACGAGTGATTCACTGACAGGATCGCGGCGTTGATTCTCGTATTCGTGAAAGTGCCGCTTTTGCCTGTGGGCGTCAGGTTGTTGCCGGCTGTGCATTCAGCTCCTGAGTAGGACGTGCACTGAACGGGGTGATACACCTCGACGTAGTTGTTTGCCATTAAGCCGAGCAAATCAGTCCCGCTCGAACCGCCCGCATAGTCCACGTGCCACGTGACAATGATGTTGTTCTCTGCCGCGACACTGAGCTGTCCCTTCAGCGTTCCTTCGATGAAGGCGTCACCATTCTTGCAAGCAAAGGATCCGATGTCGTTTGTCTGCGGGTATCCAAGCGGATTACCTGCACCGGAGTTCTTACATGCTGTCGTCGGAGCGGCATTGGTGTAAGCATCTGCCACTGCTGGGACGTTCTGTACATAGATCACGCCGTTCGCCGGTAGCGAGATGTTGTTGCCAACCCCGCAGTAGGCCGCCCCACCGTTCTTCGTCCACGGGCTCTGAATGTTCATCGTCCCTGTCGAATTGAGCACGATCGACGTAGGCCCCGTGTAGAGGCAACCCACCGGGCTTGTCCTGGTCGGATCAACCTCGTTGCGAATTGCGCTGTTGCTCGGCGGCATCGTCAACTGCGATGCGTATTTTGGGTCGCCGGCTGTTGAGAAGACTGGATTGCCCGAACAACTGGTATCGCGGATGTAGCGCACACCCGCGTTACCAGTCCACGACGTTGATGTCGCTCCCTGGAACTTTGGTGAACCACAGGTGTAGAAGGAGTCGTTGCTATGCATTGGTCCGTTAATCACGTCATTGACACTGCCCGAGCCAATGAACCTAATCGATGTGCAGCCTGTGCTCACGCCATTGATCTTGTCGATCCGGCCTTCATACGAATGCTTGTGGCACTTAGGTTCCGCTTGGGTTGCGGTGTAGCTGTCGCCGACCACGGTTTCGTAGGCAGCCGGATCCTTGGTGTCGTAGTCAGTGAAATATAGGTAGTCGATGAAGCCACGTCGACGAACTTGCACCTCAACGGATCGGATGCGGTTACCAACCTTGCCTGATGACCGAAGCTTCAAAATACCCTGTGATGTAAACAGCGAGTTGTCGACCTCGTAGCGGAAGTATCCCCGGGTGGTTGTGCCGGGAATCCCTGTCCATCCGCTGAATGCGGGATTCGCCAGTGTTCCAGTCGGCAAAGCCAACGTCGAAGATGCCGAATAGGGATTGGTCGGATTGCCGTAGCGCCAATACGTCCCGTCGGCATTCAAATGTGAGATGTAGTCATCAACGCCGGCCTGCGCGGCAGCGAATGAACTGTTCCAATCCTGATCACCACGAACCTGCTGCACCTGCTTGACTGCGAATCCCGTCGCAGTAAACATCAGTATCGACAGGAAGAGTCCAAGACCTAGGACGGTCACCAGAGCCATGCCCGAGTCAACGCCAGCGGACATGAGACGACGACGAATTGAAATGAGTATGCCGTTCATCGCTTCGCGATCCCCTGATTCGGCATTGTGACGCTATTGACGAGGGTCACGGGACCACCCCCTTTAGCTGGGTCTGCGTCGATAGTCATTGAGATGGTGACACCGTGCACCAATGACAGATCAGCCACGTTCGTGGATGTTTGATTCGCGATCGGTGCACCGTTCGTATCCAAGAATGTGAACAGCGCCGGCGCGGTCGTTGGAATCTGCCGCGCCACAACTTGCGTGCGCGAGGTGGAACTAAATGTCCAGTACGGCGAGCTTGCTGCCACCCCGGCGTACCAATTCTCAACAAGTTGACGGTTCGCATCGATGGAGTACGTCACTTTGGCAGGCACGGTACCCAATGACGCATAGACCGTGAGTTTGTTCGGGCTGATCTCCAGCAGAGGCGGCAGGTCGGACAAACCGTTCTGCTGGATCGACATACCCGAGCGAACCGTCTTGGCCACTCGGTTCATGCCGATTCGGGCCGTATCTAGGCTGTCTGAATTCGCCTGACTATGCGTCAACGTTTGAGTGACCGACACAACGCTTGCGAACATGATCGTCCCCACGATGCCCATCAACAGCAGGGTCACCATCATCTCGATCAGCGTGAGGCCGGCATCAACAGCATGTCGCTGAACAAGACGATGGCGGATTCGCGCAATGACATGTGTCATTGGACTCTCACCTCGACATAAATCTCGTTTGTCGTGGGATGGAAAATCGGCGTGACCGCGGCGGTTAGCGTGTAACCCGGAACAGTCGCATCCCATGTTCCCCACGGCATCGAAGCATTCGTTCGCCCATTCGCGTCCGTCGCTGCCAGCGTGAACGCCTCTGGGTAATCACAGGGTGCAGTGCCAGAATGAGTTAGGACGGGTGTGACACCAACGACGGGCACCCCTAGCGCGGTGAGCACCGCCACCCGCAACTTGGCCATTTGTGGCGTAACAGTCGGTGGATTGGTCGCCGACGCCATGATCGCAGCACCGCGAACAGAAGATGGATGGTAGGGACCTAGCGCGTTCTTGCCCTCAGGATCAGCGTCCGCGCAGCTACCAGCCCACACCGAGTAACCGCTTGGGAATGGGAAGAAGTTGGTGATCAACCTGGTCGCGGCAGTTCCTTGAACGGATTGAGTGCCGTCGGGCAGAAGTGACGAGTTTCCAATTCCCAGCGGAACGGTTAGCGGCGCCGGATACGTCGCATCTCCGAAGGCGACGTTGAAACTTCCCTGCTTGTCGTAATCGAAGATGATGGGGGTTGTAGCCCCAGCGCTGACGGTGGCTGGCACCGTCGGCTGGTTAACTCCACTCGACGCAACGTATCCAGAGCTATTTGCTGTGGCCGTGTACGACGCGGCAGGGAGGCTGTCGAAGAAAGCACAACCATCTGGATCGGTGAATTGGGCCAGATTAGTTGTGCCACCAACAAGGGTCACCATGATGCCTTCAACCGGTTGACCGAGCGCATTGACTACCTTGGCACCGACATTGCCGAGGCTGGGATCGAAACTGCTGACATTAGGAGCTAGCAGCGTTTGCGCTCGCACACCATCTGTCGTCGCTGGCATCGTTGGCCAGGTCACCTTGATGCTGATCTTCTTGTACTTGATGAACGACGAGGCCGAACCATCACACGGCGATGTAGATCCAGTCGACAGATACGACGTCACGGACCTCAAAATGGTGAAATCCAAGCCGTTGACATTCTGGATCGTGGTGGTGCCAAGAAGCGTTGAATATGTTGTGGTGGCTCGAGCCTGATCAATGGCGGCCGAAGCCAGGTTTGTTGCTACTTCGCGGTTCTTTGAGTCTCCGGACACCCACAGAGCTCGAACTAGACCATTGGCAATGCCTGTCATGATCACGACGGCAACGGTCAGTGCCACTACGAGTTCGACGAGCGAAACCCCGTCGTCACTTCGAAGGGATGCGCACAGATGTGATGACCGACCTCTTCGGCCGATCATCTGCACTACCCGCATCATGGCACTCCCTCGTGTCAACACCTGCTATGAGTTTCGGCGACTGAACAGCGGACCTTGAGGTTTGCAGGGCCGCATGTGCGGCTAGATCTCCGACCACATCTCTACGGACAAGTACCGGGAACCGGATACCCCGTGGTTTTGTCGTGCTCCCAGGTCTCAGTTAGACCGAGTGACGCGTTATTGGCCTGAAGGCAGTAGCTGTAGGGCGTTATGCGCGTAATGGTCACTGTGTCCTCGGGGCTACCCGTGTAGTCAATTGTGGCTTTGATCGGGTCGGCGGTGGACGTCCACAGCACCTCACCGCCGACGAG
The DNA here is from genome assembly GCA_037129655.1 of Actinomycetes bacterium. Taxonomy (GTDB): domain Bacteria; phylum Actinomycetota; class Actinomycetes; order S36-B12; family CAIYMF01; genus Longivirga. The sequence goes on from JBAXUN010000048.1 coordinate 14,706, forward strand.
GGCCCCCCGTTGGGTGTAATCACCATTGGACGCCACCGAGGCAGATTCAATGGCCGATGCGGCGTTACGTAGGTCCTCGCGCAATTGGGTTCTGAACGCATCTTGTCGGTGGTGAAGAAACGTCGGTATGGCAATACCGGCGAGAATGCTGACGATCATCATCACTACCAACAGCTCAACCAACGTGAAGCCTGAATCCTGATGCCGTGCCTTCATCCTGATTCCCCCGTAGTTGAAACTTCGTGCAAACGGCCGAGAATGGCGAAGGGACACTCGCCCGATTCGGCGAGTGTCCCTTCGTTGCCTGTGTTGTTAGCAGTTGGTTGGCGCTGTGGTGGAACCATCCACTGGCACACCATCTGCCTTGCTGAAGTACCAGGTCTCAGCAGTCAGGTTGCTGTTTACACCCTTGACGCAGTATCCGTTGGTGACGGACTTGGCGGTGATGGTGTTACCTGCCGACGACGTGTAGGTCATCGTGGACGGAAGTGCCGCATACGTGGTCGTTAGTCCGATGGCGGTGTAGTCACCGTTCTTGTCCACTGCCGATGACTCAACAGCCGTAGCAGCGTTCTTAAGGTCAGCCTTGAGCTGCGTGCGGTAACCATTCTTGCGCTGGTTCAAGAAGGTCGGGATCGCGATAGCCGCGAGAATACCGATGATGATCATCACGACAAGAAGTTCGATCAGGGTGAAGCCCTGCTCAGAGTTCTGCGTGGCCTTGCGAATGCGAGTGAGCATTGCCCTGTCTCCTTCATTGATGACTGGTTGGCGCCCGACCGAGGATTTCCTAATTCGGAATCCCTAAGGTCTTGGCGAACCCTGTCTCTTGTTTGACTTAAGGGTTTTCGGCGAACATGTGACGGGTCTTGAACATCTGCTCTGAATCTTTTCTATTCGTTCACCTATTTGGGCTAAGCCTCGTTACAAAGCTGAGGCCACTGACACGAAGTCAGTGGCCTCAGCTTTGTTCGAGATGTGTTAGCAACCAGTCGGTGCCGTCGTGGAACCATCCACGGGCACACCATCTGCCTTGCTGAAGTACCAGGTCTCACCGGTGAGATTCGAGTTCACACCTTGGACGCAGTATCCGTTAGTGACGGACTTGGCGGTGATCGTGTTGCCTGCCGATGAGGTGTAGGTCATCGCTGACGGCAGTGCGGCGTACGTAGTGGTCAGTCCAATGGCGGTGTAGTCGCCATTCTTATCCACTGCGGTCGATTCAACAGCGGTTGCAGCGTTCTTAAGGTCAGCCTTGAGCTGTGTGCGGTAACCATTCTTGCGCTGGTTCAAGAAGGTCGGGATCGCGATAGCCGCGAGAATACCGATGATGATCATCACGACAAGAAGTTCGATCAGGGTGAAGCCCTGCTCAGAGTTCTGCGTGGTCTTGCGAATTCGAGCGAACATGGGACGAGCCCTCCCCTAGTTGTCGGGGCTTGTTCGCCCCGCTTACATCAATGTCATCGGCGACTCACGATCGGAACTTGAGGACCTGTTTGGCAGCAGACCCACGGCGCGACACGGGACGCTACTTGGTCTGGCCACCGATCAAATCGAAGATGCTGAAGATCGGCATATACAGCGCAACGATCATCGAGCCGACTAGACCGCCAAGAATTGCAATCATGATCGGCTCGATCAACGCGGTCATTTGCTCAGTCATCGTGTTGACCTCTTCGTCGTAAAACTCAGCGATCTTGGCCAACATGTGGTCGAGGGCACCGGTGTCTTC
>JBAXUN010000049.1:0-16400 GCA_037129655.1 Actinomycetes bacterium
TCCATCATCGATCGGACGAGATCGCGATGGGCCACACGTGCGGTATTGGTTGCGAAGCGCTCGTCATCCGCCATCTCAGCAATCCCGAGAACCGTTGCGGCTGAGCGGAATTGCTGATCGTTACCCACTGCGATGATGAGCTGCCGATCACCCGTCGCGTAAACCGAGTACGGGGTGATCGATGGATGGTCGTTGCCTAAGATCCCGGGGGTGACACCACCAGCGACCTGCGCTGCAGATTGATTTACCATCGCGGACAGTAGTGACGACAGTAGGTTTACCTCGATGTGCTGGCCTACGCCCGAAACAGAACGGTGATGCAGGGCCGCCAAGATTCCGTACACCGCATGCAATCCCGTAATGACATCGACGAGCGCGACACCAACCTTCGTTGGTTCGCCGGGCGCTGGGCCGGTGACGGACATGAGCCCACCCATGGCCTGCACGAGCAAGTCGTAGCCGGGGAGTTCAGCACCAGCGCCGGACCCAAACCCACTGATCGAACAGTAAATGACGCCCGGGTTTACCGCACTGATTGCTTCGTAGCCGAGGCCCATGCGATCGAAGCTACCCGGCTTGAAATTCTCGATCATGATGTCAGCACGGTGAGCCAGAGCGAGTGCTTCAGTCATCCCGTCGTCTGAACCCAGGTCTAGAAACAGCGACGACTTGTTGCGGTTGATCGAGCCGAAGTACGTCGCCATTCCCGTGGGGTCAAAGGGTGGACCCCAGCCGCGGGTATCGTCGCCAACCCCTGCTCTCTCGACCTTGACGACCTCCGCGCCCAGATCACCGAGCAGCATCGTGGCGTAGGGGCCAGCGAGTACTCGAGAGAAGTCCGCGACGACGATGCCGTCGAGTGCGCCCGTCATCCGCGGTATGCCGCGATTCCGGTAAGCGCTTCGCCGACGACGAGGGTGTGCATTTCATTGGTGCCCTCGTAGGTGAAGACCGACTCAAGGTTGTTCATGTGACGAATGATCGGGTACTCAAGGGTGATGCCATTCCCGCCAAGGATCGAGCGGCATTCACGAGCAATCGCAAGGGATTCGCGTGCATTGTTGAGCTTGCCAACGCTGACCTGCTCGGGACGAATCGTGTGCGCATCCTTCAAACGGCCAAGGTGGAGGGCAAGTAGAAAGCCCTTGTCTAGTTCAAGGCACATGTCGGCCAACTTCTTCTGTGTCATCTGGAACGCGGCGATCGGGCGGTCGAATTGCTCGCGATTGATCGCGTAGTCAATGGCAGTTTCGAGGCAGTCACGGGCTGCACCCAGGGTTCCGAACACGATGCCGAAGCGTGCTTCATTCAGGCATGACAGTGGGCCGCGTAGGCCCTTCACGCCAGGAAGCATCGCGCTGGCTGGCAAGCGGAGGTCTTGGAAGGTGAGTTCGCTGGTGACCGATGCGCGTAGCGACATCTTCTTGTGAATCTCGCGTGCATTGAATCCTGGTGTGTTCGTCGGAATGACGAAGCCGCGAATCCCGTCTTCCGTCTGCGCCCACACGACGGCAACATCGGCGACGTTGCCGTTGGTGATCCACATCTTTGAGCCGTTGATGATCCAGTCGTCACCATCGCGCTTTGCGTTTGTGCGCATGCCACTTGGATTCGAGCCGAAGTCGGCTTCGGTAAGGCCGAAGCAGCCCAGTGCTTCACCCGTCGCCATGCTGGGGAGCCACTCGTTCTTGTGCTCTTCGGAACCAAAGGCGTGGATCGCGTACATCGCCAGCGATCCCGTCACGCTGACGAGGGAGCGAAGTCCTGAATCGCCAGCCTCGAGTTCCAAACAGGCCAGGCCATAGGCAGTTGCGCTCGTGCCAGCACAGCCATATCCCTCGAGATGCATGCCGAGTAGGCCCAGCTCGCCCATCTCCTTTGCCAGTTCGCGAGCCGGAATGGTGCCATCTTCGAACCAGTCAGCAATGTTCGGCTTGATACGGTTGTCGACATAACTGCGAACAACGTCGCGGATTGCGCGCTCTTCGTCAGACAGCAGACCGTCAAGGTCGAGGAGTTCGAACGGGGACTGTGGGGCGCTGGCCATGACTACTCCTGAGTGAGGGACGCTTCGGGCTAAGAATAGTGACAATTGGATCCAATATCCAGTTTTCTGTCGGATAGGCCCCGTGATGCTGACCACAACTGCCTCGGCCAGTATGTAAGGCATGACAAGCGCCCTTTTCAGCCCTCTGACCCTGCGCGGAACGACCTTTAGCAACCGTGCGTGGGTGAGCCCAATGTGCCAGTACAGCTCTGTCGATGGGCTTGCCAACCACTGGCAGCTCATCCACCTTGGTGCGTTGGCCACTGGTCGCGCTGGCCTGGTGATGACTGAGGCCACGGCCGTGACTCCAGATGGACGCATTGCGCAAGAGGATCTCGGCCTGTGGTCGCAGGCTCATGCAGAAGCCCTCGAACCGATCGTCGCTGCTGTTGAGTCTCAAGGCGTGCCTTTCGGAATTCAGTTGGCACACGCTGGTCGCAAAGCGTCCACGCACGCCCCGTGGAAGGGTTCAGGGTCCGTTGCCGTAGAGGATGGGGGCTGGGAGACGGTTGCTCCGTCGGCATTGGCCTTCGGCTCGTTCGACGTGCCACGCGAGATGACGTCCGACGACCTCGCGCACGTCAAAGACGGGTTTGTTCAGTCGGCAAAGTGGGCCGCTGATATTGATGTTGATGTGATTGAGATTCACGCTGCGCACGGGTACTTACTGCACGAGTTTTTGTCGCCGCTTTCGAATGTTCGTTCCGATGGGTACGGCGGCAATCTCGAGGGACGGATGGCGTATCCACTGGAGATCATTGAGGCAGTGCGCGCAGTGTGGCCCGATGATCGTCCGCTACTGCTGCGGGTATCTGCGACGGACTGGGTGGATGGCGGCTGGGATCTGCCCTCCACTGTGGAGTTTGCGCGACGGGCAGCAGCCTTAGGCGTAGATCTTGTCGATGTTTCTACAGCAGGGCTTGATCCTCACCAGGCCATCACGGTCGCGCCGGGATTTCAAGTTCCGTTCGCCGAAACTGTGCGACGTGAAGCGGGCGTGGCGACAGCCGCGGTCGGTTTGATCACCGAGCCAGCCCAAGCCGAGGAGATCATCGCCTCCGGTCAGGCCGATGCAGTCATGCTGGGCCGGGCGATGCTTCGTGAGCCTCGCTGGGCGTTGCGGGCGGCTCATGAACTTGGCGCGGATATTGAGTGGGCACCGCAGTTGGTTCGTGGGCGCCACTGATGGCCGAATGAAGCCAGAAGATAGATGAAAAAACTGAACGCGTGGTGTGGCTCTCGTCCCCCGTTCGAGAGCCACACCACGCGTTCAAGATCGTTACTTGTTTATTGTGAGGGATATGTCCGGTCTGTGTCTTGTTGGGTGAGACTCTGGCCACTATGGCTACCGTCCGGCAGCCTTGATCATGGTCTCTGTGTCACCATAAAGGGTGACAATAAGTGCCCATGATCCCTCTGCTCGCCGTCGAACCCCGGTTCAGGCGCGGTCACGAGCGACTGTGGACCGTATCTGCGTGGCGGCCGCCGAAATTCTCGACGAATCTGGCTGGGAAGCCTTCAACACGAACGCCGTTGCCTCTCGCGCCGGCGTGAGCATCACCGCGATTTACTCGTACTTCCCAGACAAATACGCCATCGTCAACGAGATCTTTCAACGGATGAGCGATCGACGTATGGTCGTTATGGCGCCCTACATCAAGGCGCTTGAGACCGATGATCTTGAAGAGACGATGTTCACTGGGCTCAAGCAAGTGGCGCAGTTGCGCATCGACGAGCCAGCCGGCCTCGTTATGCGTGCGATCTACCAAGCTGTTCCCGAACTTCACTCTGCAGACCGCGATGACGATCATCGCGTGAGTGATCAGCTTGCAGCTGTATTCCAGGTGCGCAATCCGCGGCTACCGGAACGTGATGCCAAAGTTCTGGCATTCAATGTGGTTATCGCGCTCACGTCCGCCGTTGATTACAGCGTTCACGGCGGGCAACGCAATGATGCGCTGTTGAAGGCACAAATTCACATGGCCGTTCTTTACATCAACGAGACGCTGGCGTCGTTCTAGACCCGTTTGCTTGCGTTCAGGATGCAGACAGGTCAGCGATCATTTTGTCGATTCGCCGCTGCCTGGTCTCGTCGGTCTTCGCATCCTCAATCGGCATGATCCAGCGACGTTGGTTGCTGTAGGAGAGCTTTGCGAATCCGTCGGCTGCGACCTTGTTCTTCTTGAAGGCAGCCTTTACATCGGCGGGAATCTCAACCTCGCGCGTTGAGGTATCGAGTTCGAGAGTGACGTCGATGACGTCACCGGCATCGACACCCGCAAGCTTGCGGTTCTCCGCGCTGATGCCGATCAGATTGCGTCCACCCATCACAGCGACTGTGTTGGGCCACGTGTGCCCGTTGACGGTCATTCGTACGGCTGGGCGCTTACCTGAGCCGAGTTCGTCGACGACGCTTTGGGGTACTTCCACTCCGGTAGCAGTCTTGCCGTTGAGCTGGAGGGTTGCGCGGAAGGTGGGCATCGTTCTCCCCTTCTATTCAGCGATGATGTAGAACTTGCGCACGGTCTCCAAGACATCCCAGCGTCCCGACCAACCCTTGGGTAGGACGAACACGTCACCCTCTTCGAGTTCGACCGGCTCGCCATCGGCTGGGGTGATGCGCGCGACGCCGCCAAGCAGCATCATCGTCTCGGTGTTCGGACGGTCGACGATGGACCAGCCGCCAGGTGTGCACTCCCATACCCCGACCGAGACACCGTGGCCTTCGAAGAATGAGATACCACTGGTCTGAGGGTCTCCACTATCGAAACCGACGCGCGGACCAAGCGGCTCGAGAGCTCCGTCAAGAACATCTCCATAAGCGACAACCATGGTGCGCAGTTCGTCTTGAGTCGTCATGTGAATCTCCGTAGTTAGGATCGTGACCTTTGGCATTGATGTTAGTGCGTTGATTCTTAATGTCCGCCGAGCAGGGGAGAAAGAAGTTGCGCTCGGCGTGAGGGCTTCCCAGTGCGCGCTTCCTCGGCGTCAGCCGAACTCATTGTGCGCAGGCCCGCGTTGACACCGATCCAGCGAAATGGCTCGGGCTCCCACTTTGGTGACTTCCGGTTAGCCCATGGCAGTGCCGTGCGCTCGGTGCGAGCGCCAACGAGTAGATCAGCCAGCGTGTGTCCGGCAAGGTTGGCCGATGCGACACCGTCGCCCACATAGCCTCCACCCCAACCGATTCCGGTTGCCGCATCAAATCCAACTGAGGGGTACCAGTCGCGCGGGATACCGAGTGGGCCACCCCAGTTGTGCGTGACAATATGACCAGAAAGTGAAGGGAACATCTCGGTCAGAACTTCCCAGAGGCCGGTGAAGACGTTCTGATCGCGATCAAACTCTGGACGAATCTCTGACCCGTAGTGATATGGAGCGCCGCGGCCACCGAATGCGAACCGGTTGTCCTTCGTCCGCTGACCGTAAATGATCAGATGTCGCTGATCGCCAAAAGTCTCACGTCCAACGATTCCAACCTCATCCCAAAAGTCTTGGGGGAGAGGCTCAGTGGCGAGCATGAGCGAGTACACGGGAATGACGTCGCGATCATGGCCGGGTAGCTGTGACGTCCATGCTTCGGTGGCGCGCACGATCTTCTTCGCCTTTACGTAGCCGTGATCGGTGCGTACGACACCCGGCTCAAACGAGGTGACTTTCGTGTGTTCGTAGATGGTTACGCCTTGACGCTCAACGACATTGGCCAATCCGCGGGCAAGGCGAGCGGGATGAATTGCTGCGCAGTGAGGCGAGAAGGTTCCGCCGAGAACATCCGTTGCACCAACTCGCTCGCGCGCTTCATCTGCCGAGAGGAGCTGATAGTGCTCTTCGCCGAAGCCCCACGAGCGGTGGTAATCGATATCCTCACGGGCTCGCGCGAGCTGAACGGGAGTTCGGGCGAGAGAGACCGTGCCGCCACGCTCGTAGTGGCAGTCGATGCCCTCGGCATCCGCGACTCGACCAACCTCTTGCACCGTGTCGAAGAACATGTGCTGCAGGGAAACTGCGGCCTCGCGGGACGAAGACTTCGCTACCGTTTCCAGCGACGTCGGGAAGTAGGCCGAAACCCAGCCCCCGTTGCGTCCACTTGCACCGAAACCGGCAACCTCTGATTCAAGGATGACGATGTCAAGCTCGGGATGGGATTGCGATAGGTAGTACGCCGTCCAGAGACCGGTGTAGCCAGCACCGACAATGCAGACATCAGCGGTGCGGGTCTCGGTCAGTGCGGGGCGAGAAGTGCCTACGAGATCATCGGGCAAGGTGTCCCACCACAGTGAGGTACTGCGGTATCGCTCATTGGATTCCTGGCTCATCGTGTCCACCCTTGTACGTAATCGGGAACGGGGAAGGCTGCCCCTTTTTCGTCGGGGATCGGCGTTCCAAACGATTCGCTGATCGGCACCTGGCCGGCCCAAATTGGACGATCGACATCTTCCTCGGCGTCATCGGGATCGCCAGCACTGACCTTGATGCTCACCTCAGTCAGCGGTAGGGCGAGAACAATCGTCGCAGCATCTTCCTTCTTGGAAGGCTGACGGATGTCTTCCCAGCGGCCAGGCAGCAGGTGATCTGAGATCACTTTGAGCGCATATGCCTTGTCGTCGCCTTCCAGCGAGGTGCACGTGCCGAGCACCATCACGCTGCGGTAGTTCATTGAACTTTCGAATGCGGAGCGGGCCAGCACTAAGCCGTCTACGTGCGTGACAGTGAGGCAGGTGCGCTCACCATCGGCGAGGCGGCGGAACAATCGAGAACCCGTTGAGCCATGGAACAGGATGCGGTCACCATCGCGGGCATATGCCGTGGGCAAGATGTACGGCTGACCCTCGTCGTCAGTGACGGCGACGTACGCGAGCAGGCCATCATCCAGAATCGCGTGCAGGAGTTCGCGATCGAAGCGTGCGTTGTCAGGAAAGCGACGCACGCGGGTGCGATCCGTTGATCCGGGTGCGGGTAACTCAGCGCTGGTCATGATGTCCTTCGGCGGTTATTGCGAGCGTTGGATGATGTGCAATGGGACGCGACATACACAGATGTACATCGCGTCCCATTGGTGTGGAAACCTCGGATCAGAGAATCGACTGAGCCTCAGTGAGAACCGAGCGCAGGATCTGCTCGATCTCATCGAACTCTGTCTGACCAATGATCAGCGGTGGTGAGAGCTGGATTACCGGGTCGCCACGATCGTCGGCGCGGCAGTAGAGGCCCGCTTCGAACAGTGCCTTGGACAAGAAGCCGCGCAGCAGTAGCTCTGCTTCCTCGTCGTTGAAGGTTTCCTTCGTGGCCTTGTCTTTGACGAGTTCGATTCCGTAGAAGTAACCCTCACCGCGAACATCGCCAACGATGTCGAGATCCTTCAACTTCTCGAGAGTGGAGCGGAATGCGCCTTCGTTATCGCGAACGTGCTGGTTCAGGCCTTCACGCTCGAAGATGTCGAGGTTGGCCAACGCAACTGCTGCCGATACGGGGTGTCCACCGAAGGTGTAACCGTGAGCGAAGTAGTTGTGGCCTTCCTTGAATGGCTCGAACAGGCGATCGCTTGCGATCATTGCCCCAATGGGGGAGTAACCAGAGGTCATTCCCTTGGCGCACGTGATGATGTCAGGGACGATGCCGTAACGCGATGAGGCGAACATCTCACCGATACGTCCGAAGGCGCAGATGACCTCATCAGCCACCATGAGCACATCGTGCCTATCGCAGATTTCGCGGACGCGCTGAAGGTATCCGGGGGGAGGTGGGAAACAGCCGCCGGAGTTCTGAACGGGCTCTAGGAAGACAGCGGCGACTGTGTCGGGACCTTCGAACTCGATTGCCTCTTCGATGCGATCTGCACACCAGCGACCGAAAGCCTCTGCGTCGTCGCCATGCTGTGGTGCGCGGTAGAAGTTCGTGTTGGGAACGCGGAAAGTACCCGGCACCAGAGGCTCGAAGTACTTCTTGGCATCAGGGATACCCGTGATCGACAGCGCGCCCTGCGGGGTGCCGTGGTAGGCGACCGAGCGGCTGATGACCTTGTGCTTCATCGGCTTTCCGGTCATCTTGAAGTACTGCTTGGCAAGCTTCCACGCGGACTCGACCGCCTCGCCACCACCGGTGGTGAAGAACACGCGGTTCAAGTCGCCAGGCGTGTACTGCGTGAGACGCTCGGCCAATTCGATCGATGACGGATGGGCGTACGACCACAGTGGGAAGAACGCGAGTTCCTGCATCTGCTTGGCGGCGGCGTCCGCGAGCTCGGCGCGGCCGTGGCCAGCCTGAACTGTGAACAGGCCTGCGAGACCATCGAGGTAGCGCTTGCCATGCACGTCATAGATGTACGCACCATCACCGCGGGTGATGATCGGAATCTGCGCGCCTTGCTCGTAGGTGGAGTGGCGCGTGAAGTGCATCCACAAGTGATCACGTGCTGAATCATTGAGTTGCTGGGCTTGCTGTGGATCGAAGCTCATCGAGTACCCCATGTGTAGATCTGCTTTTGCAGCTTCAGATAGACGAACGTTTCTGTTGCGCGCACACCCGGGATGGCCCGAATGCGCTGGTTGATCACCTCGAGGAGGTGTTCATCGTCCTCGCACACAACTTCTGCGAGAACGTCGTACGAGCCAGCGGTGATGACGAGATAGTCGACTTCGGACATCGACGCCATCTTGTCGGCCACGATCTCGATATCACCATCGATTTTGACCCCGATCATCGCTGAGCGGGCGAAGCCCACCTGTAATGGATCGGTGACGGCCACAATCTGCATGAGACCTGAATCGGTCAATCGCTGAACGCGTTGGCGAACAGCGGCTTCTGACAATCCGACTGCAGCGGCGATGGACGCATAGGAGCGTCGACCATCTTGCTGCAACTGTTCGATGATCGCTTTGCCGACCTCATCGAGGCCGGCTGGTGCGACTCGTTCGCGGATTGCCACCCGACCATCGTCTGCCACGGACAGATGATAAGCAAGGGATTCCGCATCATTTTCTCGAAAATAATGCGGAATCAGTTGTTCGAAGAAGGATTCGACTGCGGAATTCGTGTGTGCGATGCCTGAAACGTTCATTTCGGCGTGGATCTGCGCGGATCATTCCTCCGAGAGGGCGGGAGGTTTAAGGTGAGGCCTGCAGCGTCAGAGTCGTCGTCTTGGACGATTCGTGGCGTGGTCCGCATCTCAACTCGTCCTGAGGAGAAGTTCATGGCAGGCAATCAGTACATCGGCGGCTCGACCCGAGTCGGCACCAGTGGTGCCACGCACGATGTCATCAACCCGGCTAATGGATCGGTTGTTGCGACCGTCGACCTCGCTGGCCCAGACGATGTGGATGCTGCTGTTGCTGCCGCGGCCGAGGCGCAGAAGGACTGGGGCCGCGCAGCTCCGGGTGTTCGCGCTGCTGCCCTCAATGAACTTGCCGCTGTTCTGACGGCGCGTGCCGAGGAATACGCACAGGTCGAAACGTCTCAGACCGGTAAGCCAATCAAGTTGTCGCGCGAGTTCGATGTGCCCGGCTCGATCGACAACGTCTCGTTCTACGCCGGTGCTGCTCGCAACCTCGAAGGTAAGGCGTCGACGGAGTACGACGGTGCGCACACCTCGATCACGCGACGCGAGCCAGTGGGTGTTGTTGGATCTATAGCACCGTGGAACTACCCGCTGCAGATGGCGATGTGGAAGGTCCTGCCTGCGATCGCAGCCGGAAACACCATTGTTCTCAAGCCTTCTGAGCTGACACCACTCACCTCACTGATGCTCGCTGAGGATTGCACGAAGGCTGGTATTCCTGATGGCGTGGTGAACGTCTTGACGGGAACGGGCCAGGTTGCAGGTGAAGCGCTGATCGGTCACCCCGGTGTTCGCATGGTGTCGTTCACTGGATCGACGCGAGTCGGCAAGCGCATCATGGAGATCGCCTCGCAGACCGTGAAGCGCGTTCATCTCGAACTCGGTGGCAAAGCGCCGTTCCTCGTTTTTGATGACGCCGATCTTGAAGCCGCCATTCATGGCGCTGTTGCTGGATCTCTGATCAACACTGGCCAGGACTGCACCGCGGCGACGCGAGCGTACGTCCAGCGTCCGCTTTACGACGCATTCGTCGCAGGGGTGGGCGACCTCATGAGCACTGTCCGTCAAGGTGATCCGCTCGACCCATCGACGGATCAGGGCCCGCTCGTGTCGTTCGCTCAGCGGGATCGCGTGGCCGGATTCATCGATCGCGCGCGCGGTTATGGCGCTCGTATCGTCACCGGTGGAAACATCCCCGGCGGTGCGCTCGCCAATGGTGCGTACTACGAGCCCACCCTCGTTGCCGATATCGCCCAGGATTCCGAGATCGTGCAGGACGAGATTTTCGGCCCGGTTTTGGTCGTGCTGCCGTTCGATAGTGATGACGAGGGTCTCGCGCTGGCCAATGACACTCCGTACGGCTTGGCCGCTTCGGCCTGGTCGCGCGATGTTATGCGCTGCATGCGCGCGAGCCGCGAAATGCAGGCCGGCTGTGTATGGATCAACGACCACATTCCGATCATCTCCGAGATGCCTCACGGTGGTTACAAGTCATCTGGTTTCGGCAAGGACATGAGCCAGTACTCATTCGATGAATACACCCAGGTCAAGCATGTATCCATCGAAACCGAGGGTGATGCTCGCAAGGATTGGCATCGGACCATCTTCGGGGATCGCTAGATCCCCGAAGCATTATGCACAGCGGAGACCGGTAGGTCTCCGAAGCAATGAACTGTGGACCGATCAAACCTTCCACAGTGAGTCAATGGGAGTGGCTATGAGCGGGGCCGTGCCGCCAAGTCGGTAAGTGTGCTCTCCCATGTACATGACCACGCCCGCGAGAAGACGTGGGCCCACCATGTCGTGGAGTAAACGCAAGGCTTTGGTGTCCTTGGCGGATACCTGTCCGGAGGATTTCACCTTAAACGCAACTATGGCTCCATCATCCCGCTCAACGATGAGGTCGACTTCGTCTACGTCGCGGGTTCGCCAGTGACCGGAAATGACCATGCCGTCCATTAGTTGCGTGGACTTGAGCAGTTCTCCGACAACAAAAGACTCAACGAGGTGGCCCAGTTCGGTTTGGCTGCTCGGCTCCGGTGTCGCGAGCTTGGATGCGCTTAGCCTCATTAACCTGGCGGCTACGCCTGCATCGGTTATGTGAACCTTCGGTGCTTTCGTGGTTCGCGCCGAAATGGTTCTGCCCCAGGCGGGAAGCCTGTAGGTCAAAAATACGTTCTCAAGCAGGTCGACGTACCGCAAGATCGTTCTAGGGTCCGAACCAAGGCTTCGCGCTACGTTCTCCACGTTCAAAATTCCTGCGGTTTGGGCCGCCAAGATGTTAAGCAGTGGGGGCAGCAGGTGTTCTTGACGTATCTGTGCGAGCTCTTGCAAGTCCTTTGCCAATGTGAGTTTGATGTACTCGTCGAACCATCTATTGCGTGAAGCCGTACTTGGTCTCGCGTTCGCGATTGGAAAGCCGCCGGCAATCATGGCTGTCACGTATTGGAGCCGAGTAGTGGTTGACGGAGTTCTCGTTAAGAGCGTCGATATCCCTTCGGTCATCAGTGTTGATAGTAGGTCGGCGCCACTGATTCGTAGTTCGCTTTGTGACAACGGATCGATTCTTAATCGCGTGAGGCGACCTGTCAGAGCCTGGGCCGTTCGGGGGAGGGCTTCATGGCGTGTAGATCCAGTCAACACGAATCGGCCCGGTCGACTGTCGCGGTTTAGTTCCGCCTTAATGGCGTCTAGAACTTGCGGCACCTTCTGATACTCATCAATGAAAAGAGGACCTTTCCCAGTAACGAACGTCATTGGGTCGTCTGCCACCGCCGCTTGAGTCGCGGGGTTGTCCAAGTCCAATAGTCGACCATTGGCGGCGGAACGCAGTTGTTCCAGCAAAGTGGATTTTCCTACGGCGCGAGGACCCTCTAAGAGTAGGACGGGATCTTCACGCATTCGCTCGATCGCGATCGGCTCGATGTGACGTCGTTTGAGGTGAAGATTAGTCTCTGCCATGCCTAATGGTAGCAGGAGTGCCGGAATTGCCGGAAAGTTAATGTTGCTTTTGCCAGAGATTTAATGTGGTTTCTGCCAGACCACTCCGCATTGCAATGGAGAGTCGGTCGGCACTGCACGTGCAGGTTTTTTGGTTGCTGAGTTACCATCGGCTTAAAGGCAGTAACGACGGTCGGTTCGTCCGACGCCGAAGGGATTGGTGGGAGCTGCGCGTGGCCTGTGGGCCGATAGCGCATCGCTTTGAGGTCGGCCGTCAGGTCGGCTCGCTCGCCGAGGCTAGCCAGCCCGGCTCCACTTTAAAACTTCTTGGAGTTAGTAATGCCGTACTCACCAAACGGAACAACGCAGAGCCGTGCTGCTGTTGCCGATGCGATCAATACCCCGATCTGGCTAGATCAGCCGGAGCGTCCCGTGGCCCTTGATTCGCTGATTGGCGGTCAGCATGCCGATCTCGCGATCGTTGGTGGCGGATTCTCTGGGCTGTGGACCGCGATTCAGGCCAAGGAAGATGATCCGACGCGCGACGTCGTAATCCTTGAGGGCTCACGCATCGGCTGGGCTGCGAGTGGTCGCAATGGTGGGTTTTGCTCACCGTCGATCACACACGGTTTCTTCAATGGTCTTGAGCGATTCCCGAATGAGATCCGCACATTGGTGCGGCTCGGCCACGAAAATCTCGAGGGTCTGCAAAAGACCATTGCGCATTATCAGATTGATGCTGAGTTCGAACTCGTCGGTGACGTCAATCTAGCGACGGATCCGTACATGCTCGATGGGCTCGAAGAAGCCGTCGAAACCGCGCGTTCGTATGGCGAGGACTGGGGCTACTTAGATCAAGATGCGGCTCAGGCTGTCATCACATCTCCCAAGGCTTTTGGCGGAATTGTGCAGCGCGATGTTGCACTCGTGAACCCAGCGAAGCTGGCTTGGGGGCTACGCGATGCGGCTTTGAGCCTAGGCGTGCGGATTTACGAGCACTCGCCTGTCACGTCGATGTCAGAAGATGGCGCTGTCATGGTTCTGACGACAGCGCAGGGGAGTGTGCGCGCACCTCGCGTAGCCCTTGCTACGAACGCTTTCCCACCGCTGCTCAAGAGAATTCGTCACTACATCGTGCCGGTGTATGACTACGTTGTCTGTACCGAACCGCTAAGTGATCAGCAGATGAGCGATATCGGCTGGTCGGGTCGTGAGGGACTTGCGAACCACGCCAACCAGTTCCACTACACGCGCCTTACGGCCGACAACCGAATCCTGTGGGGTGGCTATGACGCCACGTACTACAAGAACGACGGAATGGATACGAAATTCCACTCGAATCCGGAAACGTTCGCAATGTTGGCCCAGCACCTCTACGAATTCCTGCCGGCGCTGGACGGCGTCAAGTTCACGCACACATGGGGCGGTGCAATCGACACGTGTTCACGGTTCAGTCCGTTCTGGGGCACGGCGAACTCCGGCAAGGTCGCGTACGTCGCTGGGTACACCGGCCTCGGCGTGGGGGCTACGCGCTTTGGTGCGCGAGTAATGCTGGATCTGCTATCCGGTAAGCCAACTGAGCTGACCGAACTTGAGTACGTGAAGACCAAGCCGCTGCCATTTCCACCAGAGCCGCTGCGCTCGATTGGCATCGGCCTTACGCGTTGGTCGTTCGATAAGGCGGACCGGAACGAGGGCAAGCGCAACCTATGGCTGCGGTCCCTCGACAAAGTTGGCTTGGGCTTCGACTCCTAGATCGCAACCGCTCATTTTTGCCGGCGCGAACCGACCAGATAGCCTGAGCCCCTGCTAGAGACTCATCTCCCGCCCCTCGGGACGTGAGGCTGCCGTTCCGTGAAGGAGAACTCACGTCATGACCGAGCCCACTCGTATTACCCACTGGATCAACGGGGCGCCTTACACCGCCACTGCGCAGCGCACCGGTGAGGTGTTCAACCCGGCCACTGGTGTCCAGACCGGCGCTGTCGACTTCGCGAGTGTTGAGGTCATGAACGAGGCAGTTGCCGCTGCCAAGGCCGCTTTCGCCGACTGGGGTAAGGCCTCACTGGCCAAGCGCGCGACGGTGATGTTTGCCTTCCGCGAGTTGCTCAATTCCCGCAAGGAAGAGATCGCCGCGATTATCACCTCAGAGCACGGCAAGGTGCTCTCCGATGCCCTCGGTGAAGTAACCCGCGGCCAGGAAGTCGTCGAGTTCGCCTGTGGAATCCCGCATCTTCTCAAGGGCGGCTACTCAGAAAGCGTCTCGACGGGTGTTGACGTGTACTCGATCCGTCAGCCGCTCGGTGTTGTCGGAATCATTTCTCCGTTCAACTTCCCAGCCATGGTGCCTATGTGGTTCTTCCCAATCGCTATCGCTGCGGGTAACACCGTCATCGTCAAGCCAAGTGAGAAGGACCCGACTGCTGCAAACTTCATTGCACAGCTGTGGAAAGAAGCCGGCCTACCTGACGGCGTGTTCAACGTTGTTCATGGTGACAAGGTCGCGGTTGATTCGCTGCTGACGCACCCAGACGTCAAGAGCATCTCGTTCGTTGGTTCGACGCCAATTGCCAAGTACGTATACGAGACGGGCACCGCGCACGGTAAGCGCGTCCAGGCTCTCGGTGGCGCCAAGAACCACATGATCGTCCTCCCAGACGCAGATCTCGATTTGGCTGCGGACGCAGCTGTTAACGCCGGCTTCGGTTCAGCTGGCGAGCGCTGCATGGCGATCTCCGCACTCGTCGCCGTTGGCGATGTTGCTGATCCACTGATCGCAAAGATCACCGAGCGCATGTCCAAGCTCCGTACCGGTGACGGTACGCGCGGCACCGACATGGGCCCGCTGGTCACCAAGGTTCACCGCGACAAGGTTGCCTCATACGTTGACGCAGGCGAAGCCGCTGGCGCCACAATCGTCGTCGACGGTCGTAACCCCGAGGTTGATGGTGAGCCTGGCGGTTACTGGCTCGGCCCAACGCTGATCGACAACGTCACGACGGACATGACGGTCTACGCCGACGAAATCTTCGGCCCTGTGCTGTCCGTCCTGCGCGTCGCTTCGTACGACGAGGCACTCGAGATGGTCAACGTGCACCCGTACGGAAACGGCACCGCGATTTTCACCAACGATGGTGGAGCTGCCCGTCGCTTCCAGAATGAGGTTGAGGTCGGCATGATCGGCATCAACGTGCCGATCCCGGTTCCGATGGCCTACTACTCATTTGGTGGTTGGAAGAACTCGCTCTTCGGTGATAGCCACGCACATGGCACCGAGGGTGTTCACTTCTTCACCCGTGGCAAGGTTGTGACCTCACGCTGGCTCGACCCGAGCCACGGCGGTATCAACCTGGGCTTCCCGCAGAACGTCTGATCGTTGACGTTTCGAGCAAACCAAGTCACTCCATTCCTGTGGTTTAACGGCAGGATCTCCGAGGCAGTTGCTCTGTACTCGGAGGTCTTCGCCGACTTCACCCTCGAGAACAGTGTTCCGAGCGGTCCTGATTCCTTGATGTCGGCCACGGTTGTCATCAATGGCCAGCGGCTGATGTTGTTCGACGGCGGACCGCACTTTGCGCTGAACCCAGCGGTGTCGATGTTCATCTCATGTGCCGACCAGGCAGAGGTGGACTACTACTGGGACGCGCTCACGCATAATGGTGGCGAGCCGGGACGGTGCGGTTGGCTCGTCGATCCGTTTGGCCTGTCGTGGCAGGTCATACCGGATTCACTTGGCCGACTCATGAGTGATCCGACACGGGGCGAAGCAGTACGCGACGCCATGCTCGCCATGAACAAGATCGACGTTGCTGCCCTACAGGCAGCATTCGACGGAGCTTAATCTCAAACTCATTGTGAACAAACAACAAGGGCGGCCTCACATTTCGTGAGGGCCGCCCTTGTTGTTTGACGTTACTTGGTGAGTGAGACGAATGCTTCCTCGATGATGTCGAGTGCTTCTTCTAGGAGGTGCATCGGCATGACAAGTGGTGGCAGGAAGCGAAGAACGTTTCCGTAAGTGCCCGCCGTCAGAACGACGACGCCCTGTGCGTGGCAGGCCTTGGCGATCGCGCCCGTCAGTTCGGCATCAGGGGTGTGGGTGCCTTTCTTGACGAGCTCGACGGCGATCATTGCGCCGCGGCCGCGGATGTCACCGATGACACCGGTCTTCTCAGCGATCGACTTCAAGCGCGGGATCATCACAGCTTCGATTTCGCGGGCACGACCAGCGAGGTCCTGCTCTTCCATGATGGAGATCGCAGCGACAGCAGCGGCGCATGCGACCGGGTTTCCGCCGTAGGTGCCACCGAGGCCACCAGCGTGAACCGAATCCATGATCTCGGCGCGACCGGTGAGGCC
>JBAXUN010000005.1:0-37315 GCA_037129655.1 Actinomycetes bacterium
TGCCCGCTGGTGAGCAAGGACATGATGAGCCGGTGCTGCTCGTGGTTGAGTCGGCGGCTCATCGGTTAACCACGGTGAGGCTCCCACGTGATGCGATGACGATCGATGGTGATCTGATTCGGACCCAGCGTCCGTCAACAGATGTTCGACCGGGGTCGGTCGTCGTGGAGGTCGTCTTCACCCCGCCAACCGGACAGAAGCTAGACGAACGTTACGGCCCGGCAACATTCATGGTGATCTCGGCATCTCCGCCCGAGTTACTCGTTCAGGGTGCGGGGAATGCGACGAAGCTTGAGCGCACGATTGTGATCGCAGATCCGCGTCAGTCAGGCATCACTTCAGGAGTGCTTCATGTTTCGGCACGCTGTGCATCGTGCGATGACCCTGATGCCGAGGGCACTGCGAAATTCCCGGCATGCCACGTCCATCAGCAAGATTGGGGCGTGCCCATCGTGATCACCGACAGCGGAACGAACAACCTCGAACTAATGCTTGCCGGACGTTCAGCCTAAATGGCCTGTGCATGTCCGAACACCGCGCGGGTAAGGTCGGCCGGTGACGGCGTGACAACCACATTGCTGGATCGCACATCAACCAGGCACGAGCTCGGCTCCGCGCCGGCAGGCTGCGGTTTACCCATCAGATACCCCTGAGCTCTGTTGTAACCCATATCGCGCAGCAAGAGCAGTTGTTCCATGGTCTCGACGCCCTCGGCGATCGGGGTTGCTCCCACCGAACGCGCAAGGACGGCAATGGCTCCTAGGAGCGCCCCACGTCCGTTCGACGAGGATTTTAGAATAAACGCGCGGTCAACCTTCAGCACGTCGAATTCAAGATCCTGTAAGTAAGCGAGTGATGAGTAACCGGTTCCGAAATCGTCAACAGCTAGTCGAACTCCCATCCGTCGAATTGCTGCCAACTCGGCCCCGGCTGAGCCAGTAACGTCGACCAGCACGTCTTCGGTGATTTCGAGCACCATCAGACATGGATCGACGTTGTACTTGGACAACAAGTGATCGATTTGACCCGGCATAGTTCCGTGGCCGAGTTGTCGGGGAGAAGCATTGATCGACATCCGATGTTCTGGGTTCGTTCGCAGCCACAGTGATTGCTGACGCAATGCTGCGTCGAGTACCCAGTAGCCGACATCTTGAGCCAAGGGACCGTTTTCAATGGCAGCAAGGAATTCACCCGGCATCAGCAAGCGATCCTCTGGTGTGCGCAAACGAAGTAGGGCTTCACTCCCCACTGTTTTACCGCTGTTGATGTCCACGATTGGCTGATAATGCAGTTCGAACAAGTTTGACTTCAACGCTTCGATAACACGGTCGGTCGTTAATGTTCGAGCAAGAGCAGAATCGCGATCTCCGGCGGAGAAATGTGTCCAGCGGTCTCGTCCGGCGCGCTTCGATATGTACATGGCAGTGTCACCATCGCGCAGAAGTAGGTCGCTATCCCCACCATGCTCGGGGCTTGAAACCACACCCATGCTCATACTGGGCCGGACTGAGGTGACCTTGAGGGATAACGGTGCCCCTACTGCATCGCGAATCTTCTCGAGAGCTTCTTCGACGTCCCAACGCGGTCCGCGGTTTGCAAAGACGAGGGCAAATTCATCGCCGCCAATGCGGGCTAAGAAGTCTTCCTCGCCCAAGCATGATGTGATGCGCTGCGATATACGTTGAAGCAGTACATCGCCATAGGAGTGGCCGTACGCGTCGTTGACGTCTTTGAAGTTATCGAGGTCTAAGACAGCGACGTAGGTGCGTCGGCCGACGCGTCGATCAAACTCAAGAGAATTATTGAGATGCTCGCTTAGGAGTGAGCGATTGGGAAGTCCAGTGAGGGCATCGTGAGTGGCCTGATGAACAAGTGCCGCCTCGGCTTTCTTACGGTCGGTAATGTCGATGTGAGTGATGACGATTCCGTTGAATGCCGGCACCTTTACGATGCAAAGGTCGAACCAGTACTGCTCGTTGTGAGCGCGGCATGGGTAATCCATCGCGTATTTAGCGAGTCGTCCCTGAATCACCGAGACGATGCCCTCCGTCGCCCTGACAACTGCTGGGTCGCTGGGGTCGGAGTCTTCTCCCACGACGGCGAAGTAGTTCATCGATGTCCACGTGGGCTCTGGCCGTGCACGATCAATCCACCAGAACGTTCGCCACGCATCGTTGACGCCGAGAATTCCGCCGTTGAAATCCATGATGACAGTCTGTGCAGGGATCGAGTTGAGGATTGATTGAATGAGGCCGGTTTGCTCCTGAGCTATTCGCTCAACCTCTTTACGAGCCGAGATATCGCGCTGTACGGCTACCCAATGCGTGTACCAGCCATCTGCGTTAGCGAGCGGAACGATGTTCAGTTCAATCCAGAAGCTGCTTCCATCTTTGCGATAGTTGAGCAGTTCTGCAGAGACGGGCTTCCACGCCCGGAGCGCGGTGGAAATGCGGTCAAGTTCTGCTTGATCGGTATCGACACCCTGGAACATTCGAGGTGTCTTGCCCAGCATCTCTTCCAGCGTGTAGCCGGTCGATTGCTCTAATGCCTCGTTTCCGAAAACGATGATGGGCCCCGGGGATTCGGTGGGCTGTGCGGTTGTCACGAGGACCGCATCGTTCAAGCCATTAAGAATGGTTCTGAAGAGTTCAATGCCTGGGTCGGTTTGGTTAGCGGCTTCTCCTGCTGCGAGTGCCAGAAACAGTGCGAGACCCGTTTCGACGGGTAGCGCCACAATGTCGAAATCGCGGCCCGTGGCACAACGGGTGTGCAGGATTCGTCCGTGTAAGTCGTGGCCGGGGGTGAGGAATTCCGATAGGTCGGGAAGGCCGAGGCCTTCGGCTAGATTGCCTAACGGTTGACCGATGAAATCTAGATCCATCAGCAGCTTCTTGGCCGCAGGCGTCACCACGGTGATCTGGCCAGACTCGTCCACTAGGACGAACGCATCGCTTGAACGACGAACGTGGTCACGGACCCTTAATGGCATGCTGTGATCCCCCCGATATCCGGACTTCAGATGTGTGTCTAATTACATAGAGTAATTACAACGAAACTCACTGTTAAGTGTGAATCATCGAGGAGATTTTTGCCACGCAGCCAATGTGTATTGAGCGGATCTTTACTTCCGTCTCAAGGGTTGGCGGTGAAGGCACCGCCGGTGATCGGCTCAACGATCGGGTTTCGGTAGACGCTGGCCTGTTTAAAAGGCCGCTTCGTCGAGGTCCATCAGGCTGTTGTCGGTGGCCTCGGCAATGGCGCGCTCGGCAGACAGCAGTGGGAAGCGCTGTGCAACGAAGAAGCGCGCTACCGCGATCTTGCCGGTGTAGAAATTTCGGTCAGCCTCTGTCGGCGTGCCGGACAGTGCCTCCACCGCTACCGCAGCCTGACGCAACAGAAGCCAACCGATCATGATTTCGCCAACGCTGAGGAGAAGGCGAGTGCTGTTCTGGCCCACCTTGTAGAGCTCGCGGGGATCGTCCTGGGAGGCCTGTGCGTACCCACCGAGTGCACCAACCATTGCCTGAATGTCTTCGAGTGCATGTCCGAGACGCTCACGTTCGACTGCGAGGCTGCCGTTACCGGCATCTCCCTTGGCAAAGTCTGCAATTTCCGAACCAAGGAAACTCAGGGCTTGGAACTGATCGCGGACGAGTTTGCGGAAGAAGAAGTCGAGGCCCTGGATTGCCGTCGTGCCTTCGTAGAGGGTGTCGATTTTTGCGTCGCGAATGTATTGCTCAAGGGGGTAGTCCTGAAGGAAGCCTGATCCACCGAAGGTCTGTAGCGATTGCGCGAGCTGCTCATACGAGCGCTCAGATCCCACGCCCTTGACCAACGGCAGCAGCAAGTCGTTCATCCGGACCGCTAGATCGACATCGACAGATGTGTCGCCAGCCTTGCCCATCTCGATGAGGTCTTGCCACATCGCGGTGTATTGGACGAGTGCTCGCATTCCCTCGGAGTACGCCTTCTGCAGCATCAAACTGCGACGAACGTCGGGGTGATGGGTGATGGTGACTCGCGGTGAGTCCTTATCCATGAACGTGGCCAAATCGCCGCCCTGTACGCGCGACTTCGCGTAATCAAGGGCGTTCAAGTAACCGGTAGAGAGCGTCGCAATTGCCTTGGTGCCCACCATCATTCGAGCGTTCTCAATAACCTTAAACATCTGCGCGATGCCATCGTGCACATCACCAACGAGCCAGCCGACTGCGGGCTCGGATGCCCCAAACGTCAATTCACACGTAGCCGACGCCTTGATACCCATCTTCTTTTCGACGTTTGTCGCGTAAACGCCGTTACGTTCGCCGAGTTCGCCGGTGGCAACGTTGAAGTGGAACTTCGGTACGACGAATAGCGAAAGACCCTTGGTGCCGCCGCGCGCACCTTCGGGTCGGGCGAGTACGAGGTGAATGATGTTGTCAGTCATGTCGTGTTCACCGGAAGTGATGAAGCGCTTAACGCCGCTGATGTGCCAACTACCATCGGCCTGCTCGACGGCTTTCGTGCGACCAGCGCCGACATCGGACCCAGCGTCCGGTTCGGTGAGCACCATCGTGGCGCCCCACTGCTTGTCGATCATCAGTCGAGCAATCGCCTTCTGCTCGTCATTGCCGAGGTTGTCGAGGATGGATGCGAATCCTGGGCCAGACATGTAGAGGAACGCCGGTGGGTTGGAGCCGAGCAACATCTCGGCAACGCTCCAACGAAGTGAGTGCGGCGCACCGGGGCCACCTAAGTGCGGTGGTAGATCAAGAGCCCAGTAACCCGAATCCATCAGGGCACGAAAGGCGGTTTTCAAACTGTCAGGAATCGTCACGGTGCACGTCGCAGGATCGTAGACGGGCGGATTGCGATCAGCGTCGACGAACGACGCGGCCAGTGGTCCGGTGGCCAGGCGTTCAACTTCGGTCAGGATGCTGCGCGCAGTGTCCTCGTCCATATCGGCAAAGGCGCCTCTGCCTAAGCGGTCGCGCACACCGAATACCTCGAACAGGTTGAATTCAATGTCGCGCAGATCGGACTTGTAGTGACTCATCAGTCTCTCCTGAGGCTTTGTTACTGGCCGGTAACTAACATCATGCTCCTGTCCCGGGTCAGACGCAACCGTTCGTCGACCGTTAAGCCGACGAAATGGTGGCGCACCACGCCATACGAAGGAATGTCCCGACCCCGTAGTCCTAATCGGGCCGCCAGGAGGCTTCCTGCAGAGAAACAATGGAGCACGATTTTCGGAGTCCAGGTCATGCTGGCCCCTGGCCATCCAGAGAGGTGTCCAAACGGCGAGGTCTTCAAAATCCAGTTGGGCAAGCCGAGAATTATGCCGAACGAGCCGGCGACCACGCACCACGCCAACGCAATCCAGCCCGCGAACGACAAGCGCGGGGTGAATCCCAGCGCAAGTGCGCTGAATCCGAGAAGTGCCCAGACCGCTGGAACAGTGATGAGGCCGGAGCCAAGAGCGTGACCTACCGCGGTGCCCAGATCACCAGAGACAGGTGCTCCATGCGGCCACATGTCAGTTGATCGAGTCATGACCTGGCCCTGATCGTCTATCGCTTTGGGCTGCAGGTTTAGGGAAGGCTAACGAGGCTATGGTCGTCCGGACTTAAGGAGCGCGTCTTGTAGCGAGCTGCGGTAGCCGTCGCTGACATACGACGCGCCGCCGACTGTTGAGATCTGCCAGGAGTTCGCCGACACAGTTTCAGTGTTGAGGATCGGCACTGCTTGGCCCATGAGATACATGGAAAAACGGGTGGGCGCAGCAAAGCTTGCGCTGGCATGGGTAATCACTGAGTCGGCAAGCGTGATTGTGACCGTGACTGAGTTCTGACTTCCAGGCACCCAAAAGTACGTGGTTTTGCCGGTGAACGTTCCGGTGACCTTGCCTGGGGTCGAGGTGTGCGTGGTGGTGGGTGTTGGACTCGGTGTCGGAGTGTGCGTCGCGGTTGGTGTTGGGATCGGCGACGAGGTGACTGGCAGTGTGACCGACGGGGTCGGCGTCGGAGCCGTGGTGCGCGTTGGCGATGGCACCGGTGTGGACGTCGACGTCGCGGTGTCGTTCGGAGTGGGCGGATCTGTTGGTCGGACAGGTGGTGGTTCTGTGGGGGCGGTGGTGATTTCGGAGTCGGCAACGAGGGTTCGCGATGGCGATGCTGATGACTGTGGCGATGACGTGGCGGACGGTGTGCGGCTGATCGTCGAAGCGCCCGGAGAGGTCATGGCCGTCGGCTCGAGATTCGTGGTTGTTGTCACTGGCTCAGTCCGGGTCAAACCGGCTGAGGACGCACTCGGTGTCGATGACCCGGTAACGCCGCCAGTGCTGCCCGAGGGGTCAGGCGACGGTGGCTGTGCGGTAGCTGAACCTCGCGCTGTCGCGACGTATCCGGTTGCTAGCAGCGCAATGACACCGCAGGCGGCGGCAATGCGTGGTGGCAACGACGAGCGCGGCACCGCGGAACTCCTATAGCCACCGGGTCGGGGGAAGCGCAATCAAAAGGCGCAGACGGGGCTGAGCACAAGTGTCCTACCTAGGTGGGTAAGTACCAAGTGTGTTAACTCGAAAGGCGTAATAGGTCAAGGGGCCGACATGCACGGCATGCCGGCCCCTTGCGTGATGTCTTAGCGGTGCGAAACCGTCAGTGCGTTCTGCAGTGACGTGGAGTACGCGACACTGACCAATGTTGCGCCGGACACAGCGGCAACGGAGGCTGAGTTCGCCTTGATTACTTCCTTATTCAAGGTGGGGACAGCCGAGGTGATGATGCGGTTCGAGGTGCCATCCGTCGTAGCCCACGTAGCCGTCGCATTGGTGACGACCGAGTTGGCAAGCGTCACGGTGACGGTGACGGTGTTGTTGCCGCCGCGGGTGTTGAACGTGACGGTCTTGCCCTTGAATGTGCCGTTAACTAGTGCGGCCGGAGCCGATGGCGGTGCGGGCGGGGTGACCGGCGGAGCGGGCGGAGTGCTTGGCGCTGGTGCCGGGGCCGACACCTTGTTGTCGTCACCATCTTCAGTCTCTGTTTCGTGGTGATGCTTCTTGGGCTTCTTCGCGTGGTGGTGCTTATCTGCCTTGTGGTGCTTACTGCTCGCGTGAACCTTGCCACTGCTTGCTGAAGCCTGAGTCGTCAGGGCTGCGGTCTGTCCAAGGACGACCGCGGCGCCGAGACCAACCGCGGCGATCACTCGGCGATGCGACGTCGTACGTGACATTAGGGAGATCCCTTCCTTACCGAGCGCGGATTCGCTCGAAGTCGCTTTCGGCCATTGCTGGCGCGTTCAGATGTCGTATCGCCACGCAGAATGCGTGAACTGAACCTGTTCGCTCCAACGGCGTAACTCGAACTTACGCGTCGAAAATCGTGCATCTGACCACTATCCCCATCCTTGGATAAGGCTTTACCAAGTGCGAGGCTGATGTTGGACGTAACTAAGATTTTGAGCATCGGCAACAAGACGTACACATCAAAAAACGAAGCAGGCGGCTACATGATCATTTGTCAGTTCATCTTTAAGCCGGGCGAGTACGACGACGACTTCCATGCCTTGGATGGCCAGATTGATGCGTACGCGCGAAACCTGCCTGGTTTCCGCGGCGTGGAAACCTGGTATTCCGAGGACAAGTCAATTGTCAACGCCTCGTACTACTTCGAAGATCAGGCATCCGTGCGAGATCTCTCAACATTCCCCAAGCACCTTGAGGCCAAGGGGCAGTACCAACGGTGGTACGACGGATACCAGATCATCGTTAGTGAGGTCAGCGCGAGCTACGGCGATAAGCGGTTAGGACACTTGATGGATGGCTCTGCTTAGTGCGAGCCACGGCTTTCGCCACGACCGGCACCCTTGCGCCAAGCAGAGAAGGATCCTGCCGCTCCACCATGTGGCTTCACGAGCCAAGGCCACGGGTGCACGGCGCTCGGCTTGATGAGGTCAGCTCGGCGACGCCACCCAGGTACTGGCGCATACGTGGTGGCAACACCACCACCGCTCAGGACGTCAACCGGATCACCGCGCCAGATCTGTACCTCACGACGAGTCGCGAGGTCGGCGAGGCACTCGGCCAAGAAGACCAGCCGTTTGCCCGTCAGTCTGAGCCGCACCAGAAGTGCTTCATCGAAGACGAAGATCACGGGCACGTCGGGATGGGCTGACATTGCGGGATCGTCATCTCCTAAAGACTCTGCGGTGAGCCACACACGGTTAACGGATGCGGTGGGCGTGGCCTCAGCGGGGCCGGCCGTCGCGCTCGGGTCCAGGTCGCCGAGCACTCCGGCCGGCGCTGGCACGCGTGATAGTTCCGGATCATCGGGATACGACTGGATAGGGCAGGCCTTGCGCAAGGCGCAGCTTGCGCAGATGCCTGGTGCCCGACGCTCAACCTGCGCACGCGCGAATCCGTACGCCTTGCCTGTGCCCGAGCCAACCGTCCACTGCCAACCCAACCGATTCGCAGCGCGAGACCCGTCTAGGAGGTGACGAAAGAAGAGGTCCTCGCCATCGCGCCAGCCGTAACCATGGCGCACCGACCAGTGAGAGGCGAACCACATGCGTGTTTGGTTCACCATCCAGCCGTCCTGCTCCAGTTCACCCACCACGAGGCCGAAGCACGCCATGTCATCAAGCCAGCCGGGGTCCGGAAGCGCACGTCGCTCAGGGACGGCGTAGCGGACGCTGGACGCTGTTCCACCCGTGCGCGCATACATATGGCGCGCGTATTCCTGCCAGAGCAGTTCGTCACGGAATTTCGATACGTCTGCGGCCGGCCCCCCGCCCACGCTGCTCCAAGCTCGCGGCAACGAGATGAGTCCGTGCCGGATATAGGGAGACAACCGCGATGCGCCGCGGCGCCCAGTCGGGTACACCTCATTGCGGTCGGCGGCGTAGCCAGTTACATCAAAGGCATTGAGCGCGGCATCCGCCGCTTCCTGCCCGCCTCGAATCGCACCGCTTCCCTGCACATCGCCATCGACCAGGTCTGACTGATGCTCTCGAACCCAGCCCACTTCGTCGCCGACTCGGGGAGTGGGCAATTGGCGGTTCATTCAATTCCTCCTTATCTGGAGCGTTGAAAGATAAGCGCAGGCCCACGTCTCGCCGCGAACGGGCCGGCTCACAGACGACCGAAGAGCGCGATGTCCTCATCGTAGAGTTGGGTGTTGACGTCTGAGACCGTTCGGCGCGTTTGACCGATGGCGACCAGATAATCCTCGGTGGATGCGCCGAGATCTTCGCTGGCGCTCCCACTATTTCCCGTTCGAACGACCTCGGCATCCAGTGTTCTGGCTGGCGACCGCATTGGACGAACTCCAACTTGCGATCTGAAGAGTACGGCTTGAAGCGGAAGCGGGGTCCCGAAGTAATGCGCAAGAAATCGGGTACACCGCCTTGTCAGGCTGACAGCGTGCCACCCACGTGCTTTAGTAGAGGGCGTCACAGAGTCGACCGCTGGGAGTAAGGGGCGGCTCAACGGCAACGAAACGCAGGCGGACCTGATCCGAGTCAGTCTGCTGAAATGGGCCTAGGTTAACTATGGTTTCGATCCGCGGGTTGGTTCTGGTGGTGGCGATTGCGGTGATGGGTGTCGCCGCGATCGCCACAGCTGGCTGCACGCGCGGGGGGTCCGATCTCCAATGGCTCGGATTTCCAGCGGTAGCTGGGCAGATCGTACCTAACGGTTCGGTACTTTCGTACAAGTTCCCACCGGTTTGCACAACCGGCGATCCGGTGCGGATCTTGGATATCCAACCATCAGAGCCGAATGCCGGGGTGAAGGTTGTCTATTGGGCAATCCAGCCAAATGAGTTTCAAATACCACAGCCTAACAATGACAGCATTATCGGCGATCTGGTTGGAGAAC
Source organism: Actinomycetes bacterium (assembly GCA_037129655.1). Lineage (GTDB taxonomy): Bacteria > Actinomycetota > Actinomycetes > S36-B12 > CAIYMF01 > Longivirga. Next base: position 9,860 of record JBAXUN010000005.1, read on the forward strand.
GTTTTCCGGTCGTGCCCGGCCAAGTGACCGCGCCGAATGCAGAGGTGTCCGGCCATTGTCCGCCGGAGCCCACGGCCGCGCCGAAGGACATTCTGAGCGAGGTGTTGATTACCATGGACCGGACCGTGAACAAGTCGGTCGCCACCAAAGGATTCATCATCCGATACAGCACGGGGTCTGAAACCAAAGAACTGTTCATGCCCTATGGGATGGAACTGTGTCTACCAAATGATGATGCGTTGGGCTGTGGTGGCGCCTAGCCGCATGTGGTCTCATCAGACATGTAAGGAGCCCACGCTGGGCAGATTCCGAACTGCCCCGCGAGTGGAGCGTCGATGACCTGAAGACGGGTTGTCTATCGAGACAACTCAGATCTGCACTGCCGAACATATGTTCCCCGTAGATATTGCAGGGCCCTAACGGAATGTGACTGTGGCAGTAGCCGGACGGCCCGGCCGCACTTCGGCGCGCAGGGCTGTAAGGCATTCAGCGATCGAGTAGACCGACGACATGCCAGGGGTGACTTCCCAGAGGTGCACAACAGGTTCTAAGTCGCTGTCCTGGTAGTTCCTGACGATGAATGACATCACCCACCGCCCTTTCCCAAACTTTGCTCCGCTGAGGGATCAACAGTAGATCTGAAAGACCTTCGGTGCTTGTCGTAACGAGCCTGTCGGCACGAATTGTCCCAAGTTGGTGAAAGAGGCCTAATCACCGAGAGGTGAGGGATCCCCCTAATCCCCCGTGGCCCGGCTGGCGACCGCATTCGACGACCTCGACAGGGTGAGGCACAAGATGGCGACGGCGGGCACCGTCCTTCGCCAGGTTCACCAGGGTGGTCCGCTTGTACGCGACCGGAGCATCTAAGCCGCCAGGCCATCGACGCCAGCATCGTTACCGAACTCATTCAACGGATGCGCATGCGATACGCCCTTGGGACGCCCGCCGAATCGGCGTGGGGCGTAGTGGATGTGAGTTCAACGGCGATCTAGTCAAGTTGTCTCAACTGCCATCTTCTTGACCGCCATCTTCACCGGGGCCCGTACCCGGCGGGAAGCCATCGTGCATCAGTCCATCACCACCCGGACCCCCGGGTTGTCCGATCTGTCCGGAACCACCTCCCGCGAGAAGCCACGCACCAAGCGCGGCGATAACACCCAGCGCGGGCATGTAGAAGCGAATTGTATGGATGGCTCCGCCTTGATCGTCACCTGCCATGCGCACCGTCCAGTCATAGGCCAAGTAGAGAACCCATGAGCCGAACCAGCCAGCAGCCAGAACAGCACCGATCGTTGCGTCACGACACGCACGACCGCGAGCAATTCCGTCGAGGCCGCGGCTTTGTACAAGGCGGACGATCATCCACACCAACCCTGCCAATGCCAGAACGATCATCGGCATGCTCGTCACAAGATGCCCTGGCATGTGGGCGAGATTGGGTCCGATAGAACCGACGGTGAAGGTGATCTTGCCCGACGAATAGCCCGTTGACAAGGGGCTCCCGTAGTAATGCAGATTCCACCACGCCATCAATAGGGCGAAGGCCACGAGTGATCCACCCCACCACCCTGCCGTCGATCTCGGCAGCGACATGTTGCGCATGAACACAACAGCGGCCACGATCGCTACGATCAGGAAAATGATGTTGGTGTATCGAACCGACACCGCCGCCTCAAGAGCCACGAATCCGGCCAGTCCAACGAGCGTTCGCCAACGATCTGAACGATCAGTTGCCAAGAACGCCCAGATCAACGTACCCACTCCCACGGCAATGAGTGCGGCATCGGTAAACGTAGGCATTGTCGAACGCCATGCGAACGCAGCAGCCGCTCCTGATGCACAGAACAGTGCGACCGCCCAGGTACCCGCCCAGGACCCCGCCCACCTACGTAGACCCGCGAACAGCGCTAGACATGCCAACCCACCGTAGAACAGCGGCGCAGCGCGCAAGATGCCCATAGCTTGGAATGGCAACGCTAAGTATGGATAACCCGGATTCTTCTCACTGATGTACGTACCGTCCGCACGTTTAACCCACTGCATGATGCCTTGGCTACCCATGTCGCCTGGACCGCCGAATCCTGGTTTTGGCCCGTCACCGCCTGGACCACCGGCGCCGAAGGACGGAATCCCAAGACCACCTGGATCTGGCGCAGAACCCGGTCCGACCACATTGCCCCCTGGCGTCGGCAGGGTGATTGAGGTACCACCAAGTGCCTTCGCTAGAGCTTGGTACTGAGCAGCAGTCAGCGTGACGTCGCCGTGCGAGAGCGCAACGATCGAGGCTCGATAGGCATAGTCGTCCGGCTCCAATAGTCGCGGTGCCTTATTTAAGACAATGCCGCAGAATGCCGCGAAGATGGCAACCGCTACCCCGATCTCCCACCAGCTCGGACGAGCCGGTCGTGGTGTGATCTCCACTGCCGAATGTTGATCATCGATTTCGTCGACGTCACGATCCACGTCGTCGCCCGCCTGCGGCGTCATCGTCTCGAAACCAACAAGTGGTGGAACGAATTCAACACCTCTCGAGGTTGGAAACGACGAGGCATCGTCCGCGCCCGGGGCATGATTGGTCATGTCGCAAGCAAATCACAATTGTATGTGAGAGCAGATGTTGCATGAGGATACCGAGCGGGCTATGAATTGAGCGCCCTATTTAGAGCCGCGAAACGGCTTGCCCAAATCCGTTGGGCCAAGGCCGACTGTGGCGCAAAGATCTCTGCTCCGTGGTAGGCACCGGGATTGACATGGAACTCCGTTGTGACGCCGGCGCGGAGCAGGCGCGCGGCAAAGTCGATGTCTTCATCTCGGAAGAGATCGAGCTCACCTACGTCTATGAACGCCGGCGGTAGTCCGCTGAGATCGGTCGCCCTTGCCGGTGCGGCGTAGATGGAGACATCATCGCTTCCTGACGCGTCTCCGAGATACATCTGCCAGGCCTCAATGTTCCCTGCTCGGTCCCAGATCCCGATTTCGGAAATTTCGTGAGAGGACGCAGTTGCGTGGCGGTCGTCGATCATGGGGTAGATCGGCATTTGGAAACACAAGTCGGGGCCCTGCCGGTCACGCGCCATGAGGGCGACTGCAATCGCCAGCCCACCGCCCGCACTTCCTCCGTAGATGGCGATTCGATCAGGATCTATGCCAAGTTCAGCGGCGTTGGCTGCCATCCAGACCAAACCTGCGTAACAGTCTTCTGGGCCGGCTGGGAAGGGATGTTCAGGGGCTAAGCGGTAATCAACGGACACGATTACCGCGTTCACTTGTTCGCACATCGTCTGCGCAACGGGGTGTTCACCATCGAGATCACCAAGGATCATCCCGCCGCCGTGGATGAAGTAGATGCCTGGCAGAGTTCCTGAGGCATTGACCGGTCGATAGATGCGCACAATGATATTTGGATCGCCTGCAGGGCCGGGTACCTGACGATCCTCATGCACGACATTGTCGTTCGGCGGGACGTCGGCCGCTCCAGCTTTTAAGACTGCATCGAGGGTCGCGCGACGAACATTGATGTCGGGTATCGAATTGAACCCGCCCGGGATTGCTCCAAGGAGTTGATCAAGTGGAATGCGCGCCTCGGGATCAATTCGGTCATGAATGCTCATACGACGCTCCTAGGCTTCAGCAGGTTGGAATCTGTTGACGGATTCGCGGATGGCGAGAAAGTAGCAGCCGAATTGACGTGCTGTCCGGGCTTTGAGCCTGATGAGAGAAACACGTGTGGTACGTCATGTCGTACACACCCGTCGGAGTGGATGCATGCGGAGCAGTTCGTGTTGCAGAGCGGGTGACGGGAATCGAACCCGCGCTGTCAGCTTGGGAAGCTGATGTTCTGCCATTGAACTACACCCGCGTGACGGTCACATGTCGGTTTACCTACGGTCTCGACGGTGGTGATTATGCCCGATCGTAGTCTGGGTCGGTGCTCGACCGGTGTTACTACGTCGAGGTGCCGGGCTCAGCCGCGGCGGATCGCGCGTTCTGCTGACGGATCTGCCTGCTGGCCTTATTGATTCTGCTTGCCTGCGTTGAGCGGTAGAGAACGAGGAAGAAGAACAGGACAACACTCACCCAGGGGGTCGTCACGAGTCCAAGGACTATTGCAACCGGATAGGCGAATGCGCCGCCAACTGCCCACAGCGTCACCCTTCGCCACATTGGTTCCGAGTTTGGCGTGCTCCACAGCCGTGGGTTTCGCGAGATGATCCAAAAAAGAATCGCCCAACTTAGTCCCATGGCAAAGGCCAACAATCCGTAAAGGGTGATAGCAACGCGTTCATCGGCGAGGTTGCCATCTCGGAACGCGGCAGCCAAAACTGCAGTTGGGTAGGGCAGCACGACTGCACCAAGAAGGACTCCAAGGTTGGCCCACAGGACTGGGGTACTTACCCAGCGCACTTGGTGGAACGTTGCGTAGTGGTTCAGCCACATCACCCCGATGAAGACGAACGAGATCAGAAAGGCCACGTAAGTCGCGCGTTGGTGAGAAAGGGCGGTAAACAAGTTGCCGGTCTCGAACTCTCCGACGGCCAAATCGAGAACCAGAAGTGTCATTGCTATGCCGAGGACGCCGTCGCTGAACAACTCAACTCGATGAGCTGGCAGGCCGGGAGGCTCATCATCAAGGGTCACCGCTAAAGACGACTCGGTTTGATCCATTCGCCCTCCTACAGCCGGTGAATCACCCCTGATCTAGGAGAAAACCTTTGGCTGTCGAGCACCCTAGTCGAATAAAATGGCATCGCCAATGGGGATGCCATGATCAGACGGTGCTCACTCCCTCCGTGTACTTAGATGCCCTAACCCGAGACGCCGCGACCTTCATCGAACTGGTGGATTCCGCCGATCACGAACTTCCGGTCCCGTTCTGCCCCGGTTGGAACGTTGGGGAGCTTGCGCGGCACCTCGGCGGGATTCATCGATGGGCACATGATGTGTTGGTAACGGGCGTACCCGGTGACGAACCCCAAGGGCCGACCGATCGGCACGAACTCACGTCGTGGTTGACCGAAGGCGCGACTCAACTGCATGAGGTTCTCTCGACGACAGATCCGCAAACGCCCACGTGGACGTTTGGGCCAAAACCGCGGCTCGTCGAGTTTTGGATTCGACGTCAGGCTCAGGAGACGTTCGTGCATCTGTGGGACGCGCAAACTGCAATAGGAATCTCACTCAGAAACGATGATGAACTCGCTCTCGACGGTATCGATGAGGTCGTGAATATGTTCTTTCCTCGCCAGGTCCGGCTAGGTCGAGCGCTACCACTCGCGCAGCCAGTTGCTATACACGTAAGTGACTTTCCAGGGGTGGAGTTCGTCCTCGCCGGTGACGGTAGCCCAGCCGAACTTGCACCGGCAGCCACGATAACGGGCACGGCGGCTGAACTACTGCGCCTTGTTTGGGGCCGCATCGACATTGGTGATCTTCATGTGGAGGGAAGTGCCGATGCATGTGGTCAGCTCGTGGCTGCGAACTTGACTCCATAATTCAGATCGCCTGTGTTGATTCGGGTTGCGAGCTAGCCGATCACGCGCCTGCGTTTAAGGAGTTGTCTCGCGTGGCAACTGCCAGGGTGCGGGGATTGCAGCTTGAACATCACTACCGTCTGTCAAGGTCAGGGTCACAAGCGAGTTGTACTCAGCAAGTTCGCCAGACGACGGCGTCTGCGCGACGACCTGCCCGGCTGGCAGGTTTGGATCCGGCGCTGCGGTCTTCTGCTGCAGTCGCACTCGGAACCCAGCTTCAAGCAACGCCGTGACGGCTGCATCGCGCGACATTCCCCGTACATCAGGAACGGGTGGAACGAGGCCAGACATCGCGGACGCTGACGGCGACTCAAATTGCTTGACCGGGAGCCCGTCGTGCAGGCCGCGCATGGTCTCCTGCCAAATCGGCCCGGCCACGGTTCGTCCGTAGACAGTGCCGATCTGCTGGCCGTACGCCGTGATGTTGCGCAGCGGGTACTTCTGCCCGCCACGTGGGTCGCCTACCCACACACTCATTGCGTATTGAGGTGTGAAACCGGTGAACCACGTCGCTGCGGAATCATTTGTTGTGCCGGTTTTGCCCGCGATTGGCCGGCCACCTAGATCAAGGCCGACGCCGGTGCCGTAAGGAGCGAAGACGGCGCGAAGTACTTGGCTCACTGAGTCGGCAACATACGGTGAAATGGCTCGATGGCACTTTGCGGAGGGAACAAGCATCTGCTTGCCGCTGCGATCGCTCATCGAGATGACGCCAACGGGCCTGCAGGCAATCCCACCACTTGCGAACGTGGCGTAGGTGGCGGCCATCTCCAGAGGCGAGACTTCATATGCGCCGAGTGTTAACGATGCGTCCTTGCTCGTAATCTTGCGCGATCCGCTTCGCGGCAGGCTCGTGATGCCAAGCCGCTCGGCCATGTCGGCAACGGATAAGACGCCGTACCGCTCCTCAAGTTGGATGTACCAGGTATTCACCGATCTCGCGGTGGCCTGTGTTGCGTTGAGAACACCGTTGTTTCGGTTGTTGTCGTTGTGGAATCCGCCTTGCGGGTAATTCATATTCGCGGGCACGTAGCCATCAGGTGTATCGAAGGTGGTCGACAGAGAAAAGCCCTGTTCTATCGCGGTTGCCAGGGTGATCGGTTTGAAATTAGATCCTGGCTGAAATGCGTGTCGGGTTGGCAGAACGATTTGAGTTTGCCCCTTGGCTGAGTCACCCCCCCAGTTGCGATTGGTCGCAAGTGCGCGAACTTCACCCGTCCCGGGTTCAACGATCGCGATACCTGTTGCCACGCGATTTTTGGATGTCAATGCAGTTTTAGCGGCCGTGGTCGCGGTTGCCATCGCCGCCGGATCGAGTGCGGTGTGAACTTTCAGGCCCCCGCGAAAAAGTAGCTCCTGTCGCGCTTCTGCAGTGGCACCGAACCCGGGATCGTGTGAGATCTCATCGACGATCCATTGACAGTAGAATGGAAATCTCGATGCGCCGCATCCGTTTGGCGGATCAGTAACCTTCAGGGCAACGGGCGTTGCGATGGCATCGTCGTACTGCTTTTGCGAAATGCGACCTGCAGCCAACATTCGATCAAGTACGACATCGCGACGAACCTTGCTGCGTTCGGGGTTATCGACTGGGTTGTAGTTGGTCGGTGATTTCAGAATTCCGATGACGGTGGCGGCCTGGGCGATGGTGAGTTTGGATGCCGGTACATCGAAATAGTGCAGCGCGGCAGCACCGATACCCCACGCACCGTCGCCGAAATTCACGGTGTTCAGATACCGCTCGAGAATCTCGTCCTTACTGATGGTGTTTTCCAGCGCGACGGCGTACTTGAGCTCGCGAAGCTTACGACCAAGAGTTGCTTGGGTAACTGCGTCGGCCTCGTCTTGGGTGGTGGCCTGGGAAAGCAGGAGGTTCTTGACGTATTGCTGGGTGATACCTGAACCGCCCTGACGCGATCCACCGCTGCGGTTGTGCGCTACTGCTCGGGCGAGGCCAACAGGATCAAATGCACCGTGTTGATAGAACCGGTCGTCTTCAGTGGCCAACAGGGCGTCGATGGCCGGCTTTGCGACTTGGTTCAGTTTTACGGGAGTGCGATTTTCGCCGAAGAGAACCGCAAAGGTTTTCCCATTTCGATCTATGAGCTCTGTGCGCTGTGGCAATTCATCGGCGAGAGGCAGGCTCGTCGGTAGGTCTTGCCAGCCGTAGGCTGCTTGCCTAGCCACCAGGGCCGGCGGGACGAGAAATGGTGCCGCGAGACAGGCCGTCACACATCCAATGACGGCCGACCAGCCCAACCAGCGCGGAACTCGGCGGCGACGTGTGGCGTCATTCTCATCATCGATGGGAACTGCACTGGGGAGTCCGCCGTCGAAGATGTCGTCGAGGCCGTTAACACGTGCGCGGCGTCCGCGTGGTGTTGTGGGACTCACCGGGGTGCCGCTCGCTTCCTTCGGAGGATTGCCTGCATCATGAATGTAGGCAGGGTTCGGGCCGTGATGTTGTAGATCGAATCGGAGTTCACGTGCGTCTTTATGACGGACGCCGAATCCGCATCGTTCCATTTATAAGTATCGGTTGCTTGTCGCGGAAAACGAGGAAGTGGGGGTGTGCGCGGTGGGTCGTCATTCGTCTGACGCACGTCCAACGCCCGTTCGGACGACCCCTGCGTCCACAAAGCTGACACGATCTCGCAGCCGTTTGGCGGCGGCGCTCACCGCGGGTGGCGCTATCGCGCTCGTCGGTGCCACGGTTCTTGCCGTTTCCGCTGCCGGAGTTCCGATTCTGGGACGAGGCCCTGAGCAGATCGCTCCTGCCTCGCCGCCACCAACCCCGCGTACCGTCGTGGCCATCACTCAGACCCCTGCGCACCAAAGCTTCAGCACGTTACTGAACACCTCTCCCAATTCAGCGTGGCAGCCCGTTGGCCAGATTTCGTGGAATGCCGGTACTCCGTATGACGAACTCTGCGGACGACCGAAGGGTGTCGGACCATCCGTGGCCGGATCTCGTGCCTATCAGGCGGTCGGTGGCCAAGTGATGGTCGCGGTGATGGCGTATACGGCCGGACTTGGGGCGGGTGCATTTCAGGACTGGCAACGGCAGTTGTCGACCTGCAACGGGGCCAGCAGCTACTCGGTTCCTGGCCCAGCATCAGCCGGCTCGAACGCGTCTGCCGCACCAACCGACGCACTGGTGGTGTGGGGGACGAACGTCAAAGGTGCCCCGAGTGCATCGCTCATGTGGCGACGTGGCGACATTTTGTCGTGGGTAAACGCACCGCGATCTATCAGTAACACGTTGGGGACGAAATCACTTCAGTTTGATCAGTTACTGCTCGAATCGATAGCGGGTTCATGTGCGACGGTCGATTCCGCCTTAGCTGATGCCGCCCGCTCGCCTTGGCTGGCACCAAAAGACTTCACTGGCTTCATCCGGCAGCTTCCGGTCGCGGTTCCGCACGCACCATGGCCCACCTTGCCACCGGGATCGACGCCGGTCGCGCAGACCTATTCTCCGCCACCGGTTCCGTCGATCTCGTACCCGTCACGTCCGGCTGATCCGGTATGGCCCAATGATCTGCCAACACCGGTGGCTGCGCCGGAGTCTCCGATTCAACCGACACTGCCACCGTCCGCTCAGTCTGTACCTTCTCGGGCGCCTGATCCCACGGGTCCCGGCTGCGGTTGGGCTTTTACCGGCCAGGTCCCGCCAAGATATGACGAGGTACAGCAACACGCCCTCGCACAGGGTCTGGCCGATCAAGCACGTGCCTCGCTTGAACAGGGGCAGCAGCAGTGGCAGGCGAACACTCTCGCCTACTGGCAGGCGGTGCCAGCGTTCTCTGAGCAGCTGCAGGCGTTTTTGGTCTACGCCGCAGCTGTCAGAGATGTTGCGCTGCAATGGGATTCGATCTCCGCGCAGCGGGATGCATATGACTATGCGGTGCGTCAGTACAACGATGCGTTGGCAGCCCAGCAGCAGTTCATACTCGATCAGCAGCAAGCCCAGGGTGCATACAACGCCGCGCTAACTGCCTGTGCGAACGCACCTGTTTACACACCAATTCCTACGCCTACGCCAACGTCTGAGAGCCCAACACCATCGCCGACCTCTAGCACGGGTCCGAATCCGACTGATACGTCATCGCCAACGGCGGTCCCCACCGGTCCCACGGTGCCCCCAACACCGAGCATCACACCAACGCTGAGCCCAACTCCAACCGAGCCAGCTGGCTGCCCGCCAACTCGTCCGGCGATTTTGGATCAAACGGTGCCCGTATTGCCGCCCGTGCCAGTTCCCCCTGCAGATCCTCGCCCTGCCAGTTCTGCGACGCCGACGGGCTGAGGCCCGTCACGGGTTCTTGTCCATCCATGCCGGTTGGATTGTGGGTCGGGGAGTCGCAGTGGCGATCAAACCGGTAACCTCACCGGGACAGCGAAATACCGGGAGGAATTGTGCTTTTATCGGACCGCGACATTCGCGCCGAGTTGGCCGCGGGGCGAGTCGTTCTCGAACCCTTTGACGCGGGAATGGTCCAGCCATCCAGCGTGGACGTTCGGCTAGACAAATACTTCAGGGTCTTCGAAAACCACCGCTACCCGCATATCGATCCCGCGGAAGAACAGCCGGACCTGACGCGGATGGTTGAGCCAGCCGATGATGAGCCATTCATCCTGCACCCAGGCGAGTTTGTCCTAGCGTCGACCTACGAGGTCGTGACGTTGCCCGACGATGTTGCTGGCCGCCTTGAGGGCAAATCCTCACTCGGCCGCCTCGGACTCCTCACCCACTCAACGGCAGGTTTCATTGACCCAGGGTTCAGCGGGCATGTCACGCTCGAGTTGTCGAATGTTGCGACTCTACCGATCAAATTGTGGCCGGGTATGAAGATCGGCCAGCTGTGCCTGATTCGTCTATCGAGCCCGGCCGAGGAGCCATACGGATCGTCGGCTTACGGATCGCGCTATCAAGGTCAGCGTGGGCCGACGGCAAGTAAGAGCTACCTGAACTTCCACCGCACGGAGATCTAGTCGCGAAAGCTCTAGAGCCGTATCTCGCGAAAGACCTTATTCCACTTGTGAAATCGGGTGAATTACGAGCGGTTACGACTTGACGCTGCCGAGCAGCAAAGTCGCAATATCGACTACCTCGGCCGCGGGGTTCTCCATGCCTGCCGAGCGAGTGGTGACGCCATCGTTGATCATGACCGAACAGAACGGACAGGCAACAGCGATCTTGTCTGCGCCGGTGGCGAGAGCCTGATCAGTACGCGTCAGGTTGATGCGCGTGCCGAGCTTCTCTTCCATCCACATGCGCGCACCACCAGCTCCACAGCAGAACGAGCGATCCGCGGACTTTTCCATCTCGTTGAACTTCAAGCCTGGAAGTGAACCGATCAGATCACGTGGTGGTGTGTAGACCTTGTTGTGACGACCGAGGTAGCACGGATCGTGATACGTAACAGCGCCCTCGACTGAGTTAACGGGGGTAAGGCGTCCGTCCTTCACGAGCGATGCGAGCAACTGGCTGTGGTGCACTACCTCGTAGTGGCCACCGGCTTGCGGGTACTCGCGCCCAAGGGTGTTGAGGCAGTGCGGACACGTGACGACGATCTTCTTCGTCTTGATCTCGTTGAGCATCTCGATGTTCTGCATTGCCTGCATCTGGAAGAGGAACTCGTTGCCGGCGCGACGAGCCGGATCGCCCGTGCAGGTTTCTCCTTCACCGAGCACCATGAACTGAACGCCGGCGATGTTGAGAAGTTCGGCAACTGCCTTCGTGGTCTTTTTGGCGCGATCTTCAAGTGCACCGGCGCAACCAACCCAGAACAGGTAGTCGACGTCGTCGGGGATAACTTCTTCGCCCTCCATGCCAAACACTCGCACGTCGAAGTCAACTTCTTCGATCCAAGCATTGCGCTGTGAGGCATTCATGCCCCAGGGATTGCCCTTGTTTTCAACATTCTTGAACAGACCGGCAAGCTCACTTGGGAAGTCGGATTCGATCATCACGCGGTTACGACGCATATCGGCGATGTGATCGATGTGTTCAATGTCCACGGGACACTGGTTCACACATGCGCCACACATCGTGCACGACCAGAGGACATCGGCGTCGATGACGGCATTGTCGATTTCGCGAGATCCAACAAGTGGGCGCGCGTGCGCGTCTTGTACGGATTGTGCGAACGAGGTGATCTCGACGGGGATAGGAACGCTCGACTTATTGGCACCTGGGGAGGCCAAGTATTGCGGGTTGGCCTTGGCGACAAGGTACGGAGCCTGTGCGAAGAGGTTGTCGCGCAGATCCATGATGAGCAGCTTTGGCGATAAAGGCTTTTCGGTGTTCCACGCCGGGCACTGCGACTGGCAGCGGCCGCACTCGGTGCACGTTGCGAAGTCGAGGTTGCCCTTCCACGTGAAGTCCTCAATCGTGCCGCGTCCGAAGATGGCGTCGTCCGAAGGGTCTTCGAAGTCGATCTTCTCCGTGCCTGAGTACATCGGCAGAAGCGGGCCGAGCCCGTTGGGACGACGTGAGAAAAGGACGTTGAGAGGAGCCGCAAAGATGTGGAGGTGCTTGCTGTAGAGCACCAGGATCGTTGTCGCGAGCACGGCGCCGAGTGAGAGCAGAATGAAGATAGTTTCAATCCACATATTTGCTTCAAGGCTAAGTGGGGCAAGGAGTTTGCCAATCCACTCTGAAATGAATGCGCCACTTTCGTATGGGAAGTTGCCGGTATTGATCTGCGCACCGCGGTAGATGAACATCGTGATGATGATCGCTGCGATTGAGCCCAAGATGAGCCATGCGCCACCAGTGTGCGATCCGTAGAAGCGCGATTCGCGCCCGATCTTCTCAGGGCTGCGGCGAATACGAATGATCGCGAAGACCACCAGTGCGATGAGCACGAGAAGGCCGAAAAGATCCTCGAAGAATCCGATGATCGGCCACGTGCCAACGATCGGGATGTGGAAGTTTGGGTCGAACAGGGCACCAAAGCCTTCGACGATGGTGAGTCCCAGAATGATGAAGCCCCAGAAGGTGACGAAGTGCGCTGGCCCGGACGGGGACCACTTGAGCAACTTCTTCTGTCCGAGTACTTCGACCAACTCGTTTTGGAGTCGAACACCTTTGTCGTCGGTTCGGCCAACGGCCGGCTGGCCGCTGCGAATGACCTGTTGAAGCCTGTTTGCTCGCCAGGCGGCTAAGGCCAACGCGACGAGGGTGATGAGCACGCCGACAACCAGACGGAAGGTCAGGTTGGTTTCAGAGAACGGCGTCGGTTCGGCAGACGATGCGGCCAGGACAGACAGCGCGGACACGGGCGGGCCTCCAAGAACTACGCAGAATGCATCCAGATCCGTTGATCTGGTGCGTCACACACCGGTGCTCATGAAAGCCGCGGGCACGTGCGAGCACCACGCTACCGATAAGACGTGCTACTCGGCATGGTAGGAGCCCGTGCTCATGGGCACGTCGCGCGCTTCTATGTGATGCAGGTCACAAGGGAAACCAACAATTGCGGGAAGACATGGCCGATTGGGGGAGTTGTAGACAGTACTTGAGTCGAGCAGACTCACATTATGTGAGGTTCAGATTGACAGTACCTCTGAGTGTGGATCAGGCTCGGATCAGAAGTCCACGAATCACAAACGAAAGGCACGTCCCATGGCACGAGCAGTCGGTATCGACCTTGGCACCACCAACTCAGTGGTGTCGGTACTTGAAGGTGGCGAACCCACCGTCATTCCCAACGCCGAAGGCGCGCGAACCACGCCGTCGGTCGTCGCTTTCGCCAAGAACGGCGAGGTTCTGGTCGGCGAGGTGGCAAAGCGTCAAGCGGTCACCAACGTCGATCGCACCATTCGTTCGGTAAAGCGTCACATCGGTACGAATTGGACCGTCGACATTGACGGCAAGGCATACACCCCGCAGGAAATCAGCGCGCGCGTGCTGCAAAAGCTCAAGCGCGACGCGGAGGCGTACCTCGGAGATTCCGTAACCGATGCCGTCATCACTGTCCCTGCGTACTTCAACGATGCCCAGCGTCAGGCCACGAAAGAGGCTGGCGAAATCGCGGGCCTCAACGTCTTGCGCATCATTAACGAGCCCACCGCCGCCGCACTTGCCTACGGCCTCGATAAGGGTGACAAAGAACAGACCATCCTGGTGTTCGACCTCGGTGGTGGAACATTCGATGTTTCGCTCCTCGAGATTGGCGACGGAATTGTCGAGGTGAAGGCCACCAGCGGTGACAACGTCCTCGGTGGTGATGACTGGGATGAGCGCTTGCTTCAACACCTGGCCACCAACTTCAAGAATGCTCATGGCGTTGACTTGACCAAGGACAAGATGGCTCTGCAGCGTCTGCGTGAAGCTGCCGAGAAGGCCAAGATCGAGCTCTCGAGTTCGATGCAAAGCTCCATCAACTTGCCGTACATCACCGCCTCGGCTGAGGGTCCACTCCACCTCGACGAGACGATCACTCGCGCACAGTTCCAACAACTGACGAGTGATCTACTCGATCGTTGTAAGTCACCGTTCCTCGCTGTCATCAAGGACGCTGGGGTATCGGTGAACGAGATCGATCACGTCGTTCTCGTCGGTGGATCGACTCGCATGCCAGCCGTTGCCGAGTTGGTGAAGGAACTGACCGGTGGCAAGGAGCCGAACAAGAGTGTGAACCCAGATGAGGTTGTCGCGATCGGTGCGTCACTTCAGGCCGGTGTGCTCAAGGGTGAGGTTAAGGACGTTCTCCTGCTCGATGTAACCCCGCTTTCGCTGGGCATCGAGACCAAGGGCGGCATCATGACTCGTCTGATCGAGCGCAACACCACGATCCCGACGAAACGCTCGGAAATCTTCACCACTGCTGACGACAATCAGCCGTCCGTACTGATCCAGGTATTCCAGGGTGAGCGCGAAATGGCTGCTTACAACAAGAAGCTCGGCACGTTCGAGCTGATGGGTCTTCCGCCAGCACCACGAGGCATTCCACAGATCGAGGTCACCTTCGACATCGACGCGAACGGAATCGTTCACGTTGCCGCCAAGGATTTGGGTACGGGTAAGGAGCAGTCGATGACGATCACCGGCGGCTCGGGCCTACCCAAGGACGACATCGAGCGAATGATGAAGGATGCCGAGGCACATGCCGAGGAAGATCGTCAGCGTCGTGAAGAGGCTGAGGTTCGTAACTCCGCTGAAACCCTCATGCACCAGACCGAGAAGTTCTTGGCAGAAAATGGTGACAAGGTTCCAGCCGATGCAAAGAGCAATGTCGAGGGCCCGCTAGCCGAGCTAAAGACTGCACTTGCGGGCACGGATTCTGAAGCGATCAAGTCGGCAGCCGAGAAGGTTGCGACAACGAGCCAGGCTCTTGGAGCTGCAATGTACGCGCAGGCGCAGTCCTCTGGCGAACAAGCTGAAGGTGACCCAGGTTCGTCATCCTCGACCTCTGACGACGATGTCGTCGATGCCGAGATTGTTGACGAAGGTGAAGACACTAAGGCCGAGCAGTGAGCGATCAGGACGACTCAGGTTTCTCCTTCCAGGACAACCGTCGAATCGACCCAGAATCCTTCGAGGTGCGGGAGCCAGCAGCTCCCGCACCCGAGGGTGCATCAGTGAACGTGGATGACGTGTTCGCCGAGATCGTCGATGGCATTGTTGTAGACGGTGAGCCCGAGTCGGCAGATGCGAAGGTAGCTGAGCTGACGTCTGACTTACAGCGGGTGCACGCGGAATACGCGAACTACCGCAAGCGGGTTGATCGTGAACGCGAGACCACGCGAGATCAGGTCGTTGGCGCCACGCTGGCCGAGTTACTCCCGATCCTGGATGACATCGGACGAGCCCGTGAACATGGCGATCTCGACGGTGCATTCAAGTCCGTCGCAGAAACCCTCGAAGCAACGGTGACCCGGCTTGGTGTTGAACGATTCGGTACTCCTGGTGACGAGTTTGACCCCACGATTCATGAGGCGATAAGTCACCAGCATTCAGCTGACGTGACGGGACCAACATGCGTCTCGGTTTTTCAGCAGGGTTACCGGTTCAAGGGCCGTGTCCTTCGACCAGCGATCGTTGCAGTTGCAGACCCGGAGTAACACAAACCTGCAACCCGGAGTGCGGTTGCAGACTGTCGACACAAGTCCGGCAAACGTCCGAAGGGAGGGACGCCATGAGTCAAAGAGATTGGGCTGAGAAGGACTACTACAAGATGCTTGGCGTCTCGAAGGACGCAACGGCCGCGGAGATCAAGAAGTCTTTTCGCGCACTCGCCAAGAAGCATCACCCGGATTCGAACGAGAACGATCCAAAATCCGAGGCGAAGTTCAAGTCGGTTTCAGAGGCGTACGACGTACTGTCGAACGAGACAACCCGCAAGGAGTACGACGAAGCCCGCTCGCTGTTCGGGGGCGGAGGATTCCGCGTTCCGGGTGCGGGCGGATTCTCCGGTGCCGGGGGTGCTGGGAACTTCGACTTTTCCGACCTTCTCAATCGCGGTGCCGGATTTGGTGACGTGTTTGGCGGAGTGTTCAACCGCGGAGGAAGTCAACAGCCCGCTGGGCGCAGGCCTCGTCGTGGCTCGGATGTAGAAAGCTCAGTCAACCTTTCGTTCGACGAAGCGTTGGGTGGGGTAACCCTGCCGTTGCGTTTGACGAGTGAAGCGCCGTGTGGAGTGTGCCGCGGCACGGGAGCGCGCGAGGGCTCAACCCCGCGCGTCTGCCCAACCTGTGAAGGTGTCGGCCAGGTGAATCGCAACGCCGGTGGCTTTGCGTTCCCGGAGCCATGCCGCTCATGTCGAGGTCGCGGCCTTGTGGTGGACGATCCGTGCTCGAACTGCAGTGGAAGCGGACGGGCGCCTTCAACGCGCACCGTTCAGGCACGAATTCCCGCAGGGGTGAAGAACGGCGCCAAGATTCGACTGCGCGGCAAAGGAACTCCGGGCGAAAACGGTGGCGACTCTGGTGACTTGCTCATCGCCGTCAACGTCAAACCGGATCCGGTTTATGGCCGTGAGGGTGACAATCTGACGATTGCTCTCCCGGTTACGTTTGCTGAGGCAGCTTTGGGAGCTGACATCGTCGTCCCAACTCCGGCCGGATCGACGGTGAAGGTGCGGATCGCCGAAGGAACCCAGAACGGACGGGTACTTCGGGTGCGCGGCAAAGGTGCGAGCCGGAAGGATGGCACGAAGGGCGACCTACTCGTCACGGTCGATGTCGTCGTCCCGAAGAGTCTCGATCCGGCTGCGCGTGAAGCATTGGCGGCATTCGTTGCTGCTTCATCGACTGAAGATCCGCGCGAAGAACTGATGCGGAATGCGAAGCGAGGTGAGTGATGAACGATCACCTACGTCCCGATGACACCGTTCCGGTATACGCGATCTCAGTCGCGGCGCAGATCAGTGGTTTGCATCCGCAGACTCTTCGCCAGTACGACCGACTCGGTTTGGTTTCGCCGGGTCGCACCAGTGGTCGCAACAGGCTCTACTCACTGCGTGACATTGAACGTCTCAGGGAGGTCTCCCTGTTGACGTCCGAGGGCGTCAATCTCGCCGGCATTCAGCACATCATGCGGATGGAGTCGGATCTCGAGCTGTTGCGTTCCGAGGCCGCGATGCTGCGCGCCGAACTCATGCGATTGCGTCCACGCCTTGCCTCTGCTGCTCGCACGGGCGAAGGCTCCGTTTCTGATCTGCCCGGGTCGGCAGTTGTCGTATGGCGCCCGCGTCCGGCCGATCGAGATCGTTAGGTAGGCGATGTAAATGGATCTGAATTTCACGACTAAGGCACAAGAGGCACTCAGCGGTGCGGTGCGACGTGCGGCTACCTCTGGCCAGGCACAGGTCGATCCAATCCACATCCTTGGCGCCTTGCTGGCGCAGGGAACCAGTGGTGAAGGAATTGCCACCGCTGTGCTCGATCGGATTGGTGTCGATCGTGCAGCTCTCACGTCAAAGGTGAATGCGGCTCTTGACGCACTGCCCTCAGCAATGGGTCAGACGGTGCAAACACCGCAGTTCTCGCCGTCTGCATTTCGGGTGCTTCAGGCAGCGCAAGACACCGCCAAGGAGCGTGGAGATGAGTACGCATCCACCGAGCACCTACTAGTTGGCCTCGCCGAACAAGGCGGCCCGGGTGTCGCTGATGAGTTGACGAGTGCCGGTGCCACGCCCATCGCCATTGTTGAAGCGATTGCGTCGGTGCGCCATCGCCCAGTCACCACGGCTGATCCCGAAGGATCGTTCCAGGCGCTGGAAAAGTACGGTGTCGATCTCACAGATCTTGCTCGGGACGGAAAGATCGATCCGGTCATCGGACGCGACGCAGAAATTCGTCGCGTTATTCAGGTTCTGTCGCGACGCACAAAGAACAATCCCGTTCTGATCGGTGAGCCAGGTGTGGGCAAGACGGCCGTTGTTGAAGGACTAGCACAGCGAATCGTCGCCGGGGATGTGCCTGATTCCCTCCGTGGTAAACGGCTGATTTCCCTTGACCTAGCAGCGATGTTGGCCGGTGCGCAGTACCGTGGTCAGTTCGAGGAACGACTGAAGTCTGTCCTTGACGAGATCAAGTCCAGTGATGGCCAAGTCGTCACGTTCATTGACGAGCTCCACACTGTCGTCGGCGCCGGAGCGTCTGGTGATTCGGCAATGGATGCCGGCAACATGCTCAAGCCAATGCTTGCTCGCGGTGAACTGCGCATGGTCGGCGCTACGACGCTTGACGAGTATCGCCAGCGGATTGAAAAAGATCCTGCGCTTGAGCGACGTTTCCAGCAGGTGCTCGTCGGTGAGCCCAGCGTCGAGGACACCATCGGAATTCTTCGCGGTATCAAGGAAAAGTACGAGGCGCATCACAAGGTCGCCATTGCCGATGCGGCCTTGGTAGCTGCAGCGACACTGTCGGATCGGTACATCACTAGTCGCTTCCTTCCAGACAAGGCCATCGATCTTGTCGATGAAGCGGCTTCTCGGCTGAGGATGGAAATTGATTCCTCGCCGGTCGAGATTGATGCCCTTCAGCGACAGGTAGATCGGATGAAGATGGAGGAGTTGGCCTTGGCGAAGGAGACCGATGCGGCCACTCAAGAGCGTCTTACCAAACTTCGCGCTGCACTTGCCGACAAGGCTGAGGAACTTACCGCTCTCCGCACCCGCTGGGACCTTGAGAAGAAGGGCCTTGATCGAGTCGGGGATTTGAAGATTCGAATCGACGAGTTGCGCATGCTCGCTGAGCGTTCACAGCGCGATGGTGATTTTGAGCAGGCGTCGCGGATTTTGTACGCAGAGATCCCCGGTCTCGAGGCTGAGTTAGCGAACGCTGTCACGACAACAACCGAACGTGAAGGCATGGTCCGCGAGGAAGTGGGGCCGGACGATGTAGCCGAAGTCGTAGCCGCGTGGACGGGAATTCCCGCTGGGCGTTTACTTGAGGGCGAAACCGCGAAACTGCTTCGAATGGAAGACGAAATCGGTCGACGTGTCATTGGTCAGAGCGAAGCTGTGCAGGCGGTCTCTGATGCTGTTCGTCGTTCGCGCGCGGGGGTATCGGATCCGGATCGACCTACTGGATCGTTTCTGTTCCTTGGCCCCACAGGGGTGGGCAAGACCGAGCTGGCGAAGGCTCTTGCCGAGTTCCTTTTTGATGACGAACGATCGATGACCCGTATCGACATGAGTGAGTACGGCGAGAAGCACTCGGTTGCACGACTTGTTGGCGCACCGCCCGGATACGTCGGTTACGACGAGGGTGGTCAGCTCACCGAGGCGGTTCGTCGCCGCCCGTACTCAATCGTGCTGTTCGACGAGGTGGAAAAGGCCCATCCCGAAGTCTTTGATGTGCTCTTGCAGGTGCTCGATGACGGCCGGCTTACGGACGGTCAGGGACGCACCGTTGACTTCCGAAATGCGATCTTGGTGCTCACGTCTAACCTGGGCTCACAGTTCCTAGCCGATCCATCTTTGACGCAGGAGCAAAAGCGCGATGCGGTCATGGCCGTGGTGCGTTCGAGCTTCAAGCCGGAGTTCTTGAACCGGTTGGATGACACGGTGCTGTTCGACCCTCTGAGCATTGAGGACTTGACCAGTATCGTGACGATCCAAGTCGACGCCTTGGCTCGACGGTTGGCTGATCGACGATTGACGTTGGACGTTACGTCGGGGGCGCGAGAGTGGTTGGCACTGAACGGATTTGATCCCCTCTATGGTGCCCGCCCACTTCGTCGCTTGGTCCAGACATCGATTGGTGATCAGTTAGCGAAGGCGATTCTCTCCGGCACAATCGTCGATGGCGAGACTGTGCTCGTTGATGTTAACGACACCGGTGATGGACTCACAGTGTCAGGTAAACGCGCGGCCTAAGCGGTCGAGTGCTTCTTTCAACACATCGGGTTTCTTGCAGAACGCCCAGCGCACATAGGGCTGTCCGGCACCTTCGTCTAGATGGAAAACCTCGTGCGGAATGGCTACGACCCCGGCACGATGAGGGAGCTCTTGGCAGAAGGTCCAACCATTTTCGTAGCCAAGCGGCCGGACGTCAGATGTCGCGAAGTACGTACCCTCTGGAACGTCAACTGGGATCCCTAACTGCGCGAGTCCTGAACAGAACAGATCGCGGCGCATCTGCATGCCTGCTCGGAACTCTTCCCAGTAGTCGTCAGGCAGGCGAAGGCCATCGGCGACCGCCCACTGGAATGGTCCGCCGCTGACGAAACTCAAGTGTTGGCGTGGGACGCGAACGGCTCCGATGAGATCTGCTGGTCCGGTCGCCCATCCGACCTTCCAACCCGTTAGCGATAGTGATTTTCCGGCACTGCCTGTGGTGATGGTTCGCTCAGCCATTCCAGGGATTGTGCAGAACGGTACGTGGACGTTGTCGTCGTAAACCATGTGTTCGTAGACCTCGTCGCTCAGAACCCAGAGGTCATGTTCGACGACAATGTCAGCGATCTCCGCCAGCTCAGCTCGCGTGAACACCGAGCCGGTTGGATTGTGCGGTGAGTTAAGGAGCAGCACACGGGTATTCGTTGTGATGGCTGCACGCAAGAGATTCGGATCGGGTCGAAATAGCCCGGCGGTAAGTGGTACTTCGATGAGGTTTGCACCTGCAAGTGACACGGCTGCTGCGTAAAGATCAAACCAAGGTGAGAAGGTGACGACGTCATCGCCTGGCTCAACCAAGGCCAAGAATGTCGCGGCGATCGCTTCACTTGCTCCGGTGGTTACAACAACGTCGGTGGCCGGATCAAGATCGACGCCGTAGAAGCGCTTTTGATGCTCGGCGATAGCTTCACGAAGCTTCGGGAGGCCATGGGCCGGCGGGTACTGGTTCCCCCGGCCGTCGCGAATCGCCCGTATGGCGGCCTCCTTGATTACCTCTGGGCCGTCGGTGTCTGGAAAGCCCTGGCCAAGATTTATCGAGTCAGTCTCGATCGCTAATGCGCTCATTTCCCCGAAGATGGACGAGGCGTGCTCGGACATGCGCGGAACGAGCGGAGGTTTGCGTCTGGCCACGCAATGAGGTTAGTCGGTCGCCGCAAGATTCGTCTCAGGTGATACTGAGACATGACTAATGTCCTGATCACAGGTGCAACTGCTGGAATCGGCGCGGAGTTCGCGCGCCAGGTCGCGGCCCGGGG
Organism: Actinomycetes bacterium; assembly: GCA_037129655.1. Taxonomy (GTDB): domain Bacteria; phylum Actinomycetota; class Actinomycetes; order S36-B12; family CAIYMF01; genus Longivirga. The sequence continues at coordinate 31,004 of JBAXUN010000005.1, forward strand.
GGATGATGTTGTCCTCGTCGCGCGCAATGTGGAGCGGCTCGAGGAGTTTGGCCGTGAGTTGACTGAGCGCTATCGGATCAGGGCAGAGGTTATGGCCGCGGATCTGACGAATCGTGACGATCTAGCTCGCGTTGAGGCGAGACTTTCAGACCCCATGCGTCCGGTTGACATCCTCTTTAACAATGCAGGGTTTGGCCACACCGAGTCATTCGTAGGCGGCGACATCGATGTTGAGCAAGAGTTGCTCGACGTGCTCGTTACGGCCGTACTTCGGCTCACCCATGCAGCGCTGCCGGGAATGGTCGCCCGGGGACGAGGTGGTGTTGTCAACAATTCCAGCGTCGCGTCGTTCATCGCTGGTGGTACGTACTCGGCGGCCAAGGCGTGGGTGCGCGTGTTCTCCGAGTCACTGCACGGCCCGATGGCGGCTAAGGGCGTCACCGTCATGGCACTTTGCCCTGGGTACACGCACACCGAGTTTCACGATCGCGCCGGGATTAACAAGTCGGCCGTTCAGGATTGGATGTGGCTTGACGCGCCACTCGTGGTGAGTGAGGCGCTTAAAGACTTCTCGCGTGGGAAAGCGGTTTCCATTCCGGGTGCTCAATACAAAGCGTTGGCCACCGCAGCGACATACTTGCCGCGACCATTGGTACGTCGAATTGGGCTTGCGTCGCAGAAGTGACGGACGAGCATCAGAGTGTCGTGGTGAGCGTTGCGATAGCTGCGGAGATGGTGTTCGGCGCGGCATCGGCCAACGGGACGAGGTTCCATCCGCGAAGACGCGCTTGATTCACGTTGAGTTCGTGGGCTTGTGGCGAGTGTAGGTACGTGACGGGTGCATCCGGCCAATCCTCATGGGCGCCACCGATTGTTGGCACCTCAGCGTCGACCAAGACGTAGCCGGACACCGCGCGTCTGGATGCACGTTGGCTGAATCCCACCGCCGGAGCGAGGGCGCCCGCGGCGCCGATCAGCACGAGAGCGATCGGGGCCGACAATCCGGCGGTGCTGATTCCCACGGCTAACGCAGCAACCCAGTGGGCGCGTTGGGTGCGAATGTCATCGGCGGCGAGGTAGTCGACGGTGGGAACGGTGAGAACCCGTACGCCGTGGCTGTCAGCCATTGCTTCAAACTCATCAGCGAGCTCCTCGTAGTCCAGCCCCTCAGGCTCGCCAGGTGCGGGCGGGCAGATGACGATCGACGAGGTGCTCACCAGGTCAGCCTGCCGCAATCTCGCCCACTACGCTTGGCACATGACCAACTCTTCAGAAGATCGTGACCTCCTTCGCCAGCAGATCATCGATAAGGCTGTTGTTCACGGCAAGGTGACCCTGTCGAGTGGACGTGAGGCGGACTATTACGTCGATCTTCGCCGAGTAACGCTCGACAGCATTGCTGCACCGGTTATCGGCCGCGTGATGTTGGAACTCACCGCTGAGTTGGATTACGACGCGGTAGGCGGACTTACCCTTGGTGCGGATCCGGTTGCGACCGCGATGCTGCACGCTGCTTCCGCACAGGGCCGCGCGTTGGACGCATTCGTCGTTCGTAAGAGTGAGAAGGACCATGGCCTTCAGCGCCGCATCGAAGGTCCGGACGTCGTCGGTCGGCGGGTCTTGGCTGTTGAGGACACGTCCACCACAGGTGGCTCGGTTCTGACAGCTGTTGAGGCGCTTCGTAACGCCGGCGCTGAGGTTGTAGGCGTGGCCGTCATTGTTGAACGTGGTGCTGCCCCGGCCATCGAGGAAGCTGGCTTGCCGTACTTCACCGCCTACTCGCTGGCAGATCTCGGCCTGAACTAGAAGTCCGCTAGGAGCAGCTACGACTACAGGTGTGCCTCGGGTGCGTTCCGATTGCGCCACCACTCCAGCACGGCGGGAAGAACAGAGATAACAACGATTCCTACGACAATGATGTCGATGTTTTTCTGGACGAATTCGATGTGGCCGAGGAAGTAACCCAGAACCGTCAGGCCGGTTGCCCAGAGCACGCCACCGATCACGCTGTACGAGATGTACATCCGCTGGTTCATATTGCCGACTCCAGCCATCGCGGTGATGAATGTTCGTACGACGGGGACGAAGCGAGCCAGCACAATCGCCTTTGGGCCGTACTTGGTGAAGAAGTCATGTGTCGAAGCGATGTACTGAGGCTTGAAGAACCTCGAGTCAGGTCTGTCGAATAGCGACGGACCAAATCTGCGGCCAATCAGGTATCCGACGATGTTGCCGGCGACCGCTGCGATTGAAAGCAAAATACAGGCAAGCCACAGCGGCACACCGATGGTCCCGGTAGAGATGTAGAGACCAGTGACGAAGAGCAACGAGTCACCGGGTAGGAAGAAAACGAACAAGCCACACTCGATGAAGATGATCACGAGTACGGCAATGAAGGCTGCGCCACTGAATTTGTCGAGCCAGTACGTCGGCTGCATCCACTGGGGACCCAAGGTGTGGACGATGGCTAGCTGCAGGGTTCCGGCGTAGGTGCTCACGAGACAACAGATTAGTCCGCTGTTGGCGGGTTGATGTCGTCCTGGGCGGTCGGCTCACCGGCCGGCTTCGACGGTCGCTGGCGTCGAGACTGAATGACAGCGTAGATCGCCCCAATGAGCGCCAAGCATATTGAGCCGATGGCAATCACGGAGGCTACAACGCGAAGCCACGGAACCGTGTACGCGAGTGCGCCGAGATAAGGCAATCCGATCGCCCATGGCAACGCGCCGGCGATATTGGCCGAGGTGAAGGTGCGTCTATCCATTGCCGCGGTACCGGCAATGACGGGTACGAATGTGCGTACCCATGGGATCCAACGGGCAATGACCACGGACCAACTGCCCCAACGCTGATAGAAGTCTTCGGCTTTGCGAAGACCCGTGCGGGCGCGGTCACCTTCACGGCTCACCAGCCACGAGCGTCCGTACCGTCTTCCCGTTTGGTACGCAATCTCGTTGCCGGCAATCGCAGCGATGAAGGTTCCAGCGACCAGGAGTGGCAGATTGATCGAATTGTGTGGGCTGGCCGCAAGCAGGCCCGCGCCGAAGAGCAGAGAATCCCCGGGCAGTAGGAATCCGACGAGCAATCCGCACTCAATAAAGACGAATCCCCAGACCACCGCGTAGACCGCAACGGTCGAAAGCGTTGCTAGGTCCGGACCATTGAACACCTCACGAGCCTATGCCGTACCGATCTGCGATCCGGCATAGGCTGCGGGGATGGATGAGGACTACGAGCGCACCGTCGGGGTTGGACCACACCCCGAGCCGTGGCCAACTGATCCACACCTCGATCCGGAATTGCTCCGCGACGGTGATCGTCGCAACGTCGGTGATGAGTACCGCTATTGGACGGTAGAGGCGATCGTCGCGGACTTAGATCTGCGCCGCCACGACTTCCATATTGCGATGGAGAACCTCGAGCACGACTTCAATATCGGGTCGGTTGTGCGAACCGCTAACGCCTTCAACGCGTCGACGGTTCGTCTCGTCGGTCGTCGACGTTGGAATCGACGCGGTGCGATGGTGACGAACCGCTACATGCACGTCGAATATCACGATGCACCTGCCAGCCTTGGCGAGTGGGCCGCGGAGCAGGGGCTTCCGGTGATCGGCATCGACAACATTCCTGGCTCGATTCCCCTTGAAACGTATGCACTTCCGCGTCGTTGCGTGCTGTTCTTCGGGCAGGAGGGGGCTGGACTCAGCGAGGAGGCGCAGGCTCAATGCCAGGTTGTCCTCGATATTGCACAGTTTGGCTCCACTCGGTCGATCAACCTTGGAGCCGCGGCGGCGATCACGATGCACTCTTGGGTTCGTCAGCACGTGTTCGACCAGCCCATCTGAGCGTAGGATTCCAACCCCATGAGTGACGCGGCCGGAATCGAACCCCCGAAGGATGCAGCGACGGCGCGATCCCTTGCTCAGGATCTCCAGGTTTTACGCGACCCTAATGTTCTGCGTCTGGTCCTATCCCGACTGATTTCTGACCTCGGTTCCGGAATCGGTCCAATCGCCTTGGCCTTCGGCGTGTTGGCGCTGCCGGGTGGCGGTCCGACAGGGCTTGGGATCGTCCTGTTCTGCGCAGGCCTGCCGCGAGTCGCATTCCTTCTGTTTGCAGGCGTTATCGCTGATCGCGGCAATCGTGTACGGCTGCTCGTGATTGCCGAGGCTGTTATGGCGTTGACCTGGCTGGTTGGGGCGGCGCTGTTTGTAACTGGGCATGCATCTGTCATTGCAATGTCCGCACTGGCGATTGTGGGAGGCCTAGCAACCGCGCTGTTCTACCCGACGCATACGGGCCTTATTCCGCAGGTAGTAAATGACGACCAGTTGCAGTCGACGAATGCGTTGATTCGTCTAGCAAGCAACATCGCATCCATTGGTGGGGTGGCTTTGGGTGGTCTTTTGGTGGCCGCGATTGGATCTGGCTTGGCGCTCGGCATTAACGCGCTGACATATGGGGTGTCGGCGCTGCTTTTGGTAGGGATTCGAGTTCAACGCACATTGCCGCGCGATGAAACAACCTCCGTCGTGGACGAACTTGTCCACGGTTGGCGCGAATTCACCGCCCGTAGATGGGTGTGGCTCATCGTGGTCACGTTCTCCATCGCCAACGTTGGTTCGAGTGCTGCTTTCGGCGTTGTTGGTCCAGTGATTGCGGCGACATCGTGGGATGGCGCCAAGAGTTGGGGATTCGTCTTAGCGGCGTTCTCCCTGGGCATGGTCGTTGGCGTGGTTGTAGCGATGAAGATTCGACCGCGCCACCCATTACTAATCGCGATGACTGCATCGCCACTCCTCATGCTGCCCGTGCTTGGCTTGGTCCCGCCGCTGACTGTCATTGCTGTGGCCGGCGGTGCATTCGTGGGCGGAGTAGCCATTGACGTCTTTGAGGTGTTGTGGCAAACGGCACTTCAGCAACACGTGCCGCAAGAGTCGTTGTCACGAGTGAGTGCGTACGACTACTTCGGGTCTCTGGCCTTTACTCCGCTGGGACTAGCAGCAGCCGGGCCGATTATCGAACATTGGGGAGCTCGCACGGCCGCAATCATTTGTGTGGCATTGATGTCCGTCCAACTCATCGCCTTGTTCGATCCGCAGATTCGTCGACTGAGGGCGAACGATTCGGCTGCCCCGCCGGTAGCTCTACCAACGGGGGACGGACTTGTTGCTCCCGACTAGAAGGACTATGCCAATGCGCCCGCGCCATCTGACAAGATGGTCTTGTTGGGCAAAGCAGCCCGGCACCCTTGATTTCGTATAGCTAGGAGATGCGCGATGCCTATCGCAACCCCAGAGATTTACGGCGAAATGATTGACCGCGCTAAGGCCGGTGCCTTCGCCTACCCCGCCATTAACTGCACGTCGTCGCAGACCATTGTCGCGGCGATTCGTGGTTTCGCTGAGGCCGAAAGCGATGGCATCGTTCAGGTTTCTTGGGGTGGTGCGGAATTTGCGTCGGGCCAGGGCGTCAAGGACATGGTGACGGGGGCTGTTGCACTCGCCGAGTTCGCACATGTTGTCGCGGCGAAGTACGACGTACAGATCGCCCTGCATACCGATCACTGCCCCGAAGAGAAGTTGGCTGGTTTTATGCGCCCACTGATCGACGTTTCCCTCGAGCGTGTGGCCAAGGGTCAACTGCCGCTCTTCCAGTCGCACATGTGGGATGGCTCGGCCGTTCCGCTTGAGCACAACCTCGACATCGCTGAGGAACTGCTCGACAAGTGCAACCGCGCGAACATCATCATGGAACTTGAAATCGGCGTCGTCGGTGGCGAGGAAGACGGTATTGAAGCTACCCACGATGCGAAGTTGTTCTCCACTGCCGAGGACGGCCTCGCCACTGCGGCGAAGCTTGGTTTGGGCGAGCGCGGTCGCTACATGGTGGCTGCCACGTTCGGAAACGTGCACGGTGTTTACAAGCCGGGAAACGTGGTTCTTACGCCCTCGATTCTGAACGACATTCAAAATGCCGTTGGTGCGAAGTACGGCAAGGACAAGCCGTTCGACCTGGTTTTCCACGGTGGATCGGGTTCGCTGCTGTCGGAGATCCGCGAGGCTCTCGACTACGGAGTCGTCAAGATGAACATCGACACTGATACGCAGTACGCATTCACCCGTCCGATCGTCGAGCACATGTTCAAGAACTACGACGGTGTCTTGAAGATCGATGGTGAGGTTGGCAACAAGAAGGCGTACGACCCGCGTGCCTATGGCAAGGTCGCCGAAGCTGGAATGGCTGCCCGCGTTGTTCATGGATGTGCCGATCTGCGCTCGACCGGCACCAAGATGGGTAAGTAAGAGGGTC
>JBAXUN010000050.1:0-16383 GCA_037129655.1 Actinomycetes bacterium
GTGATGACGGCGGATTCAAGGTCGAGCGCGAGGTCTGAGCGGATCTCGGCCAATCGGTTCGCCCACGAACTGGGTCCGTTCTCGGCATCGAGGCGGCTCACTGAGTCTGGTGATCCAGCGAACGTATTGAGCACGGGCACAACTGATCCGTCGAGCCCAGTGCAGGTCCAGCACCAGAACAGGTCACGCACCGAGAGCACGGCACTCGTTGGTGCCGACGCGTTCAACGAGATGTGTGCTTTGGCTGCATTACCCATCGTCATGCGTTCTAACGCTTCGTGGCGATCACCGGGAAGGCTTGGTGTAAAAGGAAATTCGCGAAGGTGGGGCAGGGGGATGGTAACGATCACTGCGTCGACATCGTGGCTGATGTCGCTGGTTCGGATGGTCGCGCCATCGACATCCCAGTCGACGGAATAGACCTCGGTGTCCAGGTAGATTCGATTGCCAAGGAATGCTGCCATCGCCTTTGCCAACGATTGATTTCCGGTGGCGACCCTGAAACTCGGGTGCGCCGTGAAGGATCCTGCATGGTCGATCACTGACACATTGAGCTGATCAATGCCGAAGGCTGACGACACTTGAATTCGCGCGCCCACTGCGGCGGCGACATCGGGACGTACATCGATGCGAGCGAGCACATCACCAACGGCGTCAGACTCGGTGCGTGGTGCCGCTGCGAGCACTGCTGCAGCTGCGCGCATATCTGCGCGGGAAACGTCCTGAACCCCGTACGCATCGCGCTCGTAGTACGACATTCCAGTGTTGGCCAGTTCCAGGCCAAACCGATCGAGCCATCGGCGCATGTGGTCGTATCCGTCGAGCACAAACTCCGCTCCGCGCTCGATGATCGAGCCGCTGCCGTCTGGGCCGTCAATCGGCTCGGACCAGACCCTGCCACCCACTCGCGAGCGCGCTTCGAAGACCAGAACCTCATATCCGGCGTCAACCAAATCGACGGCCGCGGCTAGCCCGGAGAACCCTGCACCGATCACTGCTACTCGAGTCATAGCCCCATCTCACCAGATCAGCCGCCCTGCGAGTACGTCAGCAGCCGAATTCGCGAGTACCGTTATGTCCATGGACGAGGAGCACTCAATCGACGAGGATCGCTCACAGCGCACCACGATGGCCTCACGAGTGCGCGTGACGCGCATGGGTGGTGTCGGTGCAGGGCCTCGCGCCGATCAAGTCGTCGTAGAAGAGCCCCTTCGCATCAATATTGAACAGGGCGAATTGCGTGAGGTCCTAGGTTCAACTATGCGAACGCCCGGCCATGATCTAGAACTGGCCGCGGGCTTGGCTGTTGGCGAGGGGATCCTGCGCACATCTGATCAACTGATTTCCGTGCGGCCATGTCATGACGGCAATGGGCCGGTTCAGGGTGAGGTGACGGTGACCGTCAGCGCAGATGCGGTGATCGATGCCTCGCACCTAGGCCGAGTCGCCACGCCATCGAGTGCCTGTGGAGTCTGCGGGCGTGATCACATCGACGAGATCGTGGCCGCAGCGCCGCGAATCGAACGTGACGTTCGGATCGATCTAGACATCCTGGCCTCGCTACCCGAGCAGATGAGATCGCGTCAGAGCGTTTTCGATCGCACCGGCGGCCTGCATGCTGCCGCGATTGCCATGGCTGATGGCACGATTCTTGCGGTCCGCGAGGATGTGGGTCGGCATAACAGTGTCGACAAGGTGATTGGTTACGCCATCATGAATGGTCTGGCGGCCGACGTTCTTGTCGTAAGCGGACGGGCCGGATTCGAGATCGTTCAGAAAGCTGCCATGGCCGGAATCCCGGTAGTTGCATCCGTTTCGGCCGCCACGTCGCTGTCTGTCGACGTGGCGATTGCCTGCAACCTCACGCTGGCAGGATTCGTTCGCGATGGTCGGATGACGGTCTACTCCGCACCAGAGCGGATTGTTTCGACGTCGTCCGCCGACGTCGTCAACGGCTGACACCGATGGAATTGCGCCGCCCCGCTCCACCGACGGCCCCAGGTCCACGCGGTGGAGACATGATTCGATCCATTGGTGAGATCAGGCGCGATCCACTGTCGTTCCTCAATCGCATGTACAGCCAGTTCGGTGATGTCGTGCAGTTCCCGATTCCTGATCCGCCTACGTACCTGGTTAGTCATCCGGAAACGGCGCGTCGCGTGCTTGTCGGTAATGCGCGGGCGTATGGGAAGCGCACGATTCAGTACACAACGCTTTCACTTGTGACGGGGGAAGGGTTGCTGACGGCCGATACCGACGAATGGCGTGGGCAGCGTCGCAGACTTCAGCCAGCGTTTCATCACAGCACACTTGAACAGATCGCCGACCACGTACGCACGTCTTCGGATCGTTTGTTAACTCGGTGGTCTACCAATGACGATGCGGTATTTGATATCGACGAAGCGATGATGCATTTAGCTCTTGAGGTTGTTGGGAAGTCCCTATTCGGGGCGGACCTTTCCGGCGATGCTGCGCGGTTAGCGCAGGCGACGGTTGAGGCGCTCGACATTGTTGTGAAGAAGGCGCGATCGCCGCTGTCGCCCCCGCTGCGGGTGCCCACGCCAGCGAACGTGGCCCTTCGTTCGGCTGTTGCGAATCTAGATTCTTCTGTAGATGCGATGCTCGCAGAGCGTGCATCTCGTCCACGTGGCCCCGGTGAACCTCCGCGCGACATGCTCGATCTGCTCCTGGCAGCCGACGATGAGGGTCGAACGATGTCGCTTGATGAGGTGCGTAACCAAATCATCACCTTCATTGTTGCCGGGCACGAGACAGTTGCCAGTGCGCTTACTTGGGCGTGGCAACTTCTCGAAATGCATCCGGATGCACTCTCGCGCGTCCGTGCGGAGGCAACCCCCTTTGTTGGCAGCGGCGGGCCGCAGTTCGCAGATCTTGCGCGGCTCCCCTATACGGCGGCTGTCATTGACGAAGTTCTCCGGCTCTATCCGCCGGCCTGGCTGATCACTCGTCGATCCCACCAAGACGATGTACTTGACGGTGTCGAGATGAAGCGAGGTTCGCTCATCATCGTGAGTCCCTGGCTCGTGCAGCGCCATCCATCGCTGTGGGAGAGGCCGAATCAGTTCATTCCAGAGCGTTTTCTAGATCATGCTGGGCAACGTAGGCGCGATGTCATCAATGGTCCGGGATACATCCCATTCGGTGCTGGCCCACGGTTGTGTATAGGTCGAGATATGGCCTTGGTCGAAGCGATTCTCGTGTTGGCGTGTATTGCCCCGAAGGTGGAGCTGACCGCCGTAGGGCCCACGCCGGTAGCGATGCCGTTGGTGACTATCCGTCCGCGTGGCGGGCTGCCCATGCGATTAAAGGTTAAACGGGTGCCTTAGCCCACGTGCGCACAACATCGCGAACCGACAGCATTCCGGCAACCGAGTGACCGTCGAGAACGATGAGGTGCCGAAATCCGCCGCGTAACATGGCCGAAGCGGCGTCACCGATCTGCCAGTCGATGGTTGCGTAGACAACATCAGTTGTTTGGTGATCATGTGCAAGTTCCACATCGGGATCTTCGCCAGCGGCAAGTGAGCGCAAGATATCGCGCTCGGTAATGATGCCGATCCCAGAACTTTCATGATCTTCGACCACCGCAGCACCGACATTGCGTTTCGACATGACCTCGGCCACCTGACGTAGAGTATGGCCCGGGCCAACGATCACCACGTCGCGGCTCATGGCTTCGCGCACCAACTGGTTTTCGTTGACCTGCATCATGTGCTCCCGTAAGCCGCGCGATGGTGTCGTAGCCATGATGAAATCACAATCGCACAAACCCTGTCAGGTGATTTCAGAGACAATGGCGTAATGAAGGCGGTTAGCGCGGTCACGAGATGGTCGGACACGCGCGCCCTTACGGTAGCTTTCATTTGGATCCCGTCGGTGCTGTGGTTCGACACGTGGGTCAATCTGGCCGGCCAACTCGTCCTGGGTGTGGTTACTTGGGCCCTGCTGTTCTGGTGGTTGAAACATGAGTCGACGACGGTGCGTGTCCAGACAGCCGTCGTGGTCATTCTTGCCACGATCATCGAATACGTCTTCTCAGGCTGGCTCGGCGTGTATGTGTATCGACTTGATCACGTGCCCGCCTACGTGCCGCCAGGGCATGGACTGGTCTATCTAGCGGCACTGGTGATCGGACGGCTGCCATTTATTCAGGCGCATGCGCGAGCGGCTGTTCGCTGGACGGTCGTGCTCGCCGGAGCGTGGGCTCTGTGGGGTTTTCTGATTTCCCCGCGTCGTGATGTGCTCGGTTTGTTTTGGTATGTATGCCTTCTGGCCTTCTTTAAGTGGGGTAGATCCACCCTGCTTTACGTGGGGGCCTTCATTACCGTCAGCTATTTGGAAATCCTCGGTACTTCCCTCGGTGTGTGGGCGTGGCAACCGGTGGACACGATCATGGGTTGGGTGCCCATGGGCAACCCCCCGAGTATTGCTGCGGGTGGATACGGCTGGTTCGACCTCTACGCAACCCTGCTCGCGCCAACGATCGTGGCGCGTTGGCAGCGTTGGCGTAGCCCTGAGTTAACTCAGCGCGTTGATGACCCGTTCATGCAGGATTCCGTTTGATGCCACTGCGCTCTTGCGATCAGGGCCATCTACACCGTCGATACCGGTGAATCGTCCGCCTGCCTCAGTCACGATGATCGCGACGCCGGCTACGTCATAAAGGTTCACACCAGGCTCCACCGCAACATCCACCGCACCTTCAGCCACGAGTACGTGACTGTAGAAGTCGCCGTAGCCGCGCACACGCCAGACGGAGCGGATCAATGCATCCCACTGTGGCTGCTTGTCCGCGGGATCGAAGACCACTTCGGAGTAGCCAAGTGACGCATCACTGAGTTCTGAGACCTTCGAGACGTGGATCTGGCGTGGTTCAGTTCCGCCGGGTTCGGTGACGAAGGCCCCACCGCCGAGAGTTGCCCACCAGCGTCGTCCCAAAGCGGGGGCTGAAACAACACCGACGACCATGCTGCCGCTCGCATCCTGCAGGCCGATGACCGTCGCCCAGACTGGGACTCCTCGAACGAAGTTCTTTGTGCCATCCACGGGATCCACGATCCAGCGTCGACCACTCGTGGACGGGCGCTCGCCGTACTCCTCACCGACGACTCCGTCCTCGGGACATTCCACCTCGACGAGTTCGCGGAGGGCACGCTCAACACCCTTGTCCGCGTCGCTGACCGGCGTGAGATCGGGCTTAGTCTCCACGACGAGATCGCGTGCATTGAACCGATCCATCGTGATGGCATCTGCGCGGTCGGCCATGAGCATGGCTAATTCGAGATCAGCTGAGAAAGGTGGCGTGGTCACAGGTAAGACGGTATCGGTTCGGCTGTTCTGGGCGTACGGTCGGTGCAACGTGCCGTTGGATTTCGTTTCGTACGCACGGTGGCGCAGCGCGAAATTCACGTGTGCGGTGATCGCAGGAAAGGGGACTGTTTTGTTTGACACGATTGGCGGGCTTCCACTCCACCCGCTTGTGGTTCATGCAGTCGTCATCTTGATGCCGCTTACCGCCATCGCCGTGATCATTTTCACGTTTCGTCCGAGGTTGAATCGCAAGTACGGCTGGATCGTCTGCTGGTTAGCATTTTTCAGTACCGGTGCAGCTGCGGTGGCTAAGGAAAGTGGCGAACGTCTGGCCACGCGCGTCGGATTCCCGGGCGAACACATCGCGATCGCCCGATGGACTCCCTACGTTGCCGGGCTGTTCTTCCTTCTCACTGTTGCGCTCTGGTGGTACGACCGCAAAGGCGATGATCGACGAAGTGTCGCGGGATCAGCTCTGGCCCTTGCGGCCATGGCGATGGCTTTTGTAGCGCTCTACTGGGCGATTCGAGCCGGCCATAGTGGTGCGACGGCAGTGTGGGATCCGATCATCAAGCACACGACTCCGGGAACGTACCCGAAGAAGTAACTGCGCAGTACGCACACGGAGCAGGCTAGTTATCCGCGTCGAGACTGTCCGCAGAACCGCCGACCTGATCTGAACCGGCGAGTGGGTCTTCGGTACGACTCTGCAGCAGTCGTCGGAAGGATTCGAGTCGCGCTGCTCCAGCTTGTGGGTTGTCTGATGCCGCCACCCACGCATCGAGTCCACATTCGACTTCGTCGTGACTGCATGACCGAGGGCACGCATCCGTGCCGGAGGCAAGATCATCAAAGGCATTGATGACGCGGGCCGGATCGACATGTCCCAAACCAAATGATCGAACGCCGGGAGTGTCGATAACCCAACCACCGGCGGGAAGTTCAAGTGCAACAGCGGATGTCGAGGTGTGACGTCCTCGTCCGGTCACGTCATTCACTCGTCCGGTGGCCCGCTGCGCATCCGGAACGAGCGCATTCACCAGGGTGGACTTACCAACTCCGGAGTGGCCGATCATGACGGACATGCGATCAACGAGGTGACTATCGAGGTCTGCAAGGTTCAGCTCGTGATGCGGATCGCGGGAGGTGACGACATACGGCACATCAAGTGCCCCATACAGGGCCAGCAGACCGTCGGGGCTGATGAGATCTGCCTTCGTCAAGACGAGAAGCGGCGATAGTCCAGCGTCATACGCGGCAACCAGACACCTATCGATCAGCCTGGGGCGTGGCTCGGGATTGATCAGCGACGTGACGATGACGAGTTGATCAGCATTAGCTACAACGACGCGCTCGATGGGGTCGCCGTCATCGGCACTGCGACGCAAGGTTGTGGTGCGGGTCTCGACGCGGACAACGCGAGCTAATGTGTCGGGCTTACCGGACAGATCACCGACGATCGCGACTCGATCTCCGACCACGACACCTTTGCGACCAACCTCGCGGGCTTTAACTGCATAAATCTCGATACCGGGATCGGCAGGCTCACCAAGCACGATCGTGAACCGACCGCGATCTACCGCTACAACGAATCCGTGCCCTGCATCGTTATGGCTGGGTCGCTCTTTACTTCGCGGGCGTGACTTACCGCGGCCTGGACGGACGCGAACATCGTCCTCGTCAAGATCGCGACTACTCACGCAGTGCGACCTTCCAACATGGTGCTCCACATGGAGGTAAACCTCGGCAGTGTCTTACCTGTGGTGGCAATATCGACGACGCCGATTTCCGGAACTACAAGCCCCAGAAGTGCTGCGGCCGTTGCCATTCGATGATCATCGTACGTTTGGAAAATGCCACCCTGCAGTGGGCGAGGCTTAATGATCAGGCCGTCGGAGGTTTCGGTGACATCGCCGCCGAGACGATTCAGTTCGTTCGCTAAGGCGGCAAGGCGATCGGTTTCGTGGCCCCGCAAATGTGCAATACCCCGCAGATGCGATGGAGTTTCGGCCAACGCGCATAAGGCGGCGACTACGGGAGTGAGCTCGCCGACATCCCGAAGATCAGCATCAAGCCCGCCAAGGGCGTTGCCGGCACTCACGGTGAGGCCATCGTCGGTAAGCGATACGAGTGCGCCCATTTGCGTGAACAGATCTCGCAAGGCATCGCCGGGCTGCGTGGTGTGAGCCGGCCAGCCCGGGATTGTGACCGAACCGCCCGTGGCAATCGCAGCTGCCAGGAAGGGTGCGGCATTGGACAGGTCTGGTTCGACTACGCGATCGACGGCATGAATCACTCCGGGGTGTACATGCCATGACGCTGCGGTCGGGTCGCTGGAGTCTTCAACCACCGTCACGCCATGTTCGCGCAACATAGCAACGCTCATGTCGATGTGGGGCATGGATGGCACAGCTGCGCCGCGGTGGTGAATCTGCGCACCTTCGTCGAATCGGGCCGCTGATAAGAGCAGGGCACTGACGAATTGGCTCGAGGCTGACGCATCAAGGTTGATTGTGCCGCCTTGGACGTGGCCGGTGCCGCGGACGGTGAAGGGCAGCGTGCGCCGACCGTAGTCGTCAATCTCGACACTGAGATCCTCGAGAGCCTGAATGACAGCCCCCATCGGACGTACGCGAGCTCGTGGATCGCCATCAAAGCGCACATCTCCGTTGGCCAATGCAGCAACGGGGGGAAGGAAGCGCATAACGGTGCCGGCAAGTCCGCAATCGATATGCGCGGGGCCACGCAGTTGTTGAGGGTTCACCTCGACCAGCCCATTGGACGGCGACCACGTCAGCGATGCACCGAGCGTGGTGAGCGCCTGCGCCATCAGCGTTGTGTCACGAGCCTTGAGGGCGCCGGTAATCGTGGAAGGTCCGTCGGCGAGGGCTGCTAGGACCAGGGCTCGGTTGGTAAGTGACTTCGATCCCGGCACGTGCACAACGGCGTCGATCGGTGCAGTTGCAGTGGGCGCCGGCCACGGTTGTTCCCCAAAAGTCACAGCTGAAGTCTAGTGGAGGCGAATGCCGCGCTCATCATCAATTTCGCGTCTAAGGCGACGTTGCGTCTACATATGGGGAAAGATCGCCACATGTGTGGTCGATACGCAGCAAGTAAAAACCCCGCGGACCTCGTTGAGGAGTTCGAGGTGGTTGTAGCGCCCGAGAAGGTGCTGAAACCTGACTACAACGTGGCGCCAACGAAGTTCGTGTACGCGATTATGGATAGACGACCACGAGATGAAACCGCCACGTTGGATGGTGCGGGTCTGAGCTCGGACGTGCGTCGCGAACTGGCCATCGTTAAGTGGGGATTGGTCCCAAGCTGGGCGAAGGATCCGGCCATCGGCAACAAAATGATTAATGCTCGTATGGAGACGGTTGCCGAAAAGCCGTCGTATAAGAGGGCTTTCGCCAAGAGGCGTTGCATCTTGCCCGCCGACGGATACTACGAGTGGTACACCCCGTCTGATGGGCCGAAGGGCAAGAACGGGAAACCGCTGAAGCAACCGTTCTTTATTCACCCCACCGATGGCAGCAGTTTGGCTATGGCTGGTCTCTACGAGTTCTGGCGCGATCCGTCGCGTGAGGATGACGATCCTTACGCCTGGCTGACCACTGTCACGGTATTGACAACCACTGCCGAGGACTCCCTCGGTCAGATCCACGATCGAATGCCGCTCTTGGTTGAACGTGATCGATGGGCGGATTGGCTGAATCCAGAAATTGACGGCAATCAGAGCGATCCGCGCGAACTACTCGTTCCCGCGGCGCCGGGTTTACTGACGGCGTATCCCGTGTCGACTCTTGTGAACGATGTCCGACATAACGGCCCGGAACTACTCGATCCCATCCCACTTGACCAGGAAGCTGACGGTCTCTTCTAAGACGAGACGCTTAACCCATCGCGCGCTGTGGGGTGACGGACCGAAGCCGAGAGAAGTGGCCGAGATCGACGGTAACTCCCGTCCACGTTCCTGTTACCTGCACTGGTTCGGCGTCGTGGTCGTGGCCGTTCTCGACAGCTGTGATGAGTTCGGCCATCAATTCGCCAACGAATGGTGCTTGCTTGAACCCATGCCCACTCGTTCCAATAGCCACGTAGTAGCCGGCAAGATTCGTCTTGTCGTAAATGGGAATCCAGTCATCGGTAACGTCGTAGACTCCGATGATTCCGCTTGGCTTGCTTGGGATTCCAAGATCGCGGACGCGGCGCGCTAAACGCAGTGTCTGGGTTTCCCACGTGGACTGGCGAACCGAGGTGATGGCGTCCTCTGGTGAATCCAGCATGACGAGTTCGTCGCAGTCGGGTTCCATTGCCCCGACGATGATCGTGTTGCCCGCGTGTACTCGAAAGTACGTGGCGAAGTCGGGGTCGGTGACGCAGGTGCCGCCGTCGCCAAGTCGAAATCCTGGGGGAGCGGGGACGGAGATGACCTCCTGTTCCATGGGTTGCGTTGTGGGAACGAAATCATCGAGCACCCCGGCCATCGTGTTGATCTTTGCCGACCAAGGTCCGGCAACATTGATCACGACCGGGGCTTCGATCCGAGTTCCATCGGCCAACAACACCCCGCACACCCGGCCAGCATCGGTCAGGACGTCGACAACCTCACGGCGGTAAAGGAATTGTGCCCCGGCTTGTTGCGCTGCGTAGGCGAGATTATGAGCCGACAGCTGCGGATCGTCCATGTGCCCGCCGCTTTCCACCCAGAAAGCTGTCAATTCCCCAGATGCGTCGGCCCAGAAATGATCGTCCTCTGGAAGGGTTGGCGGCCCGAATTTTCCAGGGTCTAGGCCAGGGAATCTTTCGGCAATTTCCTTGGCATCTAGTTCCTCGACCGGGCAGCCTAGGGTGCGTAGATGCGCGACCATGCGAGGTAAGTCGTAGCCGGGGCCTTCAAGTACGAGCCCGCCGGACTTGATGAACTGCGCCATGCCGGCCGGGTCAACAACACCGAGGTAGCGCTCCCATTCTTGCCATCGAGCCCCTGCCTCCCAGGCCAGTGCTGATTCTGGGAAATGGTGATAGTGATAGCGAACCATTGCGCTCGAGGCGCTGGTGCTGCCATATCCCGGACCGCCACGAGAGTCGACGACCGTTACTGAGCCGATGCGTCGCGCACACTCAAGAGCTACCGCGCTGCCAATGACACCCGCGCCGATGATCAGTGCGTCCGTCCGGATTACCTGGTCCGTGCGCGGCGACATGTCATCTGTGCTGTCCACGCGCTCAGCGTAGTGGCCTGTCGTCGGTTGGGTCTGCACTTTGCCGGAGCCGAGCAGGATTGGGAATGAAATTGCCGGAAACGTCGTTAACAATCGTGGCGAACAGACTGGAGGGCACTATTTTGCTGGTTCTTACACTCGACCAACCTGGGTTCACCGTTCTAGATCAACTCACTGGCGTCTCGGCACCGCTAGGATCTATCCCAATGGACACCGATGAGGTTGACGCAAAATTTGGAACATCTGCTGTGGCAGTAGATGAGTCCGATTCTGCACGACGGGCGCGCTTTGAGCGCGATGCGCTGCCGTACATGGATCAGCTGTACGCAGCGGCGATGCGGCTGACCCGCAATCCGTCTGACGCGGAAGATGTTCTCCAAGAGACGTTTGTACGAGCGTTTTCTGCCTTCCATCAGTATCAGGACGGCACCAATCTCAAGGCCTGGCTCTACCGCATTCTCACGAATACTTTCATCAATAGTTATCGCAAAAAGCAGCGGGAACCACTCGCATCGAATACCGATGACATTGAAGATTGGCAGATGGCCCGCGCTCAGTCGCACACATCGTCTGGCCTGCGTTCTGCAGAAATGGATGCCCTCGACCGGCTACCTGATTCCGACATTAAAGATGCACTTGCAGCACTTCCTGAAGAGTTTCGAATGGCCGTTTACCTTGCTGATGTTGAAGGTTTCCCCTACAAGGAGATTGCCGACATCATGGAAACGCCGATCGGAACCGTCATGTCACGGCTGCATCGGGGACGACGTCAGTTGCGTGACTCGCTCGAGGACTATGCCCGCGAGCGCGGGTTTGTAGCCGGCGGGGGTGAGAACCCATGAGCTGTGGAAGTCCGCATTCGACACCATGCTCAGATGTCTTGGAGGCAGTGTCGGCCTATCTCGACGGCGAAACGTCACCGGAGGATCGCGACGCCATTGCACAGCACCTAGTCGAATGTTGGCCCTGTCTTCACGAAGTCGACGTGTATCGCGAAGTTAAGCTCCTCATCGCCCGCGCCTGTGGTGGCGAGCGGGTACCGGACGAGGTTCGTGCGCGCGTAGTTCATCAAATCCGTACCGTCTCGGTCCAGTGGTCGATCGAGTACCGCCAGGAGTAGCCGGGCAATAACGACGTCCGTAGACCTCGTTCAGCACGACATGACGAAGGGCCCTTACCTCGTGGTAGGGCCCTTCGTCATGTCGCGCTAACGGTATTAAGCGTTCGGACGTCGACCGTGGTTGGCGCCATTGCCCTTGCGGGTGCGACGCTTGCGTGCACGCTTGCTCATGGGAACTCCAGATCGTGATCATGTCAAAGCGGCCGCTCGCCGCCAGTTACTAGAAAGAGTGTCCCACATGTCGGCGGGTGCTGTAATCGGGGCCGTGCTTAGCCGGGCGGATCCGTAATCGCTGTGGCCCTGGAGGCTAGCCTTGCAGTCGACGGTTCAGTGCCGCAAGCACTGAGCGTGCGACCGCATCCTCGGTATCACCGCGAACGATCGCCGAACCGCACAGCGTTTGGTCGCCGAAGCGCGGAATCGCAATGGTCAGGACCGTGACTGCCACCTCGCGGATACCGGCCTCAACTACCTGCGCGCTTTCGATTTGGGCTGGCATGCCTAGCAATTCGCTCAACGCGGCCAATGTCGCGCTTGCAACGATTCGGGGGCGGTGGGCCGGAGCCCCTGGGCCGCTGGCCTTTCCGCTAAAAGCTTCTCCGTCGACGATTAAGTCCACCGTCACATCGCTCTCACCGTCAGACGTGCTGACGGTGATGCTTGTGAGAGCCGGCCGGGGATGTCCGGCTATGTCAGCCGATGCATGTGCAGATGATTCGGCGGAAAGTTCGCTGGCCTGCGCATCACCGAGTTCATCGGTGTGATCTTGCGGGGTGGTCGTTGGAAGAACTGTCAGTCGCGGGGCTTCGGACTCGTGAGGAGGGGTTTGATCGCCGACCTCGACCGCATCCTGAGGAATCTGTACGACGCTCACGATGCGGTGATCGATGTCGAGGCCGAATTGAGCCATAGCCACTGACTGGACATCTCGAACAACTTGCTTGGCTGGTTTACCAGGATTAGCAAGGACGTGGACTTCGGTGGGGCGAGCATCCGGACCTGTCACGACGCTCGCCGCGCGCACACCTGGGATCGCGCGAAGCGAATCCTCAAGTTCAGGCAGTAGGCGTAACAGGGCCACAAGTCCTCCGCGTGGTATCCGTGCTGGTTCGACGAGACGGCGAGGAACGTCGATGGTCAGTGACCGTTGGGCCCCTCAGGTATTACGGTAAGGCCCGCTGTAAGAGTTCGCTGCACAGGCGCGCCGGATTCCTGGCTCCGTGACTCCATGGTCTCGGCTGGGTACTCGCTGTAGTGCTCGTTAGGTGGTGTGTCATTGACACCGTCAATGTCACCGCTGGAGGCCGTGTTGTCACCACGTGCAGCGAGCGGGCTTTCGCCCACGTCGAGCAGGTCACTGAGAATGTGCGGCTGAGTGTCGGCCACAAGTTCGGCGTAAACCGAGGTGACGGGGCGCTCCTGGGCTGGCTCTTGTGGTTGCACAGTCGTTGGCTCGGGGGGCGCTTTGTCGACCAGTGGTGATGCCGGGGACTGTGGATCGGCATTAATCGTTTGTCCGGCCGCCGCTCGCCACGCCAGATCACTTGCATCGACCGCTCGGATTGCTGCCTGATCGGCAGCCTCAAGCTGCACCAGCAGGGCAGGCAGGATTTCATCGAGGTGATCCCCGACGCCACGCACGGATTGACGCTGCCACCAGCGCAGTGCACGCGCGGTTGGCGAGTCAATTCGGCCCGTCTCTTGTGCGTAGGCCAAGTACTCGTCGAACCGTTCGGTAGCCGGATCACGTCGCAAAGCGATGAGTGCGTCGACCAGGGCTGCATAGGCGGTATCGCGACCTGAGTCAGTCACAGTCCACCTCCGCGCGTTTGTGAACAGCGCGTCATGGGGGACCGGGCATGACAGCAGCTGTTGTACTTGAAATCAGGCTAGCCGCGTTCTGTGCTCTCGTCAGCCCTAGTGATCGGGCTATTGGGCCAAATGGGGAAACCAGCACCGGTTCGCAATACGCAGAGTGGAGTTTTCTGTGTAAAAGGTGAACTCAAACGCAGATCTTGCTAAAAATCCGACAAACAGGACAGTTTATACTTGACGTACCACTAGGCACACCTGTCACAGTAGGAACTCGCACCACATGGGGTACTCGGTCACGCTCGGTGTGACCAAAACCGCGGACTGTGATGCGAGCGAACTAAGGCTCGTGGCGTTACCACAACTCAACAGCGGCAAGATTGGGATCGGCAGCGACACCCTGTGACTTGAGTACTTCCCCCAAGGAATTTTCACTTCACGACAGGGTTTGCCTCCTCACACGGATACGTGTGCATAGGCAAATCGCGAGCGGAGCGGATGCTGCACAGGCTATTAGCGGTGCCTGTGACATCATCGCGAGGAGTTGATCCAGACCTTATGAAGAAGATCGTGTCCGTTGTCGAGCGTATGCTCGGTGGCGAGTCCGGCTGGAAGTGGAGCTAAGCTTCACTGCTAGCAACTTCGCTGTCGATCCCAATCTTGCCGGTGTACGTCGTGGAGATCTACCTCCCTGTACAGCACATTCGTTGGAAGGCACGGTATGCGCGACTTCCCCCTGCGCACCCGGGTGTTTATCGCCGCGGTGATGCTTGCCGGGCTGCTCGGGATCGTCTCATGCGTCATACACACAGCGCACCAGCCGGATGTTTTACTCCGCTTCGCAGCGATCGGAGCCTTGGCACTTTTAGTTTTTGCCTCCGAAGCATTTTCAGCCGCACTCGCGCGAAGTGTCGCCACCCGTGAAGGTGTCTCGATCTCGGTAACCATGCCCATTGCGATGGCTTCGGTGATCATCCTTGGGCCTTGGGGTGCCCCACTCGTCACCGCAATGGTGGCGCTTGAACCGCGTCGCACCCCGTGGTTTAAGCGCTGCTTCAACGGAAGCATGAATGTGCTGTCCACACTCGGTGCTGCGTGGACTTACGCCTGGGTACATGCCGAAATTTTGAATCAACCTGTTGAACAGTTTCCGAACGTAATCAGCCAGCAATTTGGTCCTTTTTATCAACTGCTGATCCCCATGCTGGCAGCGTCTGTGGTGCACGAAGTCATAAACGGTCTGCTGATGGTTACGGTGTTGGCCCTGGCCGAGCGAGTATCGCCGTGGCGCGTTTGGTTCGGCACGATGGCTGAATCAGCCCTGCCACTGTTCATCTACTCGATCTTCGGACTAATGCTTGCCTTCGTATGGTTGACCATTACGCCTCTGGCCGGCGTCCTTGTTCTCGCGCCGCTCATGGTGGCTCGCTGGGTCTTCTCGATGTTCTCTGCTCGTCAAGAAGCCTATGAGTCAACGATCCGCTCTTTGATTCAAGCCGTTGAAACAAAAGATGCGTACACCCGTGGTCACTCTGAGCGCGTATCGCGTGCGTCGGTGATGATCGGACGCAGCGCGGGTATGCGCGAGGACCGCGTATCGAGTTTGCGTTATGCCGGAATGTTGCATGACGTCGGCAAACTTGGCGTTCCCACCCGTATCTTGCAAAAGTCAGGCAAGCTCACGGACGAAGAGTTTGACGCGATCAAGATGCATCCGACGCGTGGCCGTGAGATCACCAAGGATCTCGAGTTCCTCGGTGAGGCGGTGGAAGGAATCCTTCTGCACCACGAGCGCATGGATGGGCGCGGCTACCCCAATGGTCTTCAGGGAGAAGAGATTCCCGAGTTTGCTCGGATTCTCTCGGTAGCCGACGCCTTTGACTCAATGACGACGACTCGTTCCTATCGCGGTGCACGCAGCATCGACGAGGCGATGGAGGAGCTTCGACGTTGTAAGGACACCCAGTTCGACGCCACATTCGTCGAGGCGCTCATTGCAGCGGTCACCCGCGAAGGGTGGGCAGTAGTGGATACGACAGATCAAGTAACGCCATCGGGGTCAGCTCCATCTATGGGTAGTGACGATGATGATCCGACAGCATCCAGCGAGCTTGGCCTGGGGTTAGCCACACCGACGGACGCTTCGGCATTGGATGCGTTCATGTCTGAGATTGTGCGTGACAGCGACCTTCGCGGTCAGCCGACGGGTGATCAGGGGAGCACAGCATGAGCCGCCGAATTGACACACGTTCGGTCCTTCCATTGCAGCTTGCGGCGGCGATTTTGGCTACCTGCTCATTTGCGATCACAGCCGCAAATGCGCCATCGTCCAAAGTCCTTCAGGCTGGGCTGATCTTCGGTGCCTTCATAGCTATCGGTGAAGTGTTGCGGGTTACCCTTCCAGCGGGCCGTCAGGCTGCGCCGTTGGCAGCAGCAGGTTCGCTTGCATTCGCATTACTGCCGTCCATTGACGAGACTCCGCTTCCAGGGGTCGCCTTCACCGTTACGGTGGTGACATTCGCATCGATTTGTGGTTCGCTTCCTCGGGTTTTTGTTGGACGCGGTCTTCATCTCGACGAGTTGAGTCAACGTGTTCTCATGACGGCTACCGCTGCGGCCTTGATTCACTCGTGGTGGGGATTGTTCCCCGGTCAAACGAAGAATGTCGTGCTGATGGTCGTTGCGGGCGCGCTGGCGGGTCTTCTGGAGATTGCCCTAGCAGCGGCTAGCAGAGCCAATGAAGTTCGGCTGCCCTTCTCCGTGGCACTTGTTGACGAGTTCCGCGCCATGGTCGGCGTCTCCACGGCTGTCACAGCAACGGGTGTTCTCATGGCTCTCGCCGCAAGCCAGTCAATGGGGTACTGGGCTCTGCCGGTGTTCGCCGTGCCGATG
>JBAXUN010000051.1:0-16095 GCA_037129655.1 Actinomycetes bacterium
CCCTCAACCTGTGCGTAGGCCGCCTTTTCAGCACGACGTCCGAAGATGAAGGTGGTTGCGAGCAGTGCGGTTGGGATGGCCAGAATGGCCATGATCCACGGAATGTGGAACAGGAATCCAATGCCGATGATCACCGCGAGCGTTCCGAGGAAGACGCCGAGTAGGACCCAGCCGATGGTCGGGTCGGCCTTGCGCGTGAACTTGAAAGTCTCGCGGATCTGAGCGATCCGGCCCTGCGGTGGTGCGTCGGTAACGTTGTTGCTCACGGGTGTGTACTCCGGATGTCGCGGGTTGGTGACCCCAGCCTACGACCCACCGCCTTCCGGCACGCGGGGAACTCCCGACTAAGGGCGAACTAGGAGCGAATCTCGAGCGTATCGCCGGGTCGGATCTCACCTGGATACTCAACCCAGCCGGTTACCCCACGCTTGTGCAGGGCCGCCTTAGGGAAGGAATGCGGGGTAATGCCGTGCACATCAGCGATCATCCCACCGGCAATCGTGCACGGATCGTTCTCCCCGCCGAGCATGATCACCGCGCCCGAGGAGAACACGAGTCGAGTCATCTTGGGTAGGAGAGTCAGGTCAGTGGCACCGCGTAGATACAAGTTGTCCGCGATCAGTCCCGGTTCAATCTCGGTGATGCCAAGCGTGGCGGCAACATCCTGAAGTTCGGTCGCTTCGACGATCGAGATCTGACGATGGTTTCGAATCTCGGTGCCCTTGGGGAAGTGCTTACTTTGCCGTACATCGGACTTCATCGTCAGGCCGTAGTGACGATCGCCGATCGGACCGCCGAAGTCGAGTACGAGCGGATCGATGGCGATCGGAAGCTCGGAGTCGGCTGGCCAAATGTGGCAGCCGATTACCTCTGCGACGGGATACTTCACTGCGCACCTCCGGTGAGGATTGTGGCCGTGCCACCATTGGCACGTGCGTCGAGTGCTTGCTTATGCAGGCGTCCGGCTCGATATGACGAACGTACCAGCGGACCGCTCATGACTCCCGAAAAGCCGATTCGCGCCGCCTCGTCGGCGAGGGCGACGAATTCCTCAGGATGCACCCAGCGCTCGACAGGGTGATGACGCGGGCTCGGACGTAAGTACTGCGTGATTGTTATGAGCTCGCAGCCGGCCTCATGCAGATCGTTGAGCGCGTGCACAACCTCCTCGATTTCCTCACCCATGCCAAGAATGAGATTCGATTTGGTAATCAACCCGGCGTCGCGTGCCTGGGTGATCACATTCAACGAACGCTCGTAAGTGAAGGCGGGACGGATCCGCTTGAAAATTCGAGGCACTGTTTCAAGGTTGTGCGCGAGTACCTCGGGGGCAGCGGCGAAGACCTGAGCGAGCAGTTCGGGCTTAGCCGAGAAATCGGGGATCAGTAGTTCGACTCCGCAGCCGGGCACGGCTTCGTGGATTGCGCGGACGGTCTCTGCGTACAGCCACGACCCCTCATCTTCGAGGTCGTCACGGGCCACACCGGTAACCGTCGCGTATGCCAAACCCATTGTTTGCACGGACTCTGCGACGCGACGAGGCTCGTCACGATCAAGTGGCTCGGGCTTGCCGGTGTCGATTTGGCAGAAGTCGCAACGACGTGAACACTGTGCGCCACCAATCAGGAAGGTGGCTTCTCGGTCTTCCCAACATTCATAGATGTTCGGGCAACCCGCTTCTTGGCAAACAGTATGTAGGCCTTCACTTTTCACTAGATTGGTGATGCGAAGGAACTCCGGGCCGGTCTTTATGCGCGTCTTGATCCATGAGGGCTTTCGCTCGATGGGTACAGCCGCATTACGTGCCTCAATCCGCAGCATGCGACGGCCATCTGATGCTGTTGCGATCAGACCGTCGTTGCCTGAGGTAGTTGCCTCGGTTACATCACTCACTGCTCCACCTTTGGCTTCCAGCTTGGACTGAACACAATCTGCAATTGCTGTTCGACGAGTGGGAGTACCTCTGTGATCGTTACGTCGCGACCAAGTTCAGCACTCAGCGACGTCACTCCTGCGTCAGCGATACCGCAGGGGACGATGCGATCAAACCACGTCAGGTCACAATCACAGTTCAGTGCGAACCCGTGCATCGTCACGCCACGGGCCACCCGTACTCCGATGGCGGCAATCTTGCGTTCGGGCCGGGTTCCGACGAGCGGCGAATCAGCTGGGACCCACACCCCGCTTCGTCCTTTGACACGCATCGTCTCCAGGCCGACTGCTGCGCACACCTCGATCAGCGCAGCCTCAAGCCGGCGCACGTGTGTCACGACATCCACTGGCTGCTTGAGCCGAACGATGGGGTAGCCAACCAGCTGTCCAGGGCCATGCCACGTGATGCGACCGCCGCGATCAACATCGACGACGGGAGTGCCATCGGTAGGTCGGTCCTCAGGCGGCGTTCTACGTCCTGCGGTGTAGACGGGTGGGTGTTCAAGTAAGAGGACCGTATCGCCTGCTTCGCCGGCGACGACAGCCTCATGCAGTGATCGCTGCTCATCCCAGGCTACGTCGTACGGCACAGCACCCGGCCCAAAACCGCGACGCACCACCGAAAGTGCGGCTGTGTCAGTGTCTAGTGTCACGCGAACAGCCTACGTCGTACCGATGCCGGCTGGTGGCGCCTAGGGTGTGAGGTTTTCCTCGTAACTAATCTTCGTCATCTGGGAATACGGAGCCGGTACCCACCGGGGAGGCGTTGAGTCTAGCGATTTGATCGGCCGTAAGTTCGACGTTGGCTGATGCTGCGTTGATGTCAGCGGTGGCGGTTCGAGTGACTGCGGCAATCGGTACAACCGCATCGCCGTTGGAACGCAGCCACGACAAAGTGACCTGGTACGCGGTCACATCGTTGCCGGTTGACGCGCTGATTTCAGCGGCGACCTCGGCAAAGGCGGGGTACTTAGTTGGCAGATTGGCTGCATCATCGCCGCCACCGAACGGTGACCACGGGAAGTAGGCAACTCCACGCTCTACGCACCAGCGCAGTACATCCTCGTCATCGCGGTAACGAGGGCTGCGCTCATTCTCAACGCCCGAGATGGTGCCGCCACTTACGTCCCAGGCGATTTCACACTCGTCGAGATGAACATTGCCGATACCGATGGTGGGAGCGAAGCCCGCCTCGCGAACTGCCAACATGTTTTCAACGGATTTCGCGAAGGGCTGCTGCTCGCGGTTTACCCGGTGCAGCAGGATCGTGTCCGGTACAAATCCGAGACGTTCAACGCTGGCCTCGGCCGCACGCATCAGGTAGTCATACGAACCGTCGCGGCCCCACTCGTCTTCGCCATCGGCTCCAACGTTGAGGGTGATACCAATCTTCGTCACGACGATGATCGAATCGCGACCACCCTCCCAGGTGCGAACGGCCTCACCGACGAGGCGCTCGTCGTAGCCGAACTGGGATGCCTCAGGCGCGTAGATATCCGCGGTGTCGACGAGGGTGATGCCCTGGGCAAACGTGTGATGGAGCACCGCAATCGCGTCATCCCATGGCATCAATTCACCAGTCGAGCGAAGCGGTTCGGCAAGCAGCATCGCACCGACGCCGATCGTGGGAACGGGCTTATTGGTGAGTTGGGGGAGTGATACGTGCTTCATCGCAGAACCTTTCGTCGTGCCGTTGTTCTTCGGATTAGGAAATTGCCCCAGGTGCAAGACGAGTTTCGACAACCTCGCCGGCGACCTTCTCGACACGATATGCGGCAGGTCCGGTCTGCGGATCGACCTCCGAGTCGGTGATGACGGCTACTGCGTCTGTGCCCTCGTACAAGATTCCGACGTGATCATCCGTCGCGTACGACAGCGGCAGTTGCTCAGTGGCAACGAGTGACTGCAGCAGAGGACGACGCTGTTCTTCGGTGTCGTAGTGAACGCCGTTTCCGTAGGGGATGAGTGCCAGCGCGCCGAGCTGCAATTGCAAGTCAGGGCCGTATGAATCGGTGGGTCCACCAACATGCCAACAGATCGAGCCGGCACTCACGCCGCCGAGAACAACACCGCGCTCCCATGCGTCACGCATGGCCAGATCGATTCCGTGAACCTTCCACAGTGCGAGCAGGTTTGCCACCGAACCGCCGCCAACCCACACCACGTCGGCTTTGCCGAGGGCTTCATCGACAGGCTGATTGGGCATCGCGTAAACGGCTAGGTGATCAGCGTCAACGGACAGGCCGCGCATCGCCTGATACGAGATCGTCAGGTAATCGGTGTCGTCACCCGTTGCCGTCATGACAAACAGGACTCGAGGACGCTCCTTGCCAGAAAGCCGCAGAGCTTCCAGGAACAGATTGCCGGGGATGCGGGCGTTGTATCGGCCGGCTGAATTGAAGCCACCGCTGGTCGCCAAGATTCGTGGAGTAGCCATGACGGCAACTTACGCGAGCGTGTGCAAGATTGCAGCAGCGGCCCGCCGTCCGCTGACCAACGCCCCCTGAAGTGATGGAGTATCGCGGTGATCGCCGGCAATGAAGATCCCGCTGTGCAGTCGCGTTGGCTTACGAAATGGGGTGCCAACGTCGAAAGCGGGGATGGTCTCCTTCATCGGTTGAACCGCGACGATTTCCCATCGAGCAGTGTTGACTTCATACAGGTAGCTCAAGTGCCTTGCGATGTCAGCACTCGAATGGGGGCCACTGCCCAGTGCCGTCGAGGCGATGAGAGCCTGATCGGTCGAGGCGTATTCGGGTGCAGCAGCATTCATCACCACGGTGTTCACCAAGGGGCCTGTGCGGTCAGGATCGACAGTGAGGATCGGCATCCCGCTGTTGAGTGACGTGACAGGCACCGGTGCGCGATGCCACCAAGTGGTGCCCGATCGCATCTGTGGAGTCGGTAGACCGGGGATGAGGTATGTGGCTGTGGTCGGATCAGTCGCGACGAGGACGGCTCTGGCGGTGTGTGTTGTGACATTCGTCGTGACGGACGTTGGGGTCACTCGAACCGCTGATTCGTTGAGGGAAAGCGTAATTCCCTGACTGAGTTGACGCGCGATCTCACCCATCCCAGCTGCTGGTACTGCTGGAGTTCCGCGGATGAAGGATCGCAGAAACACGTCAACGAGTCGACGTGATGCCGTCATCGAATCGTCGAATAACACGCCGGCAAGAAACGGTGCGAGCACCTCATCTCGGATGTGGCTGAACTCGCCCAATGCGTCTTTCGCCGTGCCGTCTTTCCGATACTGCAAGCCACGGCCGTAGCCCTTAGCCAGATCTGTCATGTACGAAGCAAATTTGAGTTGTTCGAAACGCGAACCAGGCACGGACTTCGCTGTCGCCAAAGCTGACCGCGGCGAGCGAAATGGGTCGACCAGCGTGCGCGTTCCGCTAGTGCTGCGGATACGAACGCCGGGAGTGAACGAACGTAGGTTGAGCGCTTTGAAATCGAGCATCCGCACTGCTTCGGGGTACGACGGGTTCAGAAGTTGAAAGCCGTAGTCGACGGTCACTCCGTCGATGACCTGACTGCGAACTCGTCCGCCTGGGGCTGAGTTCGACTCAATCACGATCACGTTCTTCTTCGCGGCCATGAGGTGTCGGGCGGCAGCCAACCCGGCCATGCCCGCGCCGACGATGATGACGTCATAACCCTGGTCGCTGGAAGCCCGTTTGCTCACCTCCCCATGGTGTCGGAATACGTGTCGCGGTGCATCCTGTGGATGGGTCCGGCGACGTAACCCACATCTGTTGCACCGTGTGCGACATGACTGATGCCATCTACGCTCCCGTTCATCACCACGACACCTTCGTCGAAAGACACACGCCCTGGAGGCTTCCCGCTGATCCGACCGTCGCCCATCGATTGCACTCGTCGTGGGTTTCGCTCATGAATGCACGCGCTGATTCGCTATGTCCGCTGCGTCGAGTGGAGACCGGCGATGGCTATGTCACGTTGGTGCATCTCGTGCCGGCTGCGTGGACCTCGCTCACGACGATCCGTGAGCGAGGTCCACTTCGGCTAGGTCAAGCACTCGCAGTCGGGGTTCGCCTCGCAGATGCACTAACCGCCCTTCATGACGAACGCACCGCCCACGGATCTGTGGGTCTAGACAGCGTTCTGGTCGCGCGAACTGGGCAGGTTTGGCTTGGCGGCACGGGACAGTGGCGCGCTGCCCCTCATGCCGGTGGTCCTGTGGCGGCTGACGATGTGCGAGACCTAGCCGTACTTATGCACGAGCTAGTCGGATCCGGATCGTTCCCGACTTCGCTAGAACTGATGCTGATGAAGGCACAGGACCCTGATCCATTTATGCGGCCATCACTTCACGATTTAACGTCAACCATGCTGCGTCGACCGGCTCGTGAGGTGTCGGCGCAAAATCCGGTTGCTCGTGAGTTACGTGAGAGGGCTCGTGCCTCGGCCGTGCCTACGCAGTCTGCGCTGCCACGTCCGAAATCACGACCCTCGGGCCTGTCGTGGCTTCGACCACGTACCAGCTGACTCGATGCTGCAGCGGGCGTCAGTTGTTGACGAGACCGGCGACGATGTCGCTGATTGTCGGGTCGGAAAATTGAAAACCGGTAGCCAGGAGTTTCGCTGGAGCCATCCGCTGATCGATGAATAACTCCTCAGCAAATTCGCCGAGGATGGTTCGGACAGCGAATCTCGGTGCGGCGACGACAGCGGGCCGATTGAGCGCCTTACCTAGTGCCTTAGTGAGATCAGCATTGGTGGCTTGTTGCGGTGCACTGAAATTCACCGGCCCGACGACCGTGGGGTTGTCGATGAGGTGGCGAATGGCTGCGACTTCATCGCGCAGTGAAATGAGCGACCACCATTGACGTCCGGATCCGAGTGAACCGCCGACACCGGCGCGCAGCAGCGGAAGTAGGCGACCAAATGCTCCGCCATGGGGATCGGCCACTGTTCCGGTGCGAGGGTGACTGACTCGCACGCCCGCTTCGGCGGCCGGAATCGCCGCACGCTCCCAGGCGTCGGCGACTTCGGCCAGAAATGTGTTTCCACGTGGTGCCGATTCGTCGACGGCCTCTGAGCCGGTGTCACCGTAATAGCCGCCGGCAGAGCCGGAGACGAAAGCGGACGGCTTGGTTTCGACCTGGGCTATCGCAGTGGTAAGGCAGGTGGTGGCAGATACTCGCGAACCAAGGATCGTGTCCTTGTACGCCTGATCCCAACGTTTTTCCGCCACACCCGAACCAGCAAGGTTCACAATCGCATCACTTGATGAAACGGCATCGCGCAGGATGTCATCCACACCATCAGCGCCACGCTGAGGCTGCCACGTAACTTCACTCGCGGCGCTCGACGGCCGCCGAACCAGGACCCGGACGTCATGGCCATCTACGCGAAGTGACGCGACTAGAGACGAACCGATCAGACCTGAAGACCCGCTAATGAGTACGCGCACCTTTGAACCCTAGCGCTGTTAGGCACCAAGTTCAGCGTCAAATGAAGCATCCTCAAGTCGCTGCTTGATTGTGGTCAGGAATCGCGCTGCATCCGCACCGTCGACGAGGCGATGATCATAGGTAAGCGCCAGGTAAACCATTGAGCGCACAGCGATGGAATCAAGGCCAGTTTCGTCGGTGACGACGACAGGGCGCTTAACGACTGCACCCGTTCCGAGGATGGCCACCTGCGGCTGATTGATGATCGGTGTATCGAACAGCGCACCGCGACTTCCGGTGTTTGTCAGGGTGAATGTGCCACCGGAGAGCTCGTCAGGTGAGACCTTGCTGGTGCGGGTGCGACCGGCAACATCGGCAATCTTGCGAGCCAATCCACCAATTGATAGGTCACCAGCATCGCGGATCACAGGGACGAGCAGGCCACGATCGGTGTCGACGGCAATACCAAGGTGTTCGGCGTCGGGGTAGGTGACAGTTCCCTCGGCCAGGTCGATGGATGCATTCACCTGTGGGTACTGCTTAAGGGCCTCGATAGTGGCTTTCGCGAAGAACGGCAGGAAACTGAGCTTCACACCTTCACTGGCCTCGAACTGAGTCTTAACGCGATCACGAAGTTGCGAGATGCGAGTGACGTCCACCTCGACGACGGTCGTCAACTGAGCGGAGGTTTGCAGTGACTCAACCATGCGTTCGGCAATCACCTTGCGCAGGCGACTCATCTTGACGGTGGTTCCACGAAGGTTCGACGGCTCAACTGGCGTGGCGTTCGAGGCTGCGCCAGTGGGGGCGTTGGTTGGCGCCGCGGGGACAGCTGCCTTTGCCGCCGCAGCGGCAGCGAGGATGTCTTCCTTGCGGATACGTCCGCCAACACCGGAACCAGTGACGGTCGAAAGGTCAACTCCACTATCGGAGGCAAGTTTACGAACAAGCGGAGTTACGTAGGCATCGGCAGTTGCGCTGGGTGCAGCCGGAG
Source organism: Actinomycetes bacterium (assembly GCA_037129655.1). GTDB lineage: Bacteria > Actinomycetota > Actinomycetes > S36-B12 > CAIYMF01 > Longivirga. The sequence continues at coordinate 8,347 of JBAXUN010000051.1, forward strand.
CGGACGGTGCCGGCACCGGTGCAGGGATGGCCGTGGGTGTGGTCGGTACGGGAGCCGGAACAACGACAGGCGCAACAACCGGCACTGGCTCGCTGGCTACCACTGGTGCTGGCGTGGCCGCGACGGGCGCTGGTGCGGCTGGTGTCGGGGCGACGGAAGTACTGCCGATGAGTCCAAGTTGGCCACCGACGGCAACGATCTGATCTTCCCCAACGGTGATTTCGATCAACACGCCTGCCGCTGGTGAGGGAAGTTCGGTGTCGACCTTGTCGGTGGAGATCTCCACGAGCGGCTCGTCGACGGCAACGCTGTCGCCCACACTCTTGAGCCAGCGAGTCACAGTGCCTTCGGTCACGCTCTCGCCAAGCGCAGGTAGTACGACGGGCGTTGAACCGGCGGCTGACGCGGCGGTGGGCACAACAACAGCGGGCTCGACAACGGCAGGCTCGACGGATGCCTGAGCGAGTGGCTCAGGCACGGAAACTGGCTCAGGTGCCATAGCTACGGGGGCAGCCGGGATTGGTTCAACAACCACCGGGTCGGCGACTGGGGCTGAGGGAACGGCAGCGGCAGAGTCGGCGGTACCAATAAGGGCGAGCTGTGCACCTACAGCGATGACGCTATCTTCGGGTGCGCTTATCTCCAGGATCACTCCAGCGGAGGGTGCAGTTATCTCGGTGTCGACCTTGTCCGTGGACACCTCCACGATGGGTTCATCCATAGCGACCGTATCGCCGACGTTCTTGAGCCAACGCGAAACTGTGCCCTCGGTGACACTCTCACCGAGCATGGGCATCGTGACGGAGACAGACATCGTTACGTACTCCTTCGTGCAGTCGCGAGGCGGATCATGACGTCATTGTCGATCGCGCGCTATCAATAACCGTAGTGCTGCATTCGTCGTTCGTTAAGAGTGGGCGTGAAGTGGTTTGCCAGCGAGGGCAAGGAATGCTTCGCCGAGTGCTTCGTTCTGGGTTGGATGGGCGTGGACGAGTGAAGCCACATCCTCCGGGTATGCCTCCCAGTTGACGATCAGTTGGCCTTCACCGATCAGTTCGCCAACGCGGGAACCGACCATGTGCATCCCTACGACTGGCCCGTCCTTTTGACGAACGAGCTTGACGAATCCCGCAGTTCCAAGGATTTGGGATTTGCCGTTACCACCGAGGTTGTATTCGTACGCCTCAACGTTCTCTGCGCCAAACTTCTCTATGGCCTGAGCTTGTGAGAGCCCAACGGAGGCCACCTCGGGCTCGCAGTATGTGACCTTTGGAATGCCCAGTTCATCGATCACGCGCGGATTCAACCCGGCAATTTCTTCGGCTACGAAGATGCCCTGTTGGAAGCCGCGGTGAGCGAGCTGCAAACCGGGGACGATATCTCCGACTGCGTAAACGCCCGGCACATTGGTCGCAAGGCGCTCGTCGGTGAGGACGAATCCGCGATCCATCCCAACACCGACGGTGTCGTAGCCCATTCCCGTTGCATTGGGTCCGCGTCCAACCGCCACGAGTAGCAGATCTGCGTCAAGGGTTTCGCCACCCTCCAGCGTGACGGTGACCCCCGCGTCAGATTGTGTGACACCCGAAAAGCGCACGCCCGTCTTACTGACGATGCCGCGCTTTCGGAATGCGCGCTCGAGCGCTTTACTGCTCGCCTCGTCTTCGTTCGGCACGAGTCGGGGGAGGGCTTCGACGATCGTTACTTCAGAACCGAATGACCGCCATACGCTGGCAAATTCGACTCCGATAACGCCACCGCCAAGAACGATCACCTTTGCTGGGATCCACTCCAGCTGCAAAGCTTGATCGCTCGTGATGACCCGACCACCTATGTCAAGGCCGGGCAAGCTGCGCGCGTAGGAACCAGTTGCCAGAACGACAGCCTTACGTGCGGTGTAGCGGGTGCCGTTGACATCGACGGTGTTCGCCGATGTCAGGGTGCCGGTGCCTTCAATGTAGGTAACCTCGCGGCTCTTAACGAGGCCCTGAAGCCCTTTGTAAAGCCGACCAACGACACCATCGCGATACTCGTTCACCTTGACGATGTCGATGCCATGCAGGGTTGCATTGACGCCGATCGCCGATGATTCGCGCGCTGAGTCAGCAACCTCAGCTGCATGTAGCAGGGCCTTGGTGGGGATACAGCCTCGGTGTAGGCAGGTGCCTCCAAGCTTGTCCTTTTCGATCAGTGCGATCGATAGGCCGAGCTGGGATCCGCGCAGGGCAGCAGCGTAACCGCCACTGCCACCGCCGAGGATGACGACATCAAATTCAGTCCCGGTCACGGACGCTCCTTGTAGGTGCGGGTGGACGACACGGCATTGCGCGAGGTTTCGCGCTTGGCCAGTCTTTCACTTTCCTGAACATGATGTGAGCCGGGGCACACGGATGTGTCCCGGCTCACTGTCGTTCGTTCTGACGTTGTCTCAGTCTGCTTAGAGCGCTCCGTCCGCCATATCTTCAGCAACCTGCACCAATGTGCGTACTGCGTAACCGGTGCCACCCTTGGGTGTGCAGCCCCACGGGCTGTAGCCGTTGTACGCCGGGCCTGCGATATCGAGGTGCGCCCAACGCTGTGAATCCGGGACGAATTCGCGCAGGAAGATCGAGGCCGAGAGCATGCCACCATCTCGACGCCCGCTGAGCGGAATGTTCGCGATGTCGGCCACCAGGCTGTCGAGGCCCGCGCGCAATTCCTCCGGCTGCGGCATTGGCCACATGCTTTCACCAGCGCGGTTTGCCGCATCAAAGATCGCTTCGCGAAGATCGTCATCGTTGGCCATGATCCCGGCGGTGCGTGAGCCGAGGGCGATCGTCTGAGCCCCTGTCAGGGTGGCGATGTCGATGATTACGTCCGGCTTGTCTTCCTGTGCGCGGACGAGGCCGTCAGCAAGAACGAGTCGGCCTTCGGCATCGGTATCGAGAACCTCGACGGTCTTGCCGCCATACGTACTCAGAACATCGCCTGGCTTTTGTGCCTTGCCACTTGGCATGTTCTCAGCCGCGCAGACATAACCGGTAACGGCCACGGAAAGTCCGAGGCTGGCGATTGCCTGAACCGTGGCAATGACTGCTGCGGCCCCAGACATGTCAGCCTTCATCTCATGCATGCTCGCCGACGGCTTGATTGAGATACCGCCGGTGTCGAAGGTGATGCCCTTTCCGACGAGGGCTAGGTGAGCCGTTGCGCCCTCGGGACGGTAGGCAAGACGGGCCAAGCGTGGCGGCTGCATCGAGCCTTTACCAACGCCGAGGATGCCGCCGTAACCACCTGCGGCGAGTGCCTCCTGGTCCAGAATTTCAACCTCGACGGGCAGATTTGCCACCGCGTCTGCGCCGGATTGAGCCAGCGTGGTCGGTGGCATTGCAGCGGCCGGCGCATTGATGAGATCGCGAGCGAAGTTAACTGCCGTTGAGATCGCCTTGGCACGCGCGACTGCTGTCGTAGTCGAGGAGTCCTTTGCATCAGCGACGTGCAGGGTGATCCGGTTGACGGGTGATTTCTGCTCTGCCTTGCTATCGACGCGGAAGGCGTCGTACGAGTAGGCACCCATGAGCGCTCCTTGGGCAACTGCGTCTACCGCAGCAGCGGTTTCGACCGGAAGCGCTAGGGCAGCACGTCGGGTTCCGGCGAGTGCTCGAACGGCGTTGCCAGCGGCGCGACGCAGCGTCTCGTCCGTCCACGGTCCGGCTCCAACGCCCACGGCAAGGATCACCGTGGCAGCAGTGATTCCTGAGCCGGGGATGCGCACTATGTCGCCAGCCTTACCTGTCGCGCCGAGGGCAGCGAGTGATTCCTCAAGACGCTTCTTGGGCGTGGCTTTGAGGCCGGCGGCAGCGCCGACGATGGTGACGCCTTTGCGACGTCCTCCGACGGGCGCCGTGGCGACAACCAGTGCGTCGGTGGCGAGGGTGGCTAGATCAGCGGAAGAAAGGGACAACGAGGTCACGTGCGCTCCTAATGTGAAGGGATCTCACGTGCAACTTACCTTCTTCGCGTTGGCTGTGCTGCGTGCGTCAAACAATCCGTTCGTTGTATTTCGCGAGTATGTTGAAGGTGTGACTGATTCAGATGCCGCTGCTCCCGAGCAATTGCATTCACCGCTGCACGACCGACACGTTGCACTCGGCGCAAAGTTGGGCGACTTCGGCGGCTGGCTGATGCCCATTGAATACGGCGGCACCGTGGCTGAACACACTGCCGTTCGAGAGGCGGTTGGCGTTTTTGACGTGTCGCACTTAGGTAAGGCCGCTGTGGTTGGCCCAGGTGCTGCAGACTTCCTCAATTCGGTTCTGACCAATGAGCTCGGCCGAATCGGTGCCGGTCAGGCGCAGTACACGCTGTTGTGCAATGAAGCCGGGGGAGTAGTCGACGATCTCATCGCCTATCTCAACGGTAACGATGATGTGTTCCTCATTCCGAACGCGTCCAATACTGCGCAGGTGGTAGACGTACTGCGATCTGTGGCGCCGTCCGACATTACGATCAAGAACCTTCATCGTGACTACGCTGTGCTCGCCGTTCAAGGCCCCAACTCCGCGGCAGTTCTCACCGCACTCAATCTGCCGACCGAGCTCGAATACATGTCCTTCGTGACTCATCGGTTTGGCGACGCTGAGGTGATCGTCTGTCGCACTGGTTATACGGGCGAGCATGGATACGAACTGGTGATTCGGGCTGAGCATGGGGTCGCGCTCTGGGATGCGCTGATGGCGTCTGGGGCGCCTTTCGGCATCGTTCCCTGCGGCCTAGGCGCGCGTGACACCTTGCGCACCGAAATGGGATATCCGTTGCACGGTCAGGACCTGTCCGTCGAGATCTCACCGGTTCAAGCGCGGGCGGGTTGGGCGGTTGGGTGGTCGAAGCCGGCGTTCCACGGGCGCGAGGCGCTGACCGCCGAAAAGGCCGAGGGCCCTGGCCGATCATTGGTCGGCCTACTCGCACTAGAGCGTGGAATCCCACGGCAGCACATGGATGTTCTTGACGACGGCGGCGCGGTAATCGGTGAAGTAACGAGTGGGACATTCAGCCCGACGCTAAAGCAGGGCATAGCACTGGCATTGATTAATGCTGACGCAGGTGTTGGCCCTGGTTCCGAAGTAATCATCGACGTACGTGGCCGACCGGGCCGCTACGTCGTGACCACGCCACCATTTGTGGACGCGAATCCGCGTTAAGCCGATGCCGCCTAAGTGCGGTTCTGCAACTGTTCTAGCTTGCGCAAGATGTCGTCGATGTCGGCTTTTGTTGCGGGCTGCGATGATGGTTCGAGGCTAACCGTGATCGCGCCGTTGGGATCCAGCGTTGCGGTGTGCACATCGTTCAAATCTGACACACCTTGATGTCGTAGTGATGCCATGACATCTGCCTCGCGCAGACCTAATCCTTGAACGGCCTTGTCGTCGAATACGCCGTCGTGGACTAGTTCTGTTGGTACACCGTCGAGCCAACGGGCGAGGCGATCGTGCCGGGCGGCAAGTCGTACCACCAGGTTGTTAACGACGATGAGAACGATTGCGCCGAGGATTCCACCGGACAGGGAGTTGTCGGGCCCAATGATTGCGTTCTGAACGACATTCGAGAGCAGGAAGATGACGACCAGATCGAAGGTGTTCACCTGCGCCAGATTTCTCTTGCCCATCACGCGCAGCAGAATCACGATCGCCGCGTAGACAACCACGGTGCGCAGAACCTTTTCAAGCAAAGGGATATCGAAGGCGAAGGGATGCGACCAGTTTGTTAAGTCCACATCGTCATGCTCGTCCTACCCAATGGTCATTCAACGCACGACACGCTGGCCGATTGTGATTGGCCAGCGTGTGCGTACGAATTACTCAGATACGGGTGGGTCAGGCGTGGCTGTAGGCGACGAGGCCTAGCACGACGAGTGCCATGATGACTCCGAAGAGCAGCAGGCCGTAACCAAGATTGAAGAAGTTCGCGTCACGCTTGGCCAGCAGGGCCTTGGTGGCGGCCTGGTCGGCCGGCGTGGTGACGTCGAAATCGGTGGTCGATTCGGTGACTGATTCGTTCGTTAATGTGGTCATGTGAAAAGTTTCTCAAAGTCTGGGAGCGTTAATTACCAATTCAGGGTGATGTGAGCCACGTTTGGCGATCTTCGTCGGTGACGTCGCTCACAATTGCAGGTTTTACTCGTGAAATGCGGTGTACCTGCGCCGATTACGTGCAGCCGGACAACACCCGTCAGATGAGAAATGCGGTCGCCAGAAGGGCTGCGGCCATCGAAAGTTCAGTTACCGCGCCCAAAACGTCCCCGGTGAGGCCGCCGAATTCACGGGTAAACATACGCAGGGACAGTTGGCCTGTGACGATGGCGCCGATAACTGCGCCGACCAGCGCTGCGACCGTTCGTAGGCTTGCATCGTCGTCGAGTCGTCCGAATAGCGCGGCGACACCGATCGTGGCTAGAGCGACGAGCACTCCTGTGGCTGCGGGCACGGTTCCAGCAACGGCAGCCCCGAGCCCCTCTGGTCGCGCCGAGGCTATGGATGGACGGCAACTCAGCGTTAGGGAGAGCCTCGATGCCATCACTGCTGTCAGTAGGCCGAACGATCCGAGGCCGGCAGCGATACACGAACTGAGGGCTGCAATCTGGATGAGAAGGCATAAGACGACGGAGACCACGCCGAATGCACCAATCTCAGGTGAACGCATAACGTCGAGCCTTTTGATGCGGGTTGCCTCAGTGTTCGGACCCTTCACCCCCAATGCATCAAACGAATCGGCTAAACCGTCGAGATGCAGACCACGTGACATGAATGCCAAGACCGTGATCGCCATCGTTGCAGCTAGCAGGTCGACCAGTGAAGGTGAGCGGTCGTTCTTGGCGAGCACCCGTACACCGTCGAGTGCCACGACTGCGATGCCACCGAGCAGTAGGCCAACGACAGGCGCGAAAATCATGGCCCAGCGCGCGGTGTTCTTATCCACCTGACTAGGTGGTGGGACAGGGAGCCGGGTTAGTGTCCCGAAGGCAAGTCGGACGAAGTCAGGCATCGCGGTGACTTATGACTCGTCGATGATGTCGTTGGGTGATGCCACGTTGTCGCCGTCGCGATCGGATACGCCGGCTTCGTCGAACGTAGACATCTCGCGCAGCGTGTTCCCGGCAGCGCGCAATACCGGTAAGGCGATGAGAGCGCCGGTACCTTCACCAAGGCGCAATTCATAGTCGACGATCGGAACCAGGGGAAACTGGTCGAGGGCCTTTTGCTGTGCAGGCTCGGTTGAGCGATGCCCCGCTTGCCACCACTCTGTCGACCGGTAGGTGTAACGCTGCGCGAGTAGGCCAGCGGCGGTGGAGACGATTCCGTCTAGCAGCACAGGGGTCTTGCGCGCCGATGCACCCATCAAGAATCCCGTCATTGCTGCGATATCAGCTCCGCCAACGGCCGCTAGAAGTTTGATCGGATCGGACTTAACCGCTTTGGCCCTTCGCATCGCGTCGCGCACGGCGGCCGTCTTACGCATCCACGTCAGGTCGTCGATGCCAGTGCCTCGTCCAACTGCTGAGGCGGCATCGAGATTGGTGTAGAGGGCAATGATCGTGCTCGCCGGAGTGGTATTGCCGATGCCCATATCGCCGGGGATCAGAAGGTCTACGCCAGCGTCGATTTCCTCATTGGCGATGGCTACACCGGCTGCAAATGCCTGCTGTGCCTGCTCATACGTCATTGCATCTTCTCGATCGATCGATCCTGAGGACCTACGAACCTTGTAGCGGGT
>JBAXUN010000052.1:0-15943 GCA_037129655.1 Actinomycetes bacterium
AGATCGGTGAAGGTGTTAACCAAGATGGCCAGCGTCGCCGGGAAGACAAGTGCTGCACCAACACCCATGAACGCGCGAGCTGCAATCAGCTGCTCGATGGAGCCGGACCTAGCCGCCAAGAATGACGCAAACGCAAAGAGAACAACACCTGCCTGCAGAGCTCCTTTACGTCCCCATCGATCACCGACATGTCCGAGTGCGAGCAAGAGAGCCGAGAACACCAATGTGTACGCATCGACGATCCACTGCAGATCCGTCGTTCCGGCACCGAGATCTTTGCCCAGGGTCGGAATCGCGACGTTCACGATGGTCACGTCAAGCACCACCATGAACAAGCTCAAACAAAGAACTGCGAGTACTGCCCATGGACGCGAACTTGCGACCTTTGCGTTTTCTTGCGACGAGATGGTGTCCGCAGAACTCATGTTCTCCCCTATAGAACGACGTTATATAACTATAGAATGGTAATCTATAGAGGTGAAAGGTCCTCGTCAACCCGTGCCCGCGGCGCCGGCGCGTCATCGCACACCCAGCGGTGACATTTCCGCAGCCCTGCTTACCGCAGCGGAGGACGTTCTAGACCGCGAGGGCTTAGCTGGTTTGACGATTCGAGCCGTGGCAACCGAAGCCGGTGTCGCACCTATGGGTGTCTACAACCGCTTCGGAGGTAAGCCCGGCTTGATTGATGCACTTCTCTCCCGCGGATTTGTTTTACTCCGCGAAGCAATTCTTGGCGCAACCGGCGATGGCTTGGAGCGACTTCGCAACTCTGGCCCCGCCTACCGCGAGTTCGCACTCACGCACACCCATCTCTATGGGCTGATGTTCAACCACCCCGACGATGTAGCACCGTCGGAAGAGACTCTCGTAAACGCAGTGCAGTCATTCCAGGCACTTGTCGATTTAGTTTCCGATGCGATGGACCGCGACGAACTCATTCCGGCGGAACCAGTTGAGGTCGCCCAATCCATCTGGGCCGCCGTTCATGGCGCCATGAGCCTGGAGATCGTCGGAATCGGATTCACGGCAGATCGTGCCGCAACCTTTCAACGAATGAACGACGCCGTATTGGCGGGATTCTCGCGTTCCTAGACGCAAGGTCTGAACGGCTTCACCTCGATACGCTCGATCGCATACGTCGTCGGCCGCGAAAGCTTGAGCAGGGAGTCCAATGATCGAGATCGTTTGGCGTTATGAGCCAGCTGACAAATTCGTCGAACCTTCCCCAGACACGTGGACACAGGCCGTTGAACTCATCGACCGGGGGAACGCTGCCTTCGCACGCCTCGGTACCGATACGCCGGACGGACGACGACTTGTCCTTCCCGTTACGCCCGAAGATCTGGGGCTCGGCCATGTGCCGGGCGAAGCCCCACGACAGGCACCATTCGCTGCTCTTGTTGGGTGCGCCGATGCGCGCGTTCCACTCGAACTCCTTATGTCCCAGTCAGCAAACGACATCTTCGTCGTGAGAGTTGCGGGCAACGTGCTGGCTAACGAAGGCGTCGGAAGTCTTGATTACGCAGTCACTAATCTCGCCGACCTGCGACTGCTGGGCGTCATTGGCCACACCGGCTGTGGCGCCGTTGGAGCGGCCGTTGATTCGTACCTGCGACCGGTTAACTACCTCGGCGTCACTCACAACCTGCCGCTGCGATCTCTCATTGATGCATTGATGGCCTCGGTGCGGGGTGCCGATGTAGCTCTCCAGCGCGCACACGGCGCAAATGTCACGCAATCCGCGAACTACCGCGCGGCCCTTGCAGACACCGCGATCATTTTGAATGCAGCCGTGGCCGCCGACTGCTTGCGCACCCACTTCTCATCGGTCATGAGCGATTCACTCGGCGTCGCATTCGGCGTCTACGACTTAGCCTCACGCGTAATCGGAATTCCCGATGCCGAAAGCTCCGAGCCAACTTGGCAAGCGGGCCTGATTGCCCCACCCTCCGGCAGCGAATTCGTGGAGTTCATCGGCGACGTCGCGAAGTCGGCATACATCGCGTCCCTACTTGCTTCCGAGCCGGCAGCAGCGCATTAGCGTCGAAGGCAGCAGCGCGCACCGAACTGCGATGGCTCTTTAGAGCCCACCACCATGTGCAGCGCAGGTGTTCGCGTGAGTACTTGAGTTCGTGCCATCCGGACAGATGGTGTTGTTGTACACGACAGCATCATGAGTCGAGCCCGTGAAGTCGGCACCCGTGAGATCTGCATTGGCCAGTTTTGCGCGGCTGATGTATGCCCCCTTGAAAGAGGCGTAGCGCAGGTTCGCCGAGGTGAAATTGACACACGTCGTATCGCAGTCGCCCTGAATGCTGTTGAGATTCGCCCCTGCGAGGTAAGCGCCGGCGAAGTTCGCGTCGGTGAGATCAGCACGCACCAAATTCGCCCCGGCCATGAGTGCACCATTCAGTTTGATAAACCCAGCCGAGGCCCCCGCCAGATTGGCACCGGACAGGTCTTTACCCGTCCAGTTCTTACGAGCGATGCCGCAGTTGGCCAGATTGATGCCGGCGTACGGAGCGGCCGCGCAGTCATGTGGCGCACCGTTCTTGAGGTTGTCTGCGGTCACCGTGTGCGTGGCGAGGTCACCGCCGGTCAAACTGCCGTTCTTGATGTCGACGCCAGCGACAGTGCCATCCTTGATCTGAGCACCGGTGATCAAGGTGGTGGCAGCCACGGAGACCCCACTGGACAGCACTACGGCACCGGCGAGAAGGCCGACAACGATGGGTACTCGAATTGGCTTCATGGCCGAACCTCACATGTGATCTGTGCGAATGGAACGAACGAGGTCAAACTACCCAGCAGGCTACAAGGCGAAACGGAATCCTCAAACCGAAAGCTCAAGTTGCATCAGACCTCGAGTAGGCAGTTGTTGGTTTCGGCCTCAGTGGCAGTGTTTTTCATGCACCTCTCATCACCGCGTGCCCCACTACCGAACTAATTACCATCGTCACTGCGAACCCCGAACGTCAAGAACAAGCGCGCACTACGTACCCCGACGTTTCGATCGTCCCAACCGTGGATGAGCTACTCGACCGTTCGGACGATTTCGATGCGCTCGTGGTGGCGACTACGAATGCGCAGCACGTCCCACTCGCTCTAAAAGCGCTCGATCACGGCCTGCATGTGATCCTTGAAAAGCCGATGTCTGGCACGCGCACTGAGGCGGAAGAAATCTTTGATCGAGCAGATTCAGTCGAACGACAGGTGCACGTCTTCCAGAATCGTCGGTGGGATTCAGATTTTCTTACGGTGCAGGCCATTGTGGCTGCCGGCGAACTCGGAGACGTGCATCGCTTCCAATCAGCATTTGAACGGTTTCGGCCACAAACGCAGCAGCGCTGGCGTGACGTCGGATCGAGTGAAGATCTCGCCGGGCTTCTCTACGATCTGGGTAGCCACCTGGTCGATCAAGCGCTCGTGCTGTGGGGACCCGCCGAACGCGTTTACGCGAGTGCTCGTGCGCTCCGTCCCCCACATCTGGCCAACGACGACACGTTAATCACGATCGAGCATGTGAGCGGAGTGATCAGCGAGTGCGCTGTTTCCGCACTCGCCCCTCATCTGGCACCGCGTTTCCGCGTTCTCGGAAACAAGGGTGGCATCACGATCGATGGCCTCGACGAACAAGAGAACGAGCTGCGCGATGGTCATCTCCCGACGGACGACACCTGGGGTACGACGCAGCGAACAGTTGAGTTCCACGACGGCAGTGGCAGGCCGCAGTCACGAACCCTGGAACGCGGCCGCTGGGATCTGTTCTACCCGGCAGTTGTGTCGTCAATACGTGGAGATGGTGTGGCACCGGTCAGCCGTGAAAGTGCCATTGCCACCATCGCCCTTCTCGAGACGGCTGCTCGCAGCGCACAACTCGGCGAGTGGGTCGCCTGTCCGTAGCCGGGTATCTATACCCCCGAGTAGTCCAGCTCACGGTTCGCACTTGAACGCTCGTGCGGCAGCGTGAATCCCGAGACAACTCCAGCCATGTCCTCTGCCAAGTGAGAGAGGCTTTCAGACGCTGAAATGACTTGCGTCGTACCGGCCGCAGCTTCCGCAGCTGCTTCGAGGACCTCTGCTGAGGCTGCGGATATCTGCATGGATTCACTCGCCGTCGAGCTAACGCCTTCATTGACCGTGGCGATCACAGCGGATTGTTCTTCGACGGCGGCAGCAACGGTGGCCTGCGTCTCAGACACTTGCTGAATAGAGTCAGCCACACCAGCAAGCTGTTGCTGAACACTTTCTGCTTGAGCCCTGTTCTCCATGGAGATCCTGACGATCTGCTCAGCGGTCACCGTGCTGGTTTCGGCAAGTTGCTTTACCTCGTCCGCCACGACAGCAAATCCGCGTCCCGCTTCGCCCGCTCGGGCAGCCTCAATCGACGCATTGAGAGCCAGCATGCGCGTTTGAGACGCGATTTCCGTGATCTTGCTGGCAGCGTCCACGACGGCGGCGGCCGACGCTGCGACAGAGTTTGCGAGCTCCGACGATAGACGGGTGCGTTCGCTAGCTTCGTCGGCGATAGACGTCACCGACGAAGCGTTGCGTGAAATCTCTGCGACCGCTTCACGCAGCTGGGCTATCGATTCGCTGACGTACATCATGGACCCATTCACTGACCCTGACCGCTGTTCGGCATCTATAGCGCGCACTCGGGTTGTGTTGGTCGAAGCCTCTAGTGACGATGCTGTGGCATTCAACTGCGCCGCAGCAGCGGCAACCAATTGCGAGCCCTCGGCCACTCGGCTGATGGTGGACGCTAGGCCGACGCGGGTTCGCTCGACTGCCGTTCCGATTTCTCGGAAATCCTGCAGCGCACTAGCGTCAACCGGTTCATCCAACTGCCCATCGGCAATGCGTTCCAGTGAACGAAGCGTTCCTGACATGCCACGGCGTAGCGACTTCATGAACGCGTATGCCAAGTACAACACCAGCGCCATCACGATGGCACTCACTGCGAAGACCGTCGTGCGTGACTTCGTCAGGCCGGCAACGCGCGCTTCGAGTAGTTGATCGAGCGCGTCGAGTGAACTCGACGATTGAGCACCCACCGTTGCAGCAATTCCAGGAACCGCTGAAGTAGATAGAGGTGAAATCAAGCCGGGCTTGGCCACCTCCTCAAACTTCTGCGCAGTCACACTGATCACGTCGTTTGCCGACTTCATCGCAGAAGCAACGCCAGCGTTCATCGTCGCTGGAACGGCGGTTGCCACATCGCCAGCGAATCCCTCACTCGCGGCGACCAAGGCACCTAGCTCAACCGCAACGTTCGCCGTGCGATCCGCAGACGCCTTTCCCGATGTCGCCGCTTCGCCGGTAATAGCAGCGCCATCAACGATTGCGGGCAGTTTGATGACCGCGGCATCCATCACGTAGAACGAGTCAAGGTCCGGATCAAGAATTAGATTGGAATTGTTGGCGGCGGCGATAGTCACCGCGAGAAGCGCATCTGATGCCGTTGCCCATCGTGCGTCTGACGATGGAAGTGTGCCATCCCCTAGATCCTGAACTGCCGTCACTGCGGCAGCCGAGACCTCACCCGTCTTCAACTCACTTCCGTACTCGCGCTCTGCCTGCTGAAAGTCGGCAAGCGGCGCACCCAGATCGGGAGCCGTTTGTCCTAGCCTGGATGCATCCCAAGCTGAGCCGACAGCCACCAGAAGATCGATCGCTGGACGCTCATAGGCAACACCAATGCGCTCCTGTGCAGCGAAGTTGATCCGCTCACCCTGCGTGCTCGCATAGGCCCCGACTGTCCACAGAAGTGGGATCAGCGGCAGCGTTACGAGCAGAAGGATGCGCAGTTGCAAAGGCATCCGCCCAAGGACCATATCGGCCGGTTTGAGGACCACACTCACGTCTGAACTCCGATGCGTCGGCGAGTACCAACTGGCGTTACTGCCAGCTAGAAGGCTTCCCCACAAATTGAGGTCACATCCGCCTATCGGAGGTACCACCCATGATCTGAGAGTTAATGTCACCTCGGCTGTCAGAATTCACCGGCTTAGCTACTGTGGCCTTAATGACTAGTCCACCGCGCGATCGGGAACACACAGGTAAGGACGTGCGTCTAGTGAGTATGAAACGGATTCGGCGAATCACCGGCCCCGCTGTCACGGTCGGCGGTGCCTTGATCGCGCTCTCGGTAGGGGCTGCAGCTTGTGGCTCTTCGGGCACCCAGGCGGTTACAACGCCAAATCCAACGGTATCGACTACAACGAGCGGAACAACCCAGATGCTGCCACCTGTAATCGTGGGGCCAGAACAGACGCAGGCCACCGTCTCAGTCGGCAAGTTCATCGTGTTCAACGTGGACGCTCCCGCCAACACGACGGTGTCGACGGACAAACCCGAACTCCTCGAACTGACTCAAGGACATGATGACGGCTCGGCACTCTTCAACCCCGGCGGCAAGGGCATAGCCGTGGGAACGGCCACCGTCACGATCACCGGACCCGATGGGGAGACCACGCGCTTTGTCACAGTTGACGTAGTTCCTTAGCAGTCGCCCGTCACGGCCCCCGACAAAAAGTTTGAGATTCACGGAACTTTTTGGTTTAGGAAGATCAAAAAAGGGACATTCTGCCTGTACTCGAGTCATGCGACTCCAGGAGATCACAGTCAGGAGGAATGACATGGCCTACGGCATGGACCAAGCTAGTGACGGAATCACCGGAATTCCATATTCCCATTCCGCGTACCTGATTACCCACCCGACCGACGCCTTCTTCAAGGTGGGAGTGGCACACATCGCAACTGCCGAGATCCGTCGTTACGTGATGGCCGGTTGCCAACTTTCCCAACTACTATTCTTGTCTCGCGCAAATGCACACACCCTTCAGTCCGCAATTCTGCGCACGGTGGCAAGCCAATTTCGAAGTATCGATTCGACTCATCCGATCCTCGGCCAGGACGGCCTCAACGGACAGGACACGTCGTGGCACACCAATGGCGGATTGTACGATTTTCCCGCGCACGCCATGGCGTTACGCATACAGCACTTGAACGGACTCACCGAACTGCCCTACGACGTGATTCGAACGACCTTGGGCTTACCCCGATTACGTTGGCAGGATTGGCGGATTGGCCCCGAGTCAAGCGACTACCGCGAACCATCAATTCCGACGCGACACGTCTCTCGCTCGGACCATAACGCCGCCCGCATGTAGCAAAGGAAAGGGGCCGACTCCCCCCCCCGGTGTCGGCCCCTTTCGGCTATCGATTGCAGTCTACTTCCAGGAGACATCCACGCGGCGGTTCGAAGCAACTCCGAATCCAGGATTGCCCAAACGGCTGACGCCGGCCTTGAGCGTCACGCTCACTCCTGCGCTGTGCAGGTAATTTGCAACAGCCACGAGCTCGCTGAATACTCGATAGCGGGCGCGGTAGCACAAACGCACTAACGACCGTGACATGAATTGTTTGAACGACGCTGCTGCCCTGAGTGATCGTGATGGTGAGTGATCACTATCCGTGTCGAAAACAATCCCCGCGAGCGCCGCAGCCGCGCATGAAAACGCGTCGTGAGGTGAATTAGGGCTGGGACACAGATCCTGATGGCGGAACGGGAGGGACCGTCCCACAGGTACGACCAGCCGGTACATCGTGAAAACGGTCATTGATCCAAGGCACAACTGCTGGGCCCGCGACATTGGCGGCCGCCATGTGATTGACTCCGCCCATCCAGAGCGTGGTGATGGTCGATCCTGCTGCACACCAGAGGTTTTGAAGAAGCGCATTCGGCCCTGGGAGGACAACATTATCGCCCGTTCCCTGAGCCAACATGATGGGCATCGACGGAGGCAGCGGGGTCGGGGTTTGAGCCTTAGCGACCTCGAACCAAGCAGAGTTCTGCGACGGGTTCACGTCAAAGTACTGCTGTCCCGCTTTCTCCCGCACGACCGCCTCGATTGCCGCCTCCGTGACGCAAGCAGCTTGAAGCCGGTTGGTGTTATCGATACCCCTTTGACTGATGATTCCTGCCATTGGCAAATCCGGATTAACCAGTGGCCATGAGATCGCCACGGCAGGGCCAATCACCCATCCGATTGGGGTATCCCATTGGGCCTGCATGATCTCGGGAAGCTGGGCCGCGGGAGCAGCTGCTGCCACCCCAAGCAAGTGCAATTCCGGCGCCAATGAAGCCGCAAGTTCACCCGTCCAGATTGCTGCGTGACCGCCCTGTGAGTGCCCCCACACGACCCAGCGGTCACTTGCGTCCGCATTGGTCATGGACCTGGCAGCTCGCACAGAGTTCACAACATCACGGGCCTCGTCTTGGCCGACGAGATACGCCTCCGTGCCTGGAGTTCCAAGACCGACGTAGTCGGTCGCTGTCACAATCCAACCGAGACTGAGCATCTGCGGTAACCACCCCTGAAGTGGTTGAGTCGGAGTGACGGAGCGAGATGGTGCACACTTCAGTCCCCCACCAACCGTGCCATGTGCCCACGCGACCACTGGACGACCACCCGCGGGTGCCGGAGTCGTCGGCATAAAGACCATGCCACTGGAAACCGCCGGAGTGCCGTCACTTCTCTGCGTTACGTACATCATTCGGATGGCCGTGGCCCCGGGAATGTCAATCCCCAGCGACTCCTGCCGAATGATCGTGCCGGGTGGGCCGGGAATCTGAGCGGGCGGTGTATAAAACGGCTGCAAAGCGGCCTGTCGATCCACTTCGTTCGTCGTCTTTATCCGAGAGTTAACGAACAAACCCATCAGCAGAGTTACGACGGCAAGCATGCATACCAGCCCGACGATTCGCCCACGTGTCACCACACCAGAGTGACTCACCGCGCACCAACGTGTCTCGTCAAAACGCTGATCGGGTAAGTGATCTCAATCAGCAGGACTTCAGTGATCGGTGTCAGACCCAGCCAGAATCGCCCGCGCATCAAGGGCAATGCAGCCCGCCGCTGAAGCCAATACCGGGTTCACTTCGAGTTCAGCGATCTCCGGGTGACTGGCGGCGACGTTAGACACGGACACCACCACTTTCGCTAACTCGTCCAGATCAATCGGCGCACGTCCACGTGCTCCTTGGAGAAGTGGTGCACCACGCAGTGAAAGCAGCAGTGACTTCGCCGTTTCAACTGTTAACGGAGCCAGTGCGAAGGCAACGTCAGCGAGCACCTCAGTGAACACACCACCCAGGCCAACAAGCACAACCGGACCAAAGCGTGGATCCTGCTGACTCCCGACAATAACTTCGACACCCTGCGATAAATCAGCCATCGCCTCCACCGTGACGGCCGGTGGTTTGAGGCGATCAATCAGATCCCGGTATGCGGTTACGAGTTCGTCTTCATTGGTCAAATTCAAAACAACGCCGCCAGCGTCAGACTTATGCAACAGGCCCATCGCCTTTAGAACCACTGGGAATGAGGGCTTTCCTGCCTTCACCGACGCCAGCAGTTCTTCCTCGGACGTAACGACCGCAAGATCTGGAAAAGGCACTCCTGCGTCCGCGAAGAGTGAGCGGGTGGCGACGTAGTCGGTGTCAGTAACAGGAGCGCTGGCAGCGGGTAGGACCACCGAGTCGTTGAACGCCGGTGACACTGCTGGTGTCAACGCCGCAAGAGCGCCGGCGGCATCACCAATACCTCGATAAACTGGAATGCCACCGTCACGAAGAATCTTGATGCTGGGAGCTTCCGGGAACATCGTCTCAACTACGAGCGGTTTCGCTTGTGCGTTCACCGTTTCGACGACGGCACGGGCCGCCTCACACTCGCCGTCGTAGAGCGCACCCTTGTGATACGAGTAGCCACCGAAGTAGCCGATCCACAGAACCGAATCCACCTCGTCCGATGCCAACAGGCGGGCAACTCCGCGGTGGTACGACATCGGATCCTGCTCACCCATGCCAGCGAGATCAACAGGATTAAACACCGGCGACTGATCCCACATGTCTTGCTTCAGCAGTTCGCCGAGTTCGTCACTCAGACGTGGCACGTCCATGCCACGAGACGTCAACGCATCGCAGGCAATCGCCCCATGACCTCCACCATCGGTGAAAACGGCCGTGCGGCGACCATGTGCACGACGCGGACCCACTAGGGAAACGAGTGCATGAACCATCTGATCTGGTGTCTCAACTCGATGAACACCACCGGCCGCACAAGCCGCGTCAATGACGCGCGCTGGGCTCGTTAATGACCCAGTGTGCGAGGCCGCGCCACGGCTAGCAGCCGGGCTTCGCCCCGGTGCGAGCAGAACAACCGGCTTACCAACCTCAGCCAATTCACGCGCGGCTGTGACGAAGGCTCGCCCGTTGCGCACGTCCTCGGCGTAGATCGCGACCGCACGCGTTCCGTCATGATCGACCATGGCATGCATGAGATCGGCCAACGACACATCAGATTGATTGCCTAACGAGACGAATCGCGAAATACCTAATCCCTCGTCTGCCAGCATGCGATCAACATCGATCACCATGTTGCCGCTCTGAGACAGCACCGCAATGTTGCCAGCACCAAATGGATCTGACGATAGATACAGCCCCGAGGTCGTATCGATGATGCCTAGGCAGTTTGGCCCGACAAGATGTGCACCGGCCGAACGGACACGACGCAGTACCTCTTCTTCAATCGCTCTACCTTCTTCGCTCAGTTCCGATAAGCCCGCGGTAATGACTACGAGAGCTTTCGCACCTGCCGAGAGTGAGTCGTCGATAGCCTCAATAAGACCTCGAGCAGGCACCGTTATACAAACGAGATCAACGGGTTCGGGCGCATCGCTCATCTTTTGGAGGACGTCATGGCCCAGTACTTTGCCGCCGCGTCGATTGACCAAATACACATTGCGCGCATGGCCAGCTGTGATCAGGTGCTTGGCAATCATGTTGCCCCACTTGGAGGGATCGTCACTCGCCCCGATCACACCCACCGAGCGCGGATTAAAAAGGGGGGTTAGATCACGGTTGAACACGATGTCATTGCTAGCGGACACGCGAATCCTTCGAGGCAGTCGTAACGGGGACGCACACACGTTCTGATGGCTAGGGTCTTGACTTGAAGTTAGCCGAACCTTAGCGTGCCACTTACTGAACAGTCATTCAGCATCTGGGGTGGGGGTAGGGAACGACTTCGCACTCCCGCTCGTCCTGTCCTATAGCGAGCACTAGTTTGCCGAACGCCACACCACTAACCTCTAGACATTGGCCCCGCCGGAAGGACTCCGAAATGACCGAGCCCCGCTTTTCTATGAATCGCCGCGACTTCCTGCGCGGCTCATTCGGAGTCGGGGCTGCCGCCGCGCTCGCCGCCTGCGGATTCTCCGGAGACAGCGCGACCCCAAGCACATCAACCGGTGCGAGTTCAACCGCCCCGATGGCGCAGGCCAAGGTTGACGGTGACCTCGTCTACTACAACTGGGCGGACTACTGTGACCCAACTGTGCTGAGCGGATTCAAGGAGAAGTACGGCGTCAACATCGTTGAGGCAAATTACGACGGCTATGCAGGAATGCTTGCCAAGATCCAGGCCGGGAACGCCTACGACGTGGCGCTTCCGGGCGCTCGCTACGTCGAGCTCATGCGCAAGCAAGGCCTCATTCAGAAGATCGATAAGTCACAATTCAAGAATGCTGACCAACTGTTTGGCTGGGGCAGTTACTTCGACAATCCGTGGTACGACCCGAACTCGGATTACTCGACACCCTTCTCCATGTGGACAACAGGTATCGCCTACCGCAAGGACAAAGTGACGACGGCAACCGGCACCTGGCAGGACCTCTGGAATGAACAGGCCAAGGGCCACATCTACGTCTTGGATGAAGACGACGAAGCGTTAGGTATGGCCGCACTCAAGCTTGGCTTGGACGTAAACACCGCCAACGCAGATGATCTAGCCAAGATCAAAGATGTCCTCATCTCACAGAAGCCCTACCTGCGCGCTTACTCCACTGACGACATCAACAATCTCGCTAGCGGCAACGCCTGGATTCACCATGCCTGGTCTGGTGACTTCCTGAACTTCATCAATAACACTGCGACGGACCCGGAGAACTGGGTTTACGAATTGCCCACCGAAGGTTCACCCCTGAACTCAGATGCTTGGGTAATTCCAGCCAACGCACCACATCCGGGTACGGCACTTCTGTGGTTGGACTGGATCATGCAGCCAGACAATGTTGTGAAGAACATCAACTACATCGCGTACCCACTTCTCACCAAGTCAGGTCCAGACACCTACGCGAAGATGGCCGCGAATTACCCAAGTCTTCAGGTCGATGTGTCGCAGGTCATCAATCCGACCGTGTACAAGAACCACGATGCGACCGATCAGGCAGCCCGCAATGCCGTATGGACAGAGGTCAAGGCCGCCTAATGTCGTTGCAGGTCGAAGATGCTGTGGTCGATCTGACCACGGAGAAAAGAAGGAGCCCCACCCGAACTCGGCTGTGGGGTGCACTTCTTGCACCGCCAGCCATCTGGATGGTCGTGTTCTTCATCTCCAGCATCGCGATCGTTGTCCTGCTGTCCTTCGGACATGTAAACGACGTCGGCAAAGCAGTCTTCGGCTTCTCGTTGGACAACTACAAGGCGTTGGCTGATCCCGTTTACCTCAAGGTGCTCCTTCGGTCGGCGATGTTCGCCATCGCCACCACCGTGATCTCGCTGGTTCTGGGCTATCCCGTGGCCTACACGATCGCTCTGCACGGAGGTAAGTACAAGAACGCGTTGGTTGCCTTCTTGGTCATCCCATTCTTCGCTAGTTACCTCATTCGCATGTACGCGTGGTCAACACTTTTGGCCGATGAGGGCGTAGTAAATCAGCTCATACGCGACACCGGACTATCTGATGGAATCCGCTTCCTCAACACCCCTGGTGCCGTCGTTGCCGGATTGGTCTACGGCTCGATCGTCTTTATGGTGTTGCCAATCTACGCATCACTTGAACGCATGGACACCGCATTGATTGAGGCGGGCAAGGATCTCTACCACAGCCCGCTGCAGACCTTCTTCGCCGTGACGGTTCCTGCAACGCGGGCCGGCATGTTGGGCGGAGTACTGCTGGTGTTTCTGCCTGCCCTCGGCGACTTTGTGGCCGCGCAGTTACTTGGTGGCCCCAGCACGTACATGATCGGTAACTTGATCCAGCAACAATTCTTTGAAGGTCACAACCAACCACTTGGCTCAGCGCTCACGGTCGTGCTGATGCTTGCTCTCTTGGTATTCATGGTCTTCTACCTGCGTGCCACGCAGCGCGCGAATCGGGAGACGTGATGGCAACCGATTCCATAACGCAAACGCGCCGCGGCAGATCTGTCGAAGGTAAGCCGAAATTCGCGGTCGCCTTCACCGCTTTCTTCATGTTCATCCTTTACGTACCGATCGTCGTCGTGGTTCTTTTCAGCTTTAACTCGAAGAAGTCGCTGTCTGTCTTCGGCGGATTCAGTACAAGGTGGTACCAACAGTTCTTCCATGATGAGGCTCTGCTTTCGTCACTCCGCGCGAGTTTGTTGATCGCATTCGTTGCGATGTTGGCGTCAATCGTGCTGGGAACCATGCTCGCATTGGCACTCGAACGGGTGTCCTCGCGCCCGGCCAGAATCACTGGGACGGTGGCGCTTATTCCTCTTGTGACGCCAGAGATCGTCACGGGTGTCGCGGCCCTGCTGTTCTTCGCGGGCTTGGGCATGAAACTCTCACTCTTCACCGTGATTCTCGCCGAGATCACTTTCTCCATTTCCTACGTTGCGGTGATCGTTCGCGGACGACTTTCGTCAATGTCCGATGACGTCGAGGAAGCAGCTCGCGATTTGGGATGCACCCCGTTCCAGGCACTGCGGCTGGTCACGATCCCGACCATCCTGCCTGCACTTATTGCGGCCGGCTTACTGATTTTCGCGCTCGTATTTGACGACTTCGTCCTCGCATTCTTCACCACGGGAGTCGATCCGCAGCCGCTCTCAGTACGTATCTACTCCGAGATTCGCATGACCATCTCCCCTGCCATCAACGCAGTTGGAACGTGCATGCTGCTCGTCTCTGTCTTACTTATCTCGCTCTCGCTCATTGTTCCTCGGTTGCTCGGCCGCAAGGACTCCAGCCTCGACCTCATCAGCGGAGGATGACCACGTGACCGACCAGATCAGCACATCAGCAGGGACCGAAAACGTGACGAGTGAGACGCCAGCAATTCAACTCATCGGCCTCACGAAGAATTTTGGCGATACAACCGTCGTCAACAACCTCACGCTCGACATCCGCCGAGGCGAGTTCTTCTCGCTACTAGGTCCTTCCGGATGCGGCAAGACCACGACACTTCGCATGATCGCCGGCTTCAGCGATGCCACCCAGGGACGCATCCTGCTTGGCGGGCAAGACGTTACATCCGTGCAGCCGCACAAGCGCAACGTCAACACGGTCTTCCAGAGTTACGCCCTGTTTGATCATCTTGATGTTGAGGGCAATGTTGGCTTTGGTCTCAAGCGTAAGGGCCTTGAAAAGGCCGAGATTTCCCGACGAGTGAACGACATACTCGAACTCGTGGACCTTGATGGGCGCAAGACTGCAAAGCCGCGAGAACTTTCGGGTGGTCAGAAGCAGCGCGTGGCCCTGGCCCGTGCACTGGTAAACCGACCAGAGGTTTTGTTACTCGACGAACCGCTCGCAGCGCTTGATCTTAAGCTTCGTCACCGCATGCAGGTCGAACTCAAAGAGATCCAGCGCGAAGTTGGAATTACGTTCGTGTTCGTCACTCACGATCAAGACGAGGCGCTCACGTTGAGCGATCGCATCGCGATCATGAACAACGGCGTGATCGAACAGTGCGGAACACCCGAGGACGTCTATGAACGTCCCAAGACTGTCTTCGCAGCCGGCTTCATCGGTACCAGCAACTTGATGACTGGCACCTACAGCGCCGGCGCCGTCACCGTCGCCCCCGGCGTACGCGTTGAACTGCCTGGGCACCCGGAACTCATTGACGGATCAACGTCCAGTATTGCGATTCGTCCCGAGAAGATCTGGATCGCCGACTTCGAGCCAGACATGGTGCGCGTTCATGGCACGGTTGCCGCCACCGTCTATCACGGTGCGACGACTCAGTACTTGGTCAACATCTCCCCAGAGATCCAACTCACCGTGGTCGAGCAGAACCTCGTTCGTTCACGTCACGATGATCGCTGGTCTGATGGTGATTCAGTTGAGATCGGTTGGAAGCCAGAGCATGTCGTCGTGATCGGATAACCATGGCGTCAACGACGCGTGGTGAGCCATTACCCGTTGAGATCAGGCCGGTCATTCGGCTTGCCGGTGCCATCGTTTTAGCGGACACCCTATTCTTCGCAGTTCTGTCACCATTGCTTACCGGTTATGCGGACTCCGCTCACCTAGATCGCGCAGGCGTTGGCCTCCTCGTGGCTGCCTACCCACTCGGCATGGTGATCGGAGCAATTCCGGCGGGTGTGCTGGCATCTCGTTGGGGGCCACGACGACTCGTGATCGCGGGCCTCCTCGCCACCGCAGCGGTCTCACTGCTCTTCACAGCGTCATCGTCGGGGATCGCGTTGATTCTGTTCCGGTTCCTTCAGGGCGCCGCAGGAGCGTCCTCGTGGACCGGCGCAATGTCCTGGGCATCGTCGGTTTCCCCTGGCGATAGACGTGGTGAAATTGTGGGCCGGCTCCTCGGATTATCTGTCGTGGGCAGCATCCTCGGACCCGTGGTCGGCGCACTGGCCTCGGTGGTCGGAACTCTCGCGGTGTTCGGTGGCATCGCGGCGGTCCTTGCTGCACTTGCTTTCATTGCTTTCCGGATGGCGAATCCGGTTCAAGGCGAGTCCGCCGGCTTTGCCGGGGCGTTCGCTCTGATGATGGACAGGCGTGTTCGTATCGGCTTGTGGCTCATCGCCATCGGCGGCTGCACGATTGGGGTGATCAATTCTCAGGCACCACTTGAGCTTGCTGACCTCGGACTCACCGCAATCG
>JBAXUN010000053.1:0-15830 GCA_037129655.1 Actinomycetes bacterium
AGCGCGCTTCGTTCGGGACGAAGAGGTCGTGGGTTCGAATCCCGCCACCCCGACTAAAAACTGGTCGACCCTTTGGGGTCGGCCAGTTTTTTTATCGAGCTGAGTGGGAGCCGTCGGGCCGCGCCAAGCGGCCCGACGGGTCCCGCCACCCCGACACCATCCAGCCGGTGTCTCTGCAGGTCAGAGGCACCGGCTGGTGGCATTTGTGGCCAAAATGGCCCGTTGGTCACAGAAGTGGTCACAGAAACCGCCCGGAAGGTGGCGGTGGTCACCGGCACGAGGCGGAACTGCCTGGACGGTTCAGCCCTGCTCGCGGAAGAGCGCGGCCACGGTGTTGGCTGCCTCGGCGTCCATGGCGGGGTTCACGTGGCTGTAGATGTCGAGCGTGATCGCGATAGTGGAGTGGCCGAGACGCTCCTGGACGATCTTGGGGTGCACGCCTGCCTGGAGGGCCAGCGTGGCCCATGTGTGACGGAGTCCGTGTACGGACAGCCTCGGCATCTCGTGCTGGATCACGGCCTTGCGGAACAGGTTCGAGGCGACCTTGGGGTGCAGCGGTTCCCCACTGCCGGTGCAGAAGACCAGGTCATTGACGGAATAGTCGTCCCCCGCCCTTAGCCGCTCGGCGAGCTGCGCCTTCCGGTGCGCCCGGAGCGCGGCAACGGTGTCGGGATCGATCGAGATCGCGCGGCGGCCGCGGGCTGTCTTCGGGGTTCCCCAGCTCAGCCCCGTGTCGCCGCTCGCGTAGTCGTGGGACTGGACGAGCGTCCGGTTGATCGAGAGTCGACCCGCCACGAGGTCAACGTCGTCCCAGCTAAGGCCGAGCGCTTCGCCTCGTCGCATGCCGGTGGCGGCGATCAGATGCCAGAGCGCTGAGTAACGGCTGGAGGTAGTGAGGCGCAGGAAGCGCGCCACCTCGCCGCTCGTCCAGGTCCGCTCCCTGACCTGCTCGGAGGGCCGCGCGCGCGGCGGGTCGGCGAGGTCACAGGGATTGCGGATCAACAGGTTCCAGCGAACGGCGTCGCGGAAGACTCGGTGCAAAATCGTGTGGATGTAGGACACCGTCCGCGGCGAGAGCGCCCGCCGGCTCTCCCCCGCCAGCAGCTCCGAGTAGAGGGCGTTGAGCATGGGTGGCTGGATCTGCTGGATCGGAATACCTGCCACGGGCTTCGGAGCGACGTGAATCCGGATGTTGCGCGCGTAGCTGTCGTACGTGCTCGGCCGCACCGTCGACCGGATCGCGGGCAGCCACGTGACTTGCAGGAAATCGCCAAGGCTCTGCCGCTGTGGGGCGACGTAGGTCTGGTCCCCGAGCTCACGCAGCGTCTGGGTTAGCGCCGACTGCGCTGCTCGTCGTGTGGCGAAACCGCGGCGTCGCGTCTGCATCCGGTGCAGCGAGCCGAGTGGTGTGGTGTCGACAACGAAGAACCAACTGCCGTTCGCACTCTGCTTGACGCTGCCCCGCCGACCGGACGACGCGTCAGACAGCCCGCTGCGTGGACTCATCACTCCACCTGCTCTCCGATTTGGTTAGGCGCCAAGCGAATGGAGTCGCGAGCCTCGGGGGTTGCAAAGCACGAGAGTCCTGACCGACATTGAGTCTCCCCCGCGGGGACCGCAAAGACTATCGCGCCGCCAGTCCGTCGATGGCGCACGACGCCATACCAAGCTCCTTCGTCGACTTGCGCGGTGTCATCGCCGGAAGCTAACGGAGCGAGGTCGATTCTCGTCACCAGCTCAACTCAGAACCGTTGCGGCACAATGAGTTTCAAGGCGGCGCGACGCCCTACGACACCCCTGAATGCCGAACTAGCCCCCGTTTGGCCCTCACTTAGCCACGTTTAGCCCACAGGGGTCCTGGGCCGAAGTGGACAGCGAGAGGCTCGGGGGATCGCAGCGCGACGACAAGGGCCAGCGATATGAGCAGACGGTGGTCGGGGGCGAAGCGGAACCGAACTCGGAGTCGAACCTCTCCAACTCAGCGTCTGACAACCCCAGCGTCAGGTCCGCCCCGGAAGCCGTGAGGGCGAATCGAAGTGACTCAATGCTTGGCAGGGCGTCGAACACGCGAGTCATGCCGGAACGCCTAGCGCGAAGCGAGTGAGAACGGCACTTCGCGACCGCCCGTAGGGACCAAGCGTCAGTACCCTGGCAAGGTGCCCGAGCCCATCGCCGTCGATCGACGAACGCTGATCACTGAGGTGTGGTCGAGCGAGCAGCCGTGGCTCCGGCTGCTGTTGGACCGACCCTTGCTGCTGGAAGCCGGGCAGACGTACTGGTTCGACCCGGAGTCTGATTCGGTGATCGTTGTGGACGCCGAAGGCCATCGGCAGTCGTTCTCAGGCCACCGGGGAGATGCGGCAGATCAACTCCGATAGGCGAGCGCTATCGGCACTTAGGCGCGGCTACTTGGTGAAGGTGCGCTCGGTCTCCTGACCCGATTCGAGGTCGATCATTACGTGCCAGCACGACCACGAGTTCGCTGTCACGGTTCCATCGACCACCGATGCGCTAACCCACGAGTCCTGGCCTTCGGGCGGCAAGACCGCCCAAGCCACGGACCCGTCCGCACGAAGCCGCTGCAGCGGTGGTCGGGGACGGCTGGCGCTTGGCTCGGAGTAGACGAGGACATCATCTGAACCGGCGAGGGGCAGGGTCGTGGGCACGCTCTGATCCTTCCTGACGACCCGAGGGCTAACGGCACTTACCGCTCTAGAGATCGTCGGTCACCTCCCCGCACATCTGGACGCCGCGATTCGGCACTTCGCGGACGTGCTACTTGGCGGATTCGACCTTTTGCTTGAGCAGTTGCATTCGCTTCTTGATGTCCGACATGCCCACGAGGGGGAACAGGATCGGGACCATGATCGCGGACATCCCCTTCATCTGTGGGAAGACGATCAGGAAGGTCACCTCCGTACCGCCATCCACCGCCTTGAGGTCGAAGGTGTTGGCGAATGTTCCGTTGCTGTCGGTGGCGTTGAGTGCGAACCGGGTCATCGGGACGACCTGCGTGATCTCCACGTCGTTCTCGTGGTTGCTGTCGTTGGGCGGCACCCAGCCGACTGACCTGTAATGACTACCGACGGCGTTGGGCTCGCCGGAGACGAACTCGACTCGATAGGGCTTCGGAGACCACTCGGCGTGCTTGGAGACGTCCACGATCCACGGCCACACGCTCTCGGGCGGCGCTGCGATGGTGACGGCGACGGTGCCTTTCGTTGCCATGTCCACCTCCCGAGGGACGAGGCTACATGGCCGCAGTGCGCCGTGGGAGTCATTCGTCGCTTCACGGTAGCACAGATCGGGACCGAGCGAACAGGACCCCGACTGGGCGAGCCGATTCCCGTCGGCACGTCTGCGCGCCGCTACGAGGCACGCTCTCGGCACCACGGAGCAGTCAGTAGCTGAAAGTCGTGGCGCCTTCGTCGCCGATCCAGTTCCACATCGGGATGGTCCCGTTGAGCTCCGCTCCGTCGATTAGCGCCGCCGCGTCGATCTTGCGCGAGTCGACGCAGATCGGACAGACGAAGTAGCTTCCACCAGCAGCGTGGTACCGCGCTACGAGCGACTCAAGGGAAGGGCAGCCGTCGCAGCCGACGCCGGTAGCGACCCCAGGAAGGGCAAGGCGCACGGCCTCCTGCGTCAGGAACATGAGGGTCTCGCGCCCCGTCTCGGCAGCACCGACCGCGACGAGAAACGCCACTGTCACCTTCTCGATGTCTTCGAGTCCCGTGGTGAGACTGACGACGGCCTTCTGGGCCATGGCTCCTCCATGCTGATCATGTGGTGGGTCGGCGAAGGTTGGCTCGCACGAGGCACAGGAAACGTGAGGCTAAGGCACATCCGGTGGCTGTGTCAACTTGAGTTGGCCCCGGTGTGACGGTTTGAAGTGGCCCCACCGTGTTGTCGTTGGGTGCGGGCGTGGGCGAGGCGGTAGCTGCTGGTCCCGGTCTCGATGATGTTGCCGCCGAAGGTGAGGCGGTCGACGATGGCGGCGCAGAGTCGGGGGTCGGTGAAGGTTTTGGTCCAGCCGCTGAAGCTGTCGTTGCTGGCGATCGCGACGGCGGTTTTCTCTTCGCGTTCGGTGAGGACTTGGAAGAGCAGTTCGGCGCCGCGTTTGTCTAGTTGCATGTAGCCGAGTTCGTCGAGGCAGAGGAGTTCGACGCGGCCGTAGCGGGCGATGGTGCGTGAGAGTTGTCGTTCGTCGGCGGCTTCGACAAGTTCGTTGACGAGTTTGGCGGCCAGCACGTAGCGGACCTTGTGGCCGGCTTGTGCCGCAGCGGTTCCCAGGGCGATGAGTAGGTGACTTTTCCCGGTGCCGCTGTCACCGATCAAGCACAGTGATTGGCCTTTGGTGACCCAGGCGCAGCCGGCGAGGGTGTTGATGGTGGCGGGGTTGATCGCGGTGTTCGCGGCGAAGTCGAAGTCCGCGAGGGTCTTGGGGCGTGGGAAGCCGGCTTCAGCGATTCGGCGGGCCGCGCGTCGGGCTTCCCGGTCGTCGCACTCGGCCAGGAGCAACTCGGACAGGAACGCCCTGTAGGACAGGTGTTCTCGGCTGGCCGCGTCAGCGAATTCGCTGTAGCGCTCCCGTAGGGTCGGTAACCGTAGGAGCCGGGTTGCGCTGTCGATGGCGGCGTCGATGGCTTGTTCGCTGGGTTGACGCCCGGTGCTCTTCGGCGCTCCGGTTGTCGTGGTGGCGGGGATGGCGGGGATGGTCGTGGTCATGGGTTCCTCGTTCCAGTGAGCAGGTGCTCCGGGCCTGTCAAGCGGGCAGTCGCTGCGTTGATTGTCGCTCTGACGCATGCCAACACCTTCTGGTCATGAACGTTGAGCTCGCCTACATCCCCGGGATTCACGTGGATGCCGATCACCTCGGTTGACAGGTCAGCAGCGAGCCTCAACAGGGCGAGCAGGCAGCGTCGTGCCGTCGTCGCCTCGGTCATCGGCGGTGGGCCGGCTTCCACCACGAGGCCGTGGGAGGCGAGGTCGGGGCGGATTCCTTCAAAGTGCTCGATGGCTTCGGTGAGGTCCCACGCCACCTCGACCATGTCCGCCGCGGAAGCATTCAGAGAGCGCTCAGCGATGGCGTACGCCGCGTCCTGGGCCACACGCAGCAACGACGCACGCGACGCCACAGCCCCGGGAAATCTTCGATGGCCATCACAACCCGCGCGTCCTGCGCGGCGGCTACCTTGCCCAGTTCGAAGGCCACGTGTGGGTCGACCGCATCGGCTATGTCGCGCAGCGCGAGCGCGCAGGCGTATGCGTCTCTTTGCTCGCCAAGTTCGTCGGTCACGGCAGCTAGGCGTCGGCCCAGACGCTCGTAGTCCTTGCCAAAGATTGGGGCGAATACTTCCATCACATAGCGGAGCTTCTTCCCCCTTGTGCGCACCCGATGCCATTCGGCGATATCCGATTCGCTGTGAATTTGATCCACTGACTTTGCCAGCCGCCGCCATGAGCCATGAATCAGTTCTCCGACGACCGTTTCAACCGATGTCGGGGCATCCGCCCGAACGAAGGCGCCGAGTTCAAGAGCCACCAACTGCTCACCGAGATTGGCATAACGTTCCGAAGTGAACACCTCGCCTAGCCGTACATCAGCCGCTGAATAGAGCTTCAGCACATACTCATCAACACGCGCGGCCGATTCACTTCGATCATCCGGCGTCAGCGCATTGATCGCAGATCGGAGGTGATTCTCAAGGACGTCAACGTCACGCCTCGCACCAAGTGCTGACCCGAGCCAGGACAGATCCTCGGCGAACTCATCAATATCGGAGCTACGAAGAACGGGCGCACAACAGCGAATCAAACTGCGAAGGCGTCGGACAGCCACGCGCTGTACATGGATTCCCTCATCGGATCCCGCTTGCGCCGACGGCGCAGCAACGAGCACGGCCTGCGCCAATTCACGGCCAACGAGCGTTAGAACATCGGGAAACGGCTGCTTTAACAATCGTTTCCCAAGAACCGAATGATCCTTCGCTCCCATGGGCACCCCCGAGTGACCTCAATGGCCACGGTACCCCATGTTCACTAGTCGTAAAGCTTTGCTGTTCCAAGTCTTTCCAGACATACCTCGCCGCTCCACGGGAGCATGAGCGCGCCAAGACGGGAGTCGCGGTAGAGACGCTCGAGTGGCAAATGCTTAAGCATCGACTGCCCACCGCACACGCGAACCCCAAGTGCTGCAACCTCATTCGCGGTTTCCATGGTCGTGTAAACGGCAGCCCAGGCGCGGGCAAGTAGCTCCTCGTCGGGATCAATCCGAGTGTTATCCAAGACCTCGTAGAGCAGTGCACGGCTCTGCTCGTACGAGATCTGCAACTGCGCCCAGCCGTGTTGCTTCTGCGGTAGATCGCGCCGCGGCGGCCCGCTAGGTGCGCCGGCAATTTCCCCACGAAGGTAGCCGCGCACGAAATCGAGAACCCCCTGCGTCACGCCAAGGTAAGACGGTGCAAGCGACATGAAGACAAACGGGAAGCGTTGCGCTGCCTCGTCATACGAGCCAGGTGGCAGAACTTCCTGATCTGCTGGAACGAACGCGTCGGTAAAGATGAGCGTGCGCGAAACCGTTCCGCGCATACCGAGTGGGTCCCACTCGCCAACGATCTCGACACCCTCGGCGTTACTGTCCACTGACAGAAGGCGGATGAATGGTTCACCCGGAACCTGACAGGTGATGTTGTAGCGATCGGCCGCACCTGACAGCGAAGCGAAAATCTTTTTACCCGAGACGCGATAGCCGCCCTCAACAATCTCCGCCCGGGTCATGACGCCCGACGTCGCACCGGCAGACACACCTTCACTGAACGGCTGACTATGAATCATCCCGTCTTCGATGACACCGCGGAAGATTTCAGCACGACGCTCGTTGTGCAGGGCTCGCGCCTGATCGGTCATGTCCAACATGTCGGCAACTTCGCCGGCCCAAATCATCGTGGCGTTGTGCATATTGAACGTGAGCGCTGTGGCACCGCAGTAGCGACCAATCTCGGCGGAAACGCGCGAGTAGTCAGCCAAGGTGGCTCCGAGCCCGCCGTATTCGGTCGGAACGCACAGGCCCAAAAACCCGATATCGCGAAGATCAGCAAAGTTTTCGAACGGGAACGACGCTTCTCGGTCATAGCGAACGGCTCGCTCAGCGAAAACTGGGCCGAGGGCACGGATTTGGGCTACGAGAGCATCGCGGTACCCGACGCGATCGCGCGAAGAACTGTGGATGGGAGCAAGTGTCGTCATAGTGGCAAGTTTCTTCCGTCCGCCGAACCATGTCAACACCGTTGACTACGGGATAGGAACGCAGGCACATACCGGATAACCTGCTCAGGTGAACACTGAATGGCGCTGGCTCTCACGATTTCGGCAGCAGTTCGAACTGTGCGGCCTGAATGAGACGGAAACCTGTGTCGTTCTGTCGGAAACGGGTAGTCGACGTGAACTCGTTGACACTGCCGTGCTGGCCGCGCAAGCTCTAGGCGCCGACACCTTTCAGGTCGTGATGCCCACACCAGCGAACCCCGGACCAGTCGCCTTGCGCTCCACAGGTACGTCCCTTGCACTGGCGAGCATCGAGGCCGCCATCGTTGCTCTACAAACTGCCGATTTCGTGGTCGACTGCACAGTTGAAGGCCTCCTGCATTCACGTGAGCTCGGCACGATTCTCGGCGCCGGCACACGCGTGCTGATGATCAGCAACGAGCATCCAGAGAATTTCGAGCGCCTCCCCCACGACTCGGGGATGGCCGATCGCGTCGCCAAGGGCTACGACATGATCTGCGCCGCGTCAACGATGCGCGTCACCAGCGGGGCTGGCACCGACCTCACGGTGCACCTCGACGGATCGTTCCGCGCCGGCTCAACCGGCGTAACGGACGGCCCCGGCAGCATCGCGCACTGGCCCGGTGGCCTCGTCTTAGCATTCCCG
This sequence comes from Actinomycetes bacterium, assembly GCA_037129655.1. Classification (GTDB taxonomy): domain Bacteria; phylum Actinomycetota; class Actinomycetes; order S36-B12; family CAIYMF01; genus Longivirga. The sequence continues at coordinate 7,934 of JBAXUN010000053.1, forward strand.
GCGCCAGGGACAGTCAACGGCACGATCGTCCTAGCTCCCGGCGACATCAACCTGACCTTCAAGAAGTACGTCACGTCACCGATCACGATGACGGTGGTCGATGACTACGTCACCGAGATCACCGGCGACGGCTATGAGGCCAAGCAACTAGCTAGTTACATGTCAGCGTTCAACAGTCGTGACGCGTACGCGTCGTCACACCTTGGCTGGGGCATGAACCCGGCCGCTCGATGGGACTACATCGACCTTTACGATCGCAGCGATATCAACGGCACTGAGGCGCGCGCATTCGAGGGCAACTTCATGTACAGCACGGGTGCCAACGAAAACGCGCAGCGATTTTCACCATGCCACTTCGATTTGCCGATGCGCGAGTGCACTGTTGAATTAGATGGAGTAGCCGTCGTGAAGAATGGTCACCTGCAGGGCGAACTCGCAGCACCAGACGGGATAAGTACATGAGCGATAGCGATGAGCGGATCAGACTGCTCTTCACCGACGTTCTCGGATTGAGCCACGGCAAGGTTGTTCGTGATAGTCACCGAGACCACCCCACTCATTACGCAATCACCGTGATGATCCAGGGCCTCGATCTTGAGTTCGACGACATCACGAACTACTCCGTCGGTGATGGCTTCCCAGATATGGAAGCGCGATTAGATCCGACGACGGTTCGTCCGTCCTGGGATACCGGTCTGCTGGCCATGACGAATCTGCATTTCAGCGATGGACGGCCACTGCCTCTGTGCGCGCGTACTCGTCTCGCTGAGCAGGTAGCGAAGTGGCGGACTCTGGGGCTCGACCCGATGATCGGCTTCGAGATGGAGTTCTTCCTTAGCGATGATCCGACTCTCAAGTCTGGGCCGCTCGAGGTGCCCATGCACAGGGTGTACGGCACTGGTCCGGGTGCCGACCCAAGTGGTCTGCTCGATGCGATTCACGACGCTGGTCACCGCTCACACCTCGACATTGAAGGTGTTAATGGCGAGTTCCATCCAGGTCAGGTGGAAGCTTCACTGCGCTATCGCGACGCACTTACTGCTTCAGACGCGGCTTTTCTGTTCCGAGACATGGTCCGAGAGATCGCGCTCGCGCGCGGTATGGGTGCCACTTTCATGGCCCGACCATTCGATGGGCTCGTCGGAAACGGTATGCACCTGAACATGAGTGCCAATGATTCGACGGGTGCGAATGTGTTTGCCGATGCTGCGGCAGTGGACGGGATCTCTCAGCTGTGCCGCCACGCTATCGCTGGCCTGATCGAACACCACACGGCCCTTTCAGCACTCTTCGCCCCAACTATCAACTCCTACAAGCGATTACGCCCGGGCATGTTGGCCGGTTACTACGCTACGTGGGGCCTGGACAACCGTCTGACTAGCATCCGAATCCCCGGACAGCGGGGTAACGCAACGAGGATTGAACACCGCACACCGGATGGCACCGCTTCACCGCACCTAGCGACGCTCGGGCTGCTCGCCGCCGCTCTCGATGGCATCGAACGCAAGCTCGAACCACCCGCGCCTAGTGCCGGTAACGCCGAGGAGAACGCCGGTAACGTTGCTTGCGTCGCTGGCAATCTTGGGGAGGCACTCGCGGCCCTTGAATCTGACAAGGTTCTGGTTGCCGCACTCGGTGACGACCTGACGAACGTCTTCACCACGATCAAGCGTGCAGAAATCGCACGTTGGGAGCAGGTAGTTACCGACTGGGAAGTCACGACCTACGGTCGGGTCTACTGAGGATGACTAACGACGACCTCTGGGTCTACGACGAGTCGATCAGCCCGGCCCACCCCGAACTAACTAATCAATTCCTGCGAGCGATGGGTTCATTGGCTGCGACCGTCACAGTCGCAGCGGCGGCCAGTCCAACTGCTGGACGCGCTGGGGCCACGGCAACGGCGGTATGTTCACTTTCGACAGAGCCGCCGATGATGGTGATCTGCCTGAATCGCGAATCCAGTTTGGCGAAGATGCTGCGCAAGACCGGCTGGTTCTCCGTCAACCTACTTGCCGCCGGCCAGGAGGAGATTGCTGAAGACTTCTCCGGTCGAACTGGGCTTCGAGGCGAGGAACGTTTTGGCTCTGGATGGTCTGCACACCACAGCGGTACGCCCGTTCTGAACGGCGCGGTTGCGACGTGTATCTGTCGCATCGTCAATTCGATGCAGCACGCAACCCACACGGTGATTATCGGCGAGGTGCATGATGTGGTGATGTCCGATCAGACGCCACCAGCCCCCTTGCTCTACCACGATCGCAAATTCACCACCCTGAATTGATAGGCGACTAACCTAGCCAGATGCAATGGACCGGAACGTGTTCAAGTAAAGGCTTCGCTTTGAGGGGCGGTGGAGCTACTGCGTGATCAGTAGCTCGGCAATCTGAACCGCGTTGAGTGCCGCACCCTTACGCAGATTGTCATTGCTTACGAACAAAACCAATCCCTTGCCGTCGGCAACGCTCTGGTCTTGGCGAATACGTCCGACGAACGACGGATCAGCGCCTGCGGCCTGAAGTGGGGTTGGCACATCCGTCACTTCGACGCCTGGCGCATTGGAGAGAATCTCGATCGCGCGTTCGGCAGAGATTGCCGAATCGAATTCGGCATTGATCGATAGTGAATGGCCAGTAAAAACTGGCACGCGAACGCAGGTACCACTGACCAGAAGATCAGGAATACCAAGGATTTTGCGACTCTCGTTGCGAAGCTTTTGCTCTTCGTCGGTCTCTAGCGAGCCATCCTCGACAATCGAACCCGCCATCGGAATCACGTCAAACGCGATTGGCCGCACATACTTCTTGGGTTCCGGCATGGACACGGACGACCCGTCGTGAACAAGCGTCGTCACATCTGACTCAAGCGCGCCACGAACCTGAGATTCAAGCTCTTCTACCCCAGCCAAACCGCTACCGGAAACGGCCTGATACGACGAGACAACGAGACGTCGGAGCCCGGCCGCATCATGCAGGGGACGCAGAACTGGCATCGCAGCCATGGTGGTGCAGTTTGGGTTCGCGATGATCCCCTTACGCATGTATGCGATTGCCTGCGGATTAACTTCGCTAACAATCAGCGGAACATCTGGATCCATGCGCCAGGCCGACGAATTGTCGATGACCACAACACCAGCGGCCGCATACTTCGGCGCAAGCGCCTTTGAAGTGGATCCGCCTGCGGAGAACAATGCAATATCCAGATCAGTGAGGTCAGCGGTTTCCGCGTCTTCTACGACAATGTCGCGACCGCGCCAGGGCAACGTCGTTCCAGCCGAGCGCGCGGAAGCAAAGAAGCGAATCTCACCGAGCGGAAAGTCACGTTCGTCGAGTAGGCGACGCATGACGGCACCAACCTGACCGGTCGCACCGACAACGGCAACGGTGGGATTGGCCTTCATCGTCCGCTACCGCCGTACACAACCGCTTCGCCATCGGCGTCCAAGCCAAATGCAGTGTGCACGGCTTGAACGGCCTTGGCTGCATCAGCTGCACGAGTAACGATCGAAATGCGAATCTCGGAAGTCGAAATCATCTCAACGTTCACACCAGCATCGCTGAGCGCAGAGAAGAAGGTTGCCGAAACCCCTGGGTGAGAACGCATTCCGGCACCAACGAGCGAGATCTTGGCAATGTCGTCGTCATAGAGCAGGTCTTCAAAACCGATCTCGACCTTGACTGCACCAAGGGCGGCTAGCGCGGCTTGGCCATCAGCCTTTGGGCACGTGAAGGTGACATCGGTGCGACCCGTTGACGCGGCCGAGACGTTCTGGACGATCATGTCGAGATTCACCGATGCGTCAGCGACAGCGCGGAAGATCGCTGCGGCTTCACCGGGACGGTCAGGTACGCCCACAACGGTAACTTTTGCGTCACCAAGATCGTGCGCGACTCCAGCAATGATTGGTTGCTCCACGGCTTCCCCTTCGGGTACTGACTTATCAGAAACCACAAACGTGCCCTGCTTCGACGAGAACGACGAACGGACATGGATGGGTAGGTCAAAACGACGGGCGTACTCGACACAGCGCAAGTGAAGAATCTTCGCCCCGTTTGCGGCGAGCTCAAGCATTTCTTCGTAAGTGATGCGCGGCACTTGGCGGGCCTTCGGCGCGATGCGCGGATCGGCGCTGAATACTCCGTCGACATCGGTGTAGATCTCGCAGACGTCAGCGTTCAACGCTGCAGCTAGGGCGACAGCCGTTGTGTCAGAACCACCGCGGCCCAACGTCGTGATGTCCTTCGTGTCCTGCGCGACACCTTGGAAACCGGCAACGATCGGGATTGCGCCGTCTGCCAAGGCTGCCTGGATTCGCCCCGGTGTGACGTCGATGATGCGCGCACGTCCGTGACTTGAATCGGTGATCAGGCCGGCCTGAGATCCTGTGTAGGAACGCGCTTCTACGCCGAGGTCGTGAATGGCCATTGCGAGCACCGCCATGGAGATGCGCTCACCGGCTGTCAGCAGCATGTCTAACTCGCGGCCCGGTGGATTGGGACTCACCTGCTCAGCAAGATCGATCAATTCATCAGTCGTGTCGCCCATGGCAGACACAATGACGACAACATCGTTGCCCTCATTCTTGGTTTCGACGATACGGCGAGCCACCCGCTTGACGCTTTCGGCGTCAGCAACGGACGAGCCGCCGTACTTTTGGACTACAAGAGCCACGGTGGGAACCGACCTCACAGATCGAACATCGATGACGAGACCATCGTACCGGGATGGACAACTACGTTCCGTCGCGTCCGCAATGTGAAACGCGAATATCGCTGTGCGGACTCGTTCTCAGCCGCTCAGTTTTCAACGGTGCGACGGCCGGAGAATGCTCGTCCCAACGTAACCTCATCGGCATACTCGAGATCGCCACCCACCGGAAGACCACTTGCCAACCGCGAAACCGTAAGCCCCAGAGGGCCAATCAGCCGCGCAAGATAAGTCGCTGTCGCCTCACCCTCAAGGTTTGGATCGGTTGCGATAATGAGCTCGGTGATGGTGCCATCAGCTAAGCGCACCATGAGTTCTTTGATCCGCAGATCGTCCGGCCCAATACCCTCGATCGGGCTAATTGCTCCGCCGAGAACGTGATACCGCCCTCGAAATTCTCGCGTGCGCTCGATAGCCACAACATCTTTGGATTCCTCCACGACGCAGATCACGGTGAGATCGCGCCTCGGGTCACGACAGATCCGACACTCGGTGTCCTCAGCGACATTGCCGCAGGTGATGCAGAACTTGACCTTCTCTTTGACTTCGAGCAAGACGTTGGCCAAGCGCTTCACGTCCGTCGGATCGGCCTGCAGGATGTGGAAAGCGATGCGTTGGGCACTCTTGGGACCAACACCGGGAAGTCGACCCAACTCATCGATGAGGTCTTGGACTACACCCTCGTACACCAGTTACTCCATCTCACAGATTGCTCTACATCGGCACTCGTCATGACAGTTGGACTCGCACAACTAGCCATTGTCGTACTCCGTCATGATGGTGCCACCGAGCTCTCGTTGAATAAGCGCGAGCCCGCTCAGGCCGGAATCATCGAGATCTGCGTCGTCGTCAGCAGCAACGTCCTGGGCCACCGGAACCTCGTCCTGAACCTGCTCAGCTATTCGCTCTCGAGCAGACTTCTTCGGCCCCCCGTCCTTCTTAGGAGCTGCGTCTTTCTTAGGAGCTGCGTCCTTCTTAGGAGCTTCGTCGCGGGCTCCGGTAGCCACTTCAGTTGAGTTCTCTGGTGACGGTTCGGGTGCGGACTTGGCAACCATCGTCGCCGGATCAGGATTGTGAGTGAAGTCAATTTCCGTATCGAGGCGGACAACATCCAAGATGGCAATGCGCAACTGCTCAACATGACCCTTATTGCCCCGCAGAATATCCATCCGCACCTTGTCCGGGTGAGCTATTACGAGAGCCTTGGACGTACGGCTAATCGGTGCTGACCCTTCTGCCAATGTGTGCGCGACTCGACTCGATGCTTTCAGCGCCTCAAGTACGGCTGGCCACATGGTGACGACGGCACCGATCTCGATCGCGACCTCGATCGAAGCAGACGCCTCGATCGACGATCCTGACCCTGCGTGAGAGACAGGATCGTTCAACTGGCTGGGAATCGCTGACGACTCGGTGCCTGATAGCGCTGCGTCTGATAGCGCAACGTCTGACACTGCTATGACTGACACCGCGTCTGACAGCTCCACGTTCGACGTGGTCGGTGCGATCGACGATAGCTTCGGCGGGGCTGGTGGCCCACCTGCGGCCGTGGCACCCGCTGGTGCTTCGACTGGTGCGGTGCGCGCGGGGCGAGTGGGTGGTGCGGTTGGTGCAGGGGTCGTGGAGGGCGCAGCGATCGGGGTTGGCGCCGGCGTGCCCGTAGCGACTGCCTGCGGTTGTGACGCCTTGGGACCAGTCGGTGATGACGGTGCCGCGGATGCAGCGGGAGCGGCTGAGGTTGTCTGCGGCCCGTTGGTCGCGGTTGCAGACATCGACGTGCGTTGCTCGAGTTGTTCCACGCGGGCCAACACGCTTGCATCATCTGAGGTTGGCAAGAGCAGGCGAGCGCACAGGAGTTCAAGTTGGAGTCGCGGGGCGGTGGCCCCTTTGAGTTCGCTTAGCCCCGTGTTCACAAGATCAGCGGCCCGCGAGAGCTGTGCCAGGCCAAGCTGCTGCAATTGCTGCCGCATAGTGGCTAGCTGCTCGTCGGGTCGATCAATCAACCCCGACGACTCAGCATCAGGAATCTGGTCAAGCACGATTAGATCGCGGAATCGTTCAAGGATGTCGGCCACGAACCTTCGCGGATCTAATCCGGCCTCTACAACCCGGTCAACGACGGAGAACAGTGCCGCCCCGTCGGCGGCAGCAATCGCGTTAATGGCCTCATCGAGGAGGGCAGAATCGGTCATCCCCAATTGGACGACGGCGTTTGCGTACGTCACGCCTTCCGGTCCAGACCCAGCTACAAGCTGGCCCAAGATCGACAGCGAATCACGAACCGAACCAGCCGCTGCCTTGGCCACAAGGGCTAGCGCCAACGGGTCAGCTGGGACACTCTCCCGATCGCATACCCACGCTAGGTGCTCCTGAAGACGGCGGCTGCTGACCAAGCGAAATGGGTAGTGATGTGTTCGAGAGCGAATCGTCGCGAGGATTTTGTCGGGCTCAGTCGTCGCAAAGACGAACATCAAGTGCGAACTTGGTTCTTCGATCAATTTCAATAGAGCATTCGACGCCGCCGATGTCAGTTGGTGCGCTTCGTCAAGAATGTAAACCTTGTACCGGCCGATAACAGGGGCGAACATCGCCTTCTCTCGAAGGTCACGGGCATCGTCGACAAGACCATGACTCGCCGCGTCGATCTCGATGACGTCAATCGCACCCGGACCATTCGGGGCCAGATCGACACACGAGTCACAAACACCGCACGGATCGGACGTCGGTCCTTGCGCGCAGTTCAAAGACCTGGCAAGAATCCGAGCCGTCGAAGTCTTTCCACAACCTCGAGGGCCGGTAAATAGGTACGCGTGGTGGGCCCGACCCGAGTCCAGGGCTCGGCCCAACGGAGTAGTCACATGCTCCTGGCCGATGACATCGCTCAGTCGGCCGGGGCGGTAGGTGCGATAGAGGGCTAGGGACACATCTGCACCCTAGCCGTCCGGACTGACCGACACGATCTGATCTACCCGCAAAGTAGCGATCAGAGCTGCAGCGCCAGCCACAATGACCAGCATTCTCAATGACGACCTCATGGCCGCCTCAGAATAAAACGAGCTAACGGCCAGCCGGCTCCGTCCCGAGCGAGCACGCGAGGCAGCGTGCATGTCGAACTCAGGTACGCGGTGATGGCGTGATGGTCCAGTAGCCGGGTTGGTTGGGTTGTTTGCCGGGGGTTGGTGTGATCGCG
>JBAXUN010000054.1:0-15525 GCA_037129655.1 Actinomycetes bacterium
CCCGGTCACCCGCTCGCATCGTCACCCGCTCCGCTTCAGGACCTCTCGACTCAAAACCGGGAAACCTTGCCTAATCCGCTGTCCGCGTGTATCCACTGAGATTCAGGTGAGGGGGTTAGGTTCTTGACATGCAGATTCAAAACAAGGTGTTACTTTCCGTCGCTGTCGCAACTCCGGTCCTGCTAGTCGGAGCCGCCGTCCTGGCTGCGGGGGGCACCGGCTTATGCGCGTTGCTAGCAGCTGGGGCAACTGCGTCCTTCGCCGGACTTCAGGCGTTTATCCTGCTCGAGATACGGGGCTCGTCACGAGCCGTCGCACGTGCACTGAGAACGCAGTCGCCAAGGAGCAACTCGGCAAGACCCGCCGCAGCCGCAACCTGGCTGGAAGGCATGCCGATCCCACCGCCGGCGCTTAGGTTCATGGGCGAGGACGACGCCAAGTTTGTTGACACCGCAAGGGAACTCACCCGCCAGTTGAGCGGGGCGGGCATGTCCGACACGGCCACCGTCCTCGATATCGGCAGCGGATACGGTCGGCTCGCGGCCGGGCTACTCAGTGAGAGCGGCTTCCGCGGCAACTACATTGGCCTCGACATCTTGCCCAAGCACGTTGCTTGGTGCAAACAGATCATCACCAAGCACGACAATCGATTCCAGTTCGTCCACCTCGACGTCCTAAATGAGCGATACAACCCCTCTGGCACCATCCCAGCAGGGGAGATCCGTTTTCCGGTGCCCGACGCCTCGATCGATACGTGCTCTCTCTTCAGCGTGTTCACACACATGTACCGGGACGCCATCGAGCACTACCTCGAGGAGATCGCGCGTGCCCTGCGCCACGGTGGGATCGCCGTAACAACCTGGTTCCTTTTCGATGAAGATCGGCTCGCTGCGGTCACGTCGGAGAAGGCGCACTACCAGTTGACCCACGTACTAGAAGATGGCGCACGTTGCATGAATCTCGCGGAGCCTCTGCACGTCATCGGCTACGAGCAATCGGACTTGACGCGGATGGCCGCGCGCGCTGGTCTCGACGTTGAACGAGTGTCGCGGGGGCAGTGGGCCGGTGACCAATGGGAAAGTCCCGAATCAAATTTCCAGGATTTGGTCGTCTTCCGTAAGCCCTGATCCATGGGCCTGGAGGAACGTCCCGCCACTGTGCGGTAGTCATCGACGCGTTCTGGCAAGCGCAAAGAGTCGCAGCACCCCTCGGATCAAGTTGCCCACGCGCGGTGCAACCGTGGTTGCCGACATCGGTCGCGCTGCCCGCAGCCGATGTCGCTACCGCAATATGGATAGGTATACGATCCGAGGCACCGCGCATCTGCCGAGCCACGTGTGAGTGGGCCAGCGCGGCCGACCCAGCACATCCTTTGGCGCCTGAAAGAGGATGAGCGGTTACCAGCACTTCCGCTTAAAGATCGGTAGGGTCTTTTCGGGTTCGCGGGCATGGCTTGCGGATGCTCGAAGTTCAATCACAGGCTCACAAGGAGCATCGCAGCGATTCAGCGAGCATCGGTGATTCCTGCGTCCCTACGCGGCTATCAGCGTTCCTGGCTCACCACGGACCTCGTTGCCGGTGCAACGTTGGCCGCAGTCGCGATCCTTGAATGCATGGGATACAGCTCAATCGCAGAGGTGCCGGTGTGACGTCATTCGTTGGTTCGCGGGGCTCACCCCGCGAACCAACGAATGGCTGACCTACTGCGGTGCCATTGCGTTGATCACCGGGGTAATGCTGTTCATAGCCCGCCTGTTGCGGTTGGGATTCATAGGAGACTTTCTGCCCGCATCCGTGCTGATCGGGTTCCTCGCCGGCGTCGGTGTCCAGGTCCTCAGCGGTCAGCTCCCGGCGATGCTTGGGATTTCGAAGGGGTCAGGGAACTGGTTCGAGCAGCAGTGGCACACGCTGACCTCGCTCGGATCGATCCAGTGGGAGACGTTCGGTTTCGCGGCCGGCACGCTGATCATCATCGTGGGATTTAAACGCTTCCTGCCCCGAGTTCCGGGAGCCATCGTCGCAGTGGTGCTGTCCATCGCGATCTCGGCGGCGATCAAGGCATCCGCTCACGGTGTCGACGTCGTCGGATCCGTGACGGGTGGTTTCCCGCCGGTCGGCGCTCCGCAGGGCGTGGCATGGTCGGCGAACATCAGCGGGATGTCGGCTATTGCGTTCTCCTGCCTAGTTTTGATCGTCGCTCAGTCCGCCGCAACCTCACGAAGCTTCGCGATGAAACATGGCGATCCTGTTGATGTAAACCGCGACATCATCGGCCTCGGAGCTGCGAACATCACAGCGGCTTTAACCGGTACCTTTGTCGTAAATGGCAGCCCCACCAAGACCCAGATCCTGGACAGCCAGAAGGGCAAGACCCAAGTTGCGAACTTGACCATGTCGGTGATCGTCCTCTTAGTTGTGCTGTTCTTCACCGGGCTGCTTACCGATATGCCCAAGGCAACGCTGGGCGCAATCGTGTTCCTGATCGGGATCGACCTGATTGACATTGGCGGCCTCAAGCGGATCCGTAGCCGTCGGATGGACGAGTTTGTGATTGCGATCATGACCGCCATCGTCGTGTGTGCGGTCGGAGTTGAACAAGGCATCATCTTGGCGATCGTCGTATCCCTGTTGGAGCTAATCCGTCGCCAGTACAAGCCCAAGGATTACCTCATCACCCTTGGCTCGGACGGTAAGCCCGCCTACCTAGATGCGACACCGGGCTCCCAGAGCACTCCCGGTCTACTCGTCTTTCGCTACGACGCGGAACTCTTCTACGCCAACGCCAATCGGTTCGTCGACAATATCCACTCGCTCATCGAGACAGCCCCTGACCCGGTACGTTGGCTCGTCCTCGATGCGGGGTCGCTGACCGACGTCGACTACTCGGCTGGGCTCAGCCTCAGCGGCCTCATTGACTTCACCGACGCTCGTGGGATCACCTTTGCCCTTGCCCGTCCCGACGCGTTGCTTCTAGACACGTTGGACAAGTACGGGCTCAAAGAACGCATTGACCAAGAACACATCTTCGGCAACCTGACCGACGCCTACGCGGCGTTCGTCGCCCAACAAGTCCTCGAGCCCTGACCAAAGGTCAAGGCTCGAGGACGAACTAGGCCGACGCATATTTCAACTGCATCACCAATTGATGGTCAGCGAGTGGCTGCCCGGCGCTGACCCCAGATCGCTACGGCACCGGTAAGCAGGTGCATTAGTGCGAGGGCAATCTTGGATCCGCCATCGACCTGCATCGTCACAACTGCCCCAAGGGACAGCACAGCGAGCACAGCGGCCAAGATGCTCCACTGCCGGAGCCCGAAGCTGGTGAATCGGATAAGCGCCCAGAGCACAGCGGCGCCGGCGAACACCGGGATCACGCTAGCCATGGCGACTGCCGCATACGGCAGGTCGACGGGCGACTTTCCACTCTGAGCAGTCTGAATCGAACCGGAAAGAATCGCGTTCGCCGCAAAGAAAATCACGGAGTTGATCACGATGGCAGCACCAGCGCCCCACGCGCCTCCGATCCAGGGCTTGGGCTGCGCGGTGTTAGTGGTTGAGGTGGTTTGAGCGGTGGTTGTCATGACATCTCCTTGATTGACTAAATGATTGAATGATTCAAGGATTCGAACGCTACAGAGAAACCCTTGAATGTGTCAAGCATTTCGGTAGAATCGGCGTGTGGATTCAGATTCGAACAGCGAAGAGATCGTGTGGCGACTACTCGACCTTTTTCGGCGCATGAACGTCGGCTTCGAAAAAATCGCAACCGAAGCCGGCCTCAGCACAGCCGAGGCAGGTGCGTTGCGACGTCTCGATAAGCCCACCTCCATGCGCTCGTTCGCCGATGCGATGGGATGCGACGCCTCCTACATCACGCTGCTCACAGATCGCCTCGAAACACTCGGGCTCGTCGACCGAATCCCAGGCGAACAGGATCGCCGCGTTAAGCAACTCACCCTGACCGCGAAGGGGCAACGCGTTCGACGTGAGTTAACCGGGCAGGTGCTCGCTACGAGCCCGGCACTCGTACCGCTCGACGTCGCCGAACGAGAGCAGTTCGTGGCCCTACTGCGCCGACTCGGCAATGAGGGCACCCACATTCACACTGCCGGCCACCTTGGTAAGGCTGGTCGGTAGCCAGCCGTATTGTGCGTCCTTCTCGAAGACCTGGCCGAAATTTTGGCGATGCCAAATCACTCGGCCATCGAGGGGTGCCAGACAAAACGCCGAGAGCGTCGTTATGTGTCGACCGAACACGGCTCCGACCGAGCCGCGTCACGAATCAGACCAGGCGAACGTCCACGCCGTGATCTCGCAGTGATTTCACTTCACCCGGGTCAGCGCCCGCGTCAGTCACAAGGATATCTATGTCATCGACAGGGCCGATCGGCGTGAATCCACGACGCCCTACCTTCGTCGAGTCGGCAACAACAATGGTGCGCCGAGCCCGGCTAATCAATGTCGTGCCGATCTGAGCAACCAACTGATGTGGTGTCGTCAAACCGCCTTCGGCGCTGAGCCCATCGCACCCCAAAATCGCAACATCCGCACTAAGTTGCTCGAGCGCATCAATCGACTGCGGTCCTACGAAAGCCATGTAGGTGGCCAGATACGTGCCACCGATCGCCACGAGGTGTGGATCTTCCCAGGAGCTGACCTCATTGATGATGGGCAGCGAGTTCGTCACGATTGTCAATGAGGACCGCAGCCCCTCATTCAATGACGCCGCGGTCCGGGCAACTGTGGATCCCGAGTAGAAAAAAACGACGCTATCTGCCGGAATCAATTCGATCGCTGCGCGGGCGATGCGCGCCTTGTCCGCTGCGTTCCGCGCAGAACCAACCGCATACTGGCGTGAAGGCTGCGACATTCTGGGGCGAGTTGCACCTCCGCGGACGCGAGCGATGACGCCTTCAGATTCCAAGGTGGCAAGATCCCGACGAACCGACATCTCCGTGAGCCCGAATTCGTCAGACAGTTCACGCACACCTACAAACTCAAACTCGTCCACCAATTCTAGGATTCGGGCGCGACGCTCCCGTGTCCGCTGTTGTCGAGGGGCGGCAGACAGCGCCCCTTGGCGCGGCGAATCCACGAGGGACGCCCCCAGTTCTGTTCGTATGGTGTTCGTTTCATGCGCACTATATAGCGTCGGTTTAAACGTTACGTTGAGTCCCCTCGCAGTCCGCATATCCGCGAACCGTGCACACGGCACCCGTAGACGGGGACGCCGTGATAGACAACCTCACGACGTCCCCGTTGAGGGCATCAGGACTGCGACACCTCGTTGCGCGCCGCGTCAACTTGGTGTTCAGATCGGATACCGATCCGATCGCGCTGGTAGAACGCATAGATCAGGGCAGCAATGCCGAGCGCTCCAAATGGGAACAGAATTCCGCCCCACTGCAGGTACCAGTGGAATGGCTCAACAGGATTGTAAATTCCCTGCCGTGGCCAGGAGATGTTGATGATCATTAGAACGCCCCAAACGAAGGCCGTGCCGCTAACGAGTAGGCCCAACTTTCCGAGCGTGAAGTAACCCTTTTCAGGTGCTGTCCACTCGCCACGTATCCGCTTGAGTGAGAACGGCCCAACCACGAGCACGTAGGCGATAAGCGCCAAAATCACCGTGTCGCTAGTGATCACGACGAAAATCTGTGGCTGCCCGATGTTAAACAGCAAAATCCCGATTGCGACGATCGCTACCAAAAGGATGGGAACTACTGGCGCCTCCGTGCGTTTGGAGACTTTGGACAGCGCCCCGCCAAATGGGAGTGCATTGTCTCGTGACATCGCAAAGATCATGCGGACGGCACCGGTTTGGTTGGCAAGAGCGCAAACGAAGATTGCAATGGCGACGCACGCCAGCAACACATTGCCGAAGCCATCACCCAGCACGCTCTTCACCACGTAGGTAAGCCCGGAGGAGCCGAGTTCCTTCGCCTTGAGATCACCAACCGCCATCAACGCTGTGATGATCAACAGTCCGCCGAGCACACCAGAGGCGATGAGAGCACGAATGATCGCTCGTGGGCTTTGCTTGCGCGGGTTGACCGTTTCCTCACTCACAGACCCTGCGGTGTCGAATCCCCACATGATGTAGAGGCCGAGAAGCACAGAGACGAGCATCGCACCGAGGTAGCCGGTGCTGTATCCGGCACCGGTGTCATTGGTCTCCATAACGACACCAGGGCCGCGTTGAGCGTGAAGTGCGAAAAAGATAATCATGAGAACCACCGCGATGAGCTCCACGCTCACGCCGATGTTGTTGACGATCGACAGGACCTTAGTGCCGCCGAGGCTCACCAATGTTGTGCCAATAATCATGATCGACCCGAGGATCACTGCATTTTGGGCTTGGTCATAGGGACCCGTTCCGTCACCGACGAATTGGAACCCAGACCAAATGGCCGGGAGCACGAACTGCCAGGCCAACGCGACAGCCGCCGTTGACACGACAAGTGCGAGCATGAGGCTGACGCCAGCAATCCACGCCGTAAACGGCTTCGCAAGCTGCTTGGACCAGTTGTAAACCGAGCCGGCCAACGGATAACGAACCGAGAGTTCACCGAAGGAGAGCGCGAACAACAATTGCCCGCAGACTGCGATTAGCCATACCCACCACATGGCCGGCCCACCGTTGCTATAGGCGAAACCAAACAACTGGAACATTCCAGTCAGGATGGAAATGAACGCAAACCCGATGGCAAAGGTCGAGAAGGCGCCGAGACTGCGGACAAAGTCCTGCTTGTACCCGAACGATGCGAGGTCATGGTCATCGACGGCGATCTGTCGTTCAGTCGCTACGTCGGCTGAGGTTGGTTCCATAGGTCGTGCTCCTTCCGTTGCTGCCCCAAGGGTCGACGTCGTTCGGGTGCGGCCGAACGGCCACCTCGGGTACGTGATCGATATCGAACTCTTGACTCGCACATAAGTCAATAGTTTTTGTTTGCTAGATTAATATTCCGTGTTCAAACAAACGGTCTTGCAGTTCATGCGAACATGAGGTTTACTCAGCAAATCCGGTTACTCGACCTGCTGACGCACCCGAGCAGACGGTTTAAAAGGTTCCTTGAGACGAAGAAGGTGACGTCGATGATGAAGTCGGATGTCTTCGACGTCGTCGTGATCGGCGGCGGGGTGCTGGGAACCGCGGTGGCCGCTCGCCTGAGTTCAACATCCGCACGTGTGGCGCTCGTGGAATCCGAAGCAGACGTTGCAGAGCACGCCAGCAAAGGCAACGCAGGCGTCGCCGTTTCGTACTACGGCGCTCCCAGCCTCCAGCAGACGTCACTGATCAACGCCAGCAATCCACTGTGGGAGGAGATCACCGCCCGGCTCGACGTGCCATATCGTCGATTGGGCGGCGTCATGGTGGCTCTGTCAGAGCATGATGAGGACCACCTGCCGTCCACCTTGGAAGAGATCCATGCGTGTGGAGTGCGTGGCGAGATGGCCACGGCAACTCGGGTCTTAGAACTCGAGCCACTCATCAGCAACAAAGTTCGCTCCGGGCTGTTTATGCCAGATGAGGGCGTGATCGACCCGATACGACTAACGGTCGCTTACGCAGTTCTCGCCGCCACTAACGGTGTTCAGATCCGTCTCTCCGAGACTGTTTTGAGGATTGAGCAATCACCCGGACGCAGCTTAGTCATCACCGACAAGGCTCGACTCGAGACGCGGTTCGTCGTAAACGCCGCCGGGGTGAGAGCCGCCCACATCAGCCAACTTGCCGGAGGCGAGGCGTTCACTTCGTACCCGCGTAAGGGCCAGTATGTAGTGCTGGACCGATCCTTCGGCTCTCAACTGTCGCGAATCGTTTTTTCAACGCACACCCCCACAACCAAAGGCAGCAATGTCGTTCCCACGACGCATGGCTCAGTCCTTCTCGGCCCCACGGCCACCGATCTCGAGGACGCCGACGATCGGGCTACTGATGCTGAAACCATCGACTGGATCATCGACAACGCCAAACTGCTTGTACCGAGCACAGCCAGCGCCCCACAGATCAAGACGTTTGCCGCCAACCGTCCCGCCGGTGACGAGGCCCACCGGCTTAGGCGCGACGAGCTCGTTCCCAATCTTGTTCACGTGACCGATCGCAGCGCTGGGGTTAGCATCTCGCCAGCTGCGGCCGAACTCGCGCTCAGTGTCCTGCGCGATGCCGGCCTCGATGTCCTGGACAAACCTCACGCGATCACACAGTTGCCAGCAGTTCCACGACTGCGAACCAGCGGCGATCCAATATCGCTAACCGACCGTGATCCGCTGTATGGGCAAGTGATCTGCGCGTGCGAACACGTAAGCGCGGCGGAAATCAACCAAGCGCTGAGCGGGCCGGTTCCGGCGATCTCGGTGGACGGCGTGCGTAAACGCAGCGGTGCCGGTTACGGACGATGCCAAGGATCGCTGTGCATGGCAGGAGTCTCATTCCTAACCGCCATGGCGACGGGCAAGGGGCCCGCCCACGTTAAGCAAACTGCTCGCGGAACGGTCGGATCATGATCGGCCGTGTAGTGGTAGTTGGCGCGGGCCCTAGCGGACTGGCATGTGCTCTCGAGCTAGTTGCACACGGGCCGGTGACTTTGGTGGAGAGGACGCCGGTCGTCGGTGGCGAGGTCGGATGGCGCGATCCCTTCATGCGGCAACTCGGAGAAAAGGCCGCCTCGCGGGGGGTCGACTTTGCGTTGGGCTCAATCGCGTTGCGATGGGAAGTATCCCGCCTACTCGTGGCCAGCCCCGGCCGGATCGACTGGATCCCTGCCTCGACCCTGTTCTTCGCTGGTGGACTACGTCCGGGTACCGCCAAAGACGTTGGCATACACGGAGACAGGCCCGCAGGCATCATTCCGGCAACCGTCGCACTGCACCTCCTCGAGGCAGATGTTCCGTTGTGGACGAACGTGGTCGTGCTTGGCAGCGGAAAATGGGCGGACCATGTCGTCGACGCGGTTGGCAAACTCGGCGGTCGAGTCACAGCTGTTTCGGTTGACTCGTCTGGCACGAAGACGGCTGACAAATCCATCACCAATGCCCACAGCTTTCGCGCAGTGGGACGGAGCAGGATCGAGTACCTCGACTTCGTAGCGGACGGTCTACCCGAGCGCCTCGCATGCGATGCGCTCATCTTGGCCGGAGACCCCCGACCGAACCGAAACGTTGAAGGTGCCCTCATCGAACCCGCCTCCGGCGTCGTCTTCGTTCAACCGCTCAACGTCATCACAGCTACGGACCGGTATGACGCCGCACGTCAGTTGTCATCGGATTGGTTGCTCGCACAGAGAGGGAACGCATGAGAGTCAGTTCACCGATTGGGGAACTCCCTTTCGAACCTCGCCGCATTCACTACCGGGAACGCGCGCTACATGTCGACGGCGACATGGGCGCGTGGCCCGCGCACGTGGTAATTGAAGCCGGCGACCTCCCAGCCTTGGCCCGCCTGGTTGCCACTCCAGCCGTCATCACGGCCGCGGCAGTCGCCATCGTCGGCGTCGTCGCGATCGCCCGCCGCAAGAACTGAAGAACAGCCCACTACAACCCATTACGTAGGAGAACCCGCATGAAGGAAACTTGGTTCGAGACCCGCTCACGAGTTGCCACATTTGCACGCAAGTTGCAGGCCGAGCGGCTTGTCTACTCGTGCGCCGGCAATATCAGCTGCCGTATCCAAGGTGAACCCAACCTGCTCGCGGTGACCCCCACATCACAGCAGTACGACTTTCTCAGGCCCGAAGACATCACCATCGTCAACCTCGACGGGGAGGTTGTCGACGGCCACCTTGCCCCAACCTCAGAGGTGGCGATGCACACACTCATTTGTAAGCGCCGCCCTGAGATCGGGTCGATCGTGCACACACACGGTAAGGCCGTTATGACGATGGCAAACCTAGGGTGGACACTGCCTCCTATCCTGACCGGTCTGTGCGAAGCCACCGGCGGTGACGTCGTGACGTCTCCTTACTCACAGCCCGAGACAGACCAAATGGCTGACTACACCGAGCCCGCTCTCCGGGAACGCGGCGCAACCTTCCTCGAGTTCCATGGCCTTCTCGCGTATGGGGCTACGTTAGAAAAGGCATTCCACACCGCCGCTGTCGTTGAAGGGGCATGCGAGGTTTACCTCACCGCCCGACAGTTTGGTGAGGTGCGCGAACTTCCGCCGGAGCAGGTCGCGTGGATCGCGTCTTACTGGCGCGCACAGTTTCCGGGCGCCCCTGAGCCATTGCCAGCACCAGCACCGCTCCCCGGCCCGGCGGAGCTCCTGGCGCGATGACCGCGTATGTCGTCGGCGCCGACGTCGGGTCGTCGTGTCTCAAGGCCGCGCTGGTACATCCAGAGCGCGGAGTGGTGGCTATCGCCGAGCACGCGTACCCCATGCACCGCCCTGAGCCAGGCTGGGCACAAAACGACGCCGACGACTGGTATCAAGCGCTGTCACGGGCAGTTTCGGACGTCCTAGGTGCGGCTGGCGTTTCCCCGGGTGAGGTGGCCGCACTCTGCATCGTCGGCCAACGCGATATTGCCGTCCTGCTCGATACGGACGGCAATGAACTCGCTCCTGTTATCCACTGGACGGACCGTCGCGACCCCAGCGAAACATCCGCACTCTACGACGAAATCGGTCGATCAACGCTGATCGACCGAAGTGGCACGCTACCGATCCCGGGCCTAGTCCTTCCGAATCTGGTTTGGACTAAACGTCATCAACCCGAGGTTTGGAATCAAGTTCGGCACGCGCTCCAACCAAAGGACTACCTGGCCTTTCGACTGACGGGAGACATTGGCACGGACCCAACTGGCCCAACTCGTAGTGTGATGAACGATTGGCGAGGAGGTGAATGGTCGGAAGAGACCTGTCACGCTGCTGGCATCCCCCTAGAAATTCTGCCGCCGGTCGCTTACCAATCGTGGGAGCCGCGTGGCACCCTCGGCAGGGCCGCATACGACATCGGCTTACTGCCCGGAACAATGCTCGTTGCCGGTGGCGGAGATGACCCGGCGGCCGCACTCGGTTCGGGGGTCATCGATGCCGGCGACGTCAGCATCGGCACTGGCTCGTCGATGAGCTGGCGAGTCGTGGCTAACGAACCTCATCATGATGCAACCGGGCTCATCGGTCTCATGCCGCATGTGGTCCCGGATCGCTACCTGCACGAAATGGTCGTCGTTGGAAGTGGCACAACACTGCGCTGGTTCCGCGACACCTTCGGGTATGGCACGCCCTACCCCCAATTAGTTGCAGAGGCAGCGACCGTTTCGCCGGGCAGCGATGGGCTCTTATGTTTCCCATTCGTCGAGGGCGCGACGGTGCCATTCCAGGACGACAGCGTCCGCGCGGTGTTTCATGGAATTTCGGGACATCATCGACGCCCACACTTCGTACGCGCCCTCTTGGAAGGGATCGCTTACCAATACCCAGAGCTCCTCAATGTCGTGCTCAGCCGGGGTCTGCAAGCCGGCACGATGACGATCTCCGATGGCGAAGCTCGAAGTGAACTTTGGAATCAGCTCAAGGCCGACGTAATCGGTCGACCGTTAACACCCGCATTGCGGATCGAGGCACCTTCAATCGGTGCAGCAATTTTGGCCGGCTTCGGTGCCGAACTATTCCCGTCGATTCCCGAAGCGGTGAAGGCCGTTGTCGAACGCGCCACACCAGTGGTCCCAGATCCCGCGAGCCACAACGGCTACGAAAAACTGCGTGGACGTTGGGAAGAAGTCCGAGACAACGTCTACCCGGGCCTCACCTCCACGTCCATCTGAACAATTCCTGTCATTCATCGACCAACACACACGCGATTCAGGAGCTCATTCATGACCACAACTCTTCCCGCCGGAACGCGCACCCAAGCCTTCATCAACGGTGACTTCGTCGATGCACTTGACGGGGCGACTTTCGAATCCCTTGCGCCGTCGACCGGCAGCGTCTTCGCAACTGTTGCAGCCTGCGCTGAGGCCGATGTCGATCGGGCAGTGAAAGCGGCGCGAACTGCCTTCGAGGCAGGCGTGTGGAGCGCCCAATCCCCCGCAGAGCGCAAGAAAGTGCTTATGCGGTTTGCAGATCTGATCGAAGCCAACTCGCCCGAGCTTGCGTTGCTCGAATCTATCGACGCGGGCAAGCCCATCACCGATTGCCTCAATCTAGACTTCCCCGATGTCGTGAAGACGATTCGCTGGTACGCGGAAGCCGCGGACAAGATCTTCGGGAAGGTGTCCCCAACTGGACCCGACAACCTCGGATTGATCGTCCGCGAACCCATCGGGGTCGTCGGAGCGGTCCTGCCCTGGAACTTTCCCGCCGCGATGCTCGCGTGGAAGATCGGCCCCGCACTTGCCGCGGGCAACTCCATGGTGGTCAAACCAGCCGAACTTGCCTCGCTAACTACGCTGCGCATTGCAGAGTTGGCGACAGAGGCGGGAATCCCCGACGGCATCTTCAACGTCGTCCCTGGCCTTGGCCACATCGCTGGTCGAGCACTGGGCCTGCACAACGATGTCGACATGGTTGCCTTCACCGGATCTACAGAGATCGGTCGCGAGTTCCTACGCTACTCGGCCAATAGCAACCTCAAAGAAATAGTCCTGGAGTGTGGAGGCAAGAGTCCGCAAATTGTCATGGGCGACTGTGCCGATCGCCTCAACCTGGTAGCGGGGGACCTCGCCGAAGCAGCCTTTTGGAACTCCGGACAGAACTGCAGCGCGGGATCTCGCATCTTGGTACACAACTCGATCAAGAGTGACTTTGTCAGCGAGCTTGCCCAAATCGCGGCCTCTCGGGTCGTCGGGGAACCCACTGAGCCGGGCACGGTAATGGGCCCACTCATCGAAGCTGCGGCTCTAGAAAAGGTCATGAATTACATCGATGGGGCACGTGAGGCAGGATCGACGATAGCCGCCGGCGGTACAAGACTGTTTGCCGAAACTGGGGGTTGGTACGTCGGAGCGACTGTCATCGACGATGTCCAATCGGACATGGCTGCGGTTCGCGAGGAGATCTTCGGCCCTGTCGTGACCGTTCAAGGATTCGACTCAGAGGCCGAGGCATTGCACCTTGCCAACAACACCGACTACGGACTCGCAGCCACGGTTTGGTCACGCGATATCGACACAGCCATCCGCCTCGCTCGTGGAGTCCGCGCCGGAACCGTTGCAATCAATGGTTACAGCGAAGGTGACATCTCAACTCCCTTCGGCGGTTACAAGACCTCGGGCTTCGGTGGTCGAGACAACGGCCTCGAGGCACTCGAGCAGTACACCGAACTCAAAACCATCTGGCTAACCGTCCGCTAACGCCTTTGGCTCCGAGAACTCCGGTCTGGCACACCGGCATCAACGGCGACAGATTCCAGCAGTGATTGAGCTGTCTGAACTTCCCGACCTTGCCACGCACGCGCCACTTTGGTTGTCACTACGCACTGTTGGGGTGAACGCCGTCACGGGCTCTGCAGCAGCCATAGGCAAAGGACTCCCCGGGTATGTGCAGTACTCATCGGTGCCATCACCGCAGTCGGTGGTGGCACCCTGGTGTCCGTCGTCCAAGGACGTGTTCCCACAATACTTGTCGCTAGCACGCCCAACGCTCTGCTGGCAGTCCTTGGTGCCTTGATCTATGCACTTATCGCACCGTTCGCCCAAGCAGCCGCTGCCATCCTGGCCCTCACCTCCGTAATCCTGGCTCAACTCGCGGTTGATCGGTGGAGCATCACGACCTCCCCCGCCAGAACCTCGAAATCCCGGGTCGGTAGCCAGCCGTACTGTGCGTCCTTCTCGAAGACCTGGCCGCTATCTGGATCGACCACATGAAGGGTGATCCAGCCGCCGAGGACAAGTCGTGCCACGTCCGGCTGCCGGGTCAGGATCGCGTCGACGACTGCAACCGGCGCACAGATCACAGCCAAGAGCCGGACCGGGTCGTGATACGGGAGTTCAGTCCATCGCCCGTCGATCGGGGCGCTGGCAGAGACAGCTTGCCAGGGCAAGCCGATCCTCAAATCCCCATGTGCTCCAGTCAGAACACCGGACAGGGTGTGATCGACTCCGTCATTGCCAACCACGACGTTGTGGGTGGTCTTGTCACCGGCACCAAACCGGTCGGGGTCGACCGTGGAACACCAGTACTGCATGTTGATCCACTGCCCGACGACGAGAGGTCCGGCCATGAGCGATTCGAGAAGCGCTCCGTCCCGGTCGATATCGGGTCGGTAGGACTGCAGGAATACTCGGCCACCGAGGTTCGAGCCGATGGTCAATGATCGTGGCCCGATCACCATTGCCGCGTTGCCCGCTAGCCCCCACTCGGGACGAACTTGCGCCCAGTCAGCAGCGCGTCGGTCCAAGTGGCGACGCAGCGACGCCGTATCCGCAGTACTCGGTGCCTGCGGCAGAGTGACGCTTCGCTCATGCGCAACCGCGTCGGTAGCACGGTCGAGGTCGCCGATGAGCCGGCTTATGACAGTCGTGGGGGCGTGCGCAACATCGAAGAATGTGACGCGATCCCGAGTCGTGTCGTGAAGTGCGGCCACAAACACTGTTCCCGAGGTGTCGAGACCGCGTTCGAGTAAGCCCGCGGCAACCAGCGGATCGGACAGTACTTGCACCATCGCGCGCGCGCTGACGTCACCTGACTGACCACCACAGGCTCCGCAGTCGTAAGCGGCAAGATGCGGGTTATTGGTCGCCGTTCCCCCGTGTCCGCACAGCACTACGACAGGTGCCAGCTCGACCAGACCGGTACTGCGAAGGAACCCATCTGCGAGATCGACCAACTCATCGATGGAGAAGCCGACACCAGTGGCGTCTACGTCGTTCGTCGTCGCTAAGTAGCCACTCGTTGGGGCGCCAAGTTTCGACTGCACCGCTGTTGATGCGCGCGCCCACCATTGCGGCACTGCAGTGCGGACGGCCGCGATTGGGCCGAGAAGCCAGCCAGAAGCTTCGGCGAGTGCATACGGGGTGAATGGTCGCGACTCAACTCCATGCAGAGCATCACCACTCTCGGATGTAGACCAACCCCATGTCGTGGAGGGCGCAGTTTCGGTCACAGTGTTCGCGGGTCGGATCAGGACAGGGCATCGTTCAGTAACCACCCCAGTTGGTGAGACGTGACGAAGTGGGAGACCGAAGAACCCGGCCGCACCGTACGTCTCCCATGGCCCAACGTTCTCTAGGTGACGCCGAAGGCGCTCAGAGCGAACGTCGATGCAGGTGACGAACTGTGCGTCCGGCCCACCTGGGGTTTGCCATGACGGAGAGATCATGCCCACCTCGGCGAGATCCGCTGCACGAGAGGCGATCCCGGTCACCCGCTCGCATAAGGAAAGCCTCCGGTTGATCCCGGAGGCTTTCCTTATGCGATCACGGAATGATGCCCGGGATCGGGAGGAGCACTTCCGAAGGAAGTGTGACGGACCCGGTCACCCGCTCCAATGAAAAAGATCTCCCGGTGATCCGGGGGATCTTTTTCATTGGATCACGGAATGATGCCCGGGATCGGGCTCACAGAACGCATCAGCAAAGAGCACA
>JBAXUN010000055.1:0-15416 GCA_037129655.1 Actinomycetes bacterium
CAACGGCACCTGCCGCACCGGCAACGCCCGGATCACCCTTGGGTCCTTGCGCTCCAACGGCACCTGCCGCACCGGCAACGCCCGGATCACCCTTGGGTCCTTGCGCTCCCTGTGCGCCCTGAGGACCGGTGGCGCCCTTGGCTGCTGTCTGGATCTGAGCGAGAGTGAGCCCACCTAGTAGCGTCGCATTGTCTGCAGTTGCAGCACGGTCTGCGTAAAGGTTCGACACTTTACCCGTGCCATTTGTTGTGAAAGGTGAGTTCGACGAGTTCGAAACGATCAAAGCGAACGCTGCACCAGCCGTCGAGCGTTGGACAGTCGTAACGGCGTTGGAAGTGTTGGCTTTGCCCAGCAGTAGGGATTGCCCCTCTGCGGCATACGTGACCGCGTCGTAACCCACGATCAACACACTCGTCACACCAATAATCGCAGCAACGCGTTGGTAGGAAGGTTTCATCTTCATTTTGGTGCAGCTCCATCATTTAGTAATGGCCCCCCATGGGCACATAAAAAGGACATTACGTAACAATAACTATTTTTTCAAATCAAAATGGCCGCCATGTCGCGTGTCTAACTCCAGTTGCTCTGTGGACGCCCGATGACCGACATGCCGCGTATGCCCCGTTTTCCTACTCGCGTCACCGTCGTTGACATACTGGGGACGGTCGAGTTCGCCGAAATAGCACGGCAACGTAGTCTGTACCGGTGCCTGACCCCGCCGCGTCCACCGGACTCACCCCCATGCAGCGGGGACTACTGTTCGTCGGGATCTTGGTGCTCGCGCTTGCCGGTATCGCAGCAGCATCCACAATGCTCAAGCCCGCTTCGGTGACGACCTCACCACAGGTGACCGCGACCCCTAGCGCGACGGCCACCGCGCACCCATCTCCCACATCAACTGAGCTTGGTCCAGCTGAGCCAACTCTTGTTCTCGGGGATTCACTCGCGC
The DNA here is from genome assembly GCA_037129655.1 of Actinomycetes bacterium. Classification (GTDB taxonomy): domain Bacteria; phylum Actinomycetota; class Actinomycetes; order S36-B12; family CAIYMF01; genus Longivirga. The sequence continues at coordinate 950 of JBAXUN010000055.1, forward strand.
TGGACGTATATCCGTACCTGGCGAATCTGCTGCCGGATCGCTACGTCTCGTACGTAGCCAAGGTTGGCCGCTCAACCGAGCAGATCGCCGCAGCACTAGCCGGGCAGGCCGATATCCCCAATGTGGTGATCGTGAGCGCGGGTACTAATGATTGGTCAGCTGCTGACTTCACTACGTCAGCCGAGAACATCATGAACATGATCGGTCCACACCGGTGCGTCGTATGGATGGACATTGCTCGCCCGCAGGGCAACGATCCGAATCTCGGGCTTCAGGAGCCTGCGAGTTCGATCAATACGGCGTTGGATGCACTCGCCACCGAGCACACAAACATTCACGTTGTTCGTTGGAGTGAGCTGGCGGCGATCCATCCCGAATGGTTCGGTGACGGAATTCACCCCAACGAGGATGGCACGAAGGTGCGCGCCGATGAGATGTCAAAGGCAGCACTTAGCTGCTCAGCCCTCGACCCAGCCGCGCGTACAGCACCGCAAGTCAGCCTGCCACCGGAAGCGTTTAACTAGCAGTAGCGAATAGAAGCTGGCGAACGTAGAAATCAATCGCGCAAACTGCGGACATCAGGCCGAAACGAGGGTGTGCAACCACGCATGCTTGTCGTGCGCCTGACCGGTTTGAATATCGAGCAAAGCTTGACGTAGCTGCATCGTGACCTGGCCCGGCTCACCCGAGCCAACCTGCCATGAACCGTTGCGTGACTTCGCCTGACCAACGGGGGTAATCACCGCGGCGGTGCCACAGGCAAACACCTCAGTGATCTCGCCACTGGTGCAGCCGTCGCGCCAATCGTCAACGTTGATGCGTTCTTCATCGGCGCGAATACCAAGATCGGCAGCGATCGTCAGCAGTGAATCGCGGGTAATCCCCGGCAGCAACGTCCCCGTCAGAGACGGAGTGACTAGACGTGCACCATCACCAGAACCCATGACGAAATACAGGTTCATTCCGCCCATTTCTTCGATCCAGCGACGTTCCACCGCGTCGAGCCAGACGACCTGATCGCAGCCATGGGCAGCAGCCTCAGCCTGAGCAATCAAGCTTGCCGCGTAGTTACCGGCACACTTTGCCTCACCCGTTCCGCCCTGGGCGGCGCGGACGTAATCGTCGGAAAGCCATACATTCACTGGCTTTACGCCACGTGGGAAGTAGGCACCCGCGGGTGACGCAATCAGCAAGAACTCATACGCGTTGCCGGGACGGACGCCTAGGCCAATTTCGCTGGAGAACATGAAGGGACGCAGATATAGCGACTTCTCTGCACCATCAGGCACCCACGCCTGATCTTGTCGAACCAGTGCTTCGATACTTCCGACGAAGAGTTCGTCAGGAACCTCGGCCATGGCAAGTCGGCGCGCAGATCGCTTGAAGCGGCCGGCATTCATATGCGGACGGAACGTAACGATCGATCCGTCTGCATGGCGATATGCCTTCAGGCCCTCGAAAATCGACTGACCGTAGTGAATGAAGTTCGTGGCCGGGTCAAGCATGAGCGGGCCGTACGGCACAAGCTCGGCGTTATGCCAGCCGGCCTCTTCGGTCCACTTCGCCCGCACCATGTTGTCGGTGACGTAACGTCCAAAACCAGGGTCCGAGAGTATCTCTTCACGACGTTCGGTGCTCGCCGGATTCGTTGACGGGTTGAGGGTGATCGGCCACAGAGCCGTGCCCATAGCATCAGCAGTTATTGACATGATCTGAAGGTACCTTTCTTGCCTTAACAGCGGAACTAGTTGGCCACGCGTGCGGCGATCGCGTCGCCGATTTCAGAGGTCGAACGCACTGTGGTTCCACGGGTTTCTAGGTCTTCCCCGACGGCAGCTTCCACCTTGGCAGCGGCGGCAACTTCACCGAGATGGTCGAGCATCATCGACACGGACATGATCGCGGCGGTTGGATCAGCGATCCCCTTGCCAGCGATGTCCGGCGCCGAGCCGTGCACAGGCTCGAACATGCTCGGGTGCTTGCGACTCATGTCGAGGTTTCCACTAGCCGCGAGACCGATTCCACCAGCAATCGCAGCGCCGATGTCGGTGATGATGTCGCCGAACAGGTTGTCGGTGACGACCACATCGAAGCGTTCAGGGTGCGTGATGAAGAACATGCACGCGGCGTCGATGTGGCAGTAGTCCGTTTCAACGTGCGGGAATTCCGCGGCAACCTCGTCGAAGGTGCGCTTCCACAATCCACCAGCGTGGACGAGGACGTTCGTCTTATGAATGAGGGTTACCTTCTTGCGACGACGATCAGCACGCGCGAAGGCATCGCGGATGATGCGCTCAGCACCGTAACGGGTGTTGACACTCTCCTCCGTCGCGATTTCGTGCGGCGTGCCATGACGCAGGAAGCCACCGGCACCCGCGTACGGACCCTCGGTACCTTCACGGCACACGACCATGTCGATATCTTCGGGGCCTTTACCTGATAGCGGCGTAGCAACACCTTTGTGCAGCTTCACCGGGCGCAGGTTCACGTGGTGATCAAGTTCAAAGCGAAGACGAAGCAGCAGGCCGCGCTCGAGGACACCCGGCGGCACGCTCGGATCACCGATGGCCCCGAGAAGGATCGCGTCATCACCCTTGAGCTCTTCGATTACCGAATCTGGCAGCGTCTCACCGGTCGCGTTGTAGCGACGAGCGCCAAGGTCATAGTCGTTGCGCTCAAAGCTCAGATTGTTGGTGGCCGCAACAGCATCAAGCACTTTGAGGCCTTCGGCGACAACGTCGATTCCGATCCCATCACCGGGGATCACAGCAAGGCGGTAAGAGGTTCCCATGATGTTGAGGATACCGCCGCGTCCCACGATGCGGCCCTGACGTCCCAAGATTCGAGACGGCGTGACGTCGTAGGCAGCGAGTGCCAGCGAGAGCCTGATACTCTACGAGAGATGACTCACGTGGCCCTGCTTCTTAGCGGCCGCAGCGAGGCCTAGAGCCGGCCTCCTCGCTGCGGAGTGTTGGCGTGCCGGTTCACAAGAAAATCGGCCACGTAAACCTTCGTGAGGAAACCATGATGAACGCCAATCCCGCCGCAACACCTCGTAACGCATACGAACTGCGCAATTCGCAGAAGCCGTCCCCGATGTCGTGGCAGCGCTACTCCCCCTTCACTCCGCTCCCGCTCTCGGATCGCACGTGGCCGTCGAAGGTCATCACCGAAGCACCGCGCTGGTGTGCGGTTGATCTTCGCGATGGCAACCAGGCGTTGATCGATCCGATGACACCAGCCCGCAAACTGCGGATGTTCAAACTGCTGGTGGATATGGGCTACAAGGAGATCGAGGTTGGCTTCCCATCTGCCAGCCAGACCGATTTCGATTTTGTTCGTCAACTCATCGAGGGCGACATGATCCCTGATGACGTTGTCATTCAGGTTTTGACGCAGGCCCGCGAGCACCTGATCGAGCGCACGTACGAATCGATTCAGGGTGCAAGCCAAGCAATCGTCCACCTGTACAACTCGACGAGTACGTTGCAGCGTCGCGTTGTCTTCGGCCTGGATCGTGATGGCATCAAAGACATCGCTACTCACGGTGCTCAACTCTGCTTGAAGTACGCCGAAAACCTGACCGGTACCGAGGTGTACTTCGAGTACTCGCCCGAGTCTTACACAGGGACTGAGCTCGAGTACGCGGTCGAGGTTTGTGACGCAGTGTTCGACGTGTGGGAGCCGAGCCCAGATCGCAAGGCAATCGTGAACCTGCCTGCCACCGTGGAGATGGCAACGCCGAATGTGTACGCCGATTCGATCGAGTGGATGAGCCGCAACCTGGCTCGTCGCGATTCGCTCGTCCTGTCGCTTCACCCACACAACGATCGCGGTACGGCCGTCGCGGCTGCCGAGCTCGGCTATATGGCAGGTGCGGATCGCATTGAGGGCTGCCTGTTCGGAAATGGTGAGCGCACTGGCAACGTCTGCCTCGTCACGCTCGGCATGAACCTGTTCAGCCAGGGCATTGATCCGCAGATCGACTTCAGCGATATCGACGACATCCGTCGCACCGTCGAATACTGCAATCAGCTGCCCGTCAGCGAGCGGCACCCCTACGGTGGTGACCTTGTCTATACGGCCTTCTCCGGATCACATCAGGATGCCATCAACAAGGGCTTAGCTGAGATGGCACGTGACGCTGAGGCGGCTGGAATCACTATCGACCAGCAGACCTGGGCCGTCCCGTACCTGCCTATCGATCCCAAGGATGTCGGCCGCACGTACGAAGCCGTGATCCGCGTTAACTCGCAGTCCGGTAAGGGTGGCGTCGCCTACATCATGAAGAGCGAGCACAAGCTCGAACTTCCACGTCGGCTTCAGATCGAGTTCTCGCAAGTAATCCAGCGGGTCACCGATTCCGAGGGTGGCGAGGTTTCGCCGGCCGCCATGTGGGATTACTTCAACGACGAGTACCTGCCCAACCCGTCTGCACCATGGGGCCGGTTTGCACTCCGCTCGATCTCGCAGGAATCAGCCGTCGATGGCGCCACGACCGTCCAGGTTGTTATCACTGACGACGGTTCTGACATCGAACTTTCGGGTACTGGTAACGGCCCGATCGCTGCATTCTGCGATGCGATGCATAACCACGGCATCGACGTGCGCGTACTCGACTACCACGAGCATGCGATGTCTGCCGGTGGTGACGCAGTTGCCGCCGCCTACCTCGAGTGCGCAGTAGGTGGACAGATCCTGTGGGGCGTGGGTATCGATCCGTCGATCGTCACCGCATCACTTAAGGCAGTTGTCAGCGCAGTGAACCGCGCCGAGCGCAGCGAGTAGTTACTCGCTACACGTGATTCGCTGGACCAAATCTACTTTGACAATGACCGACGGTTTCTCGCGGACTCATCGATAGGACATACGCTCAGTTCTCGACCGAATCCGAATTGTTGAAGGATGCCTTCTAGGCCGGCGTGGCGCCTCTTCCGACTTGGTTGCATCTTGATGCGACGCCGACTACCGGCTCTACTGCAAGCGGCTGTTAGCGGCGAGTCCTGTTAATCCGCAAAACACCTAGGAGACCGAGGACAGTTCCCAGCAAGTAGAAAAGCCCGGTAACCGCCGCAACCGCGAACCATATTCGCGCACGAGGCTGATTCCCAGCTCGTATCGCCATGAGGGCTGCTATTCCGGACAAAGTAAGCACAAGCGACGCGCCCAGCGGGACCCATGCGACATCCCATCCGGACTGCACCTCGATGCCGCCCATCAACATGCTCGTTCGAGCTGAAGCCAACACGAATAAAGACGTGGCGACACCCCAAAGAGCGATGCCGATAGCTAAAGCCTTCGTTCGCTCACCTTTCTTATATGGGGACATGGCCGTCGACGGATCTGTCAGAGAAGTATCAGTCATAGCTCACCCCAGCAGTAGTCGTCGCGGTGGGACTTTACGAGTAGAGCCAGTGCACGTCGTTTGCAACCCGCATACTTACCTTGTCACGAAAGACCCCAGGTCGCCGGGATATTCTGATTCTCGCTTGGCCGCCCACGGCCTTAGAGGTCGAGGTTCACCGATCGTGCCGATGTTGCCTTGACCTCAACGCTAATCGCGTTCAGGACCTCCGCGGGAATCGCCGAGTCGACCGTGAGAGCGATCAACGCCTCTCCGCCAACGTCATTGCGGCTTACCTGCATGCCACCGATATTGATTGACGCCTCACCAAAGATGCGTCCAGCCACACCGACAACACCGGGACGATCGTGGTAGCGCAGGAATGCAAAGTGCTGGCTCATCTCAACGTCGATCGCAAAGCCATCAACCTCGACGAGTCGCTGCAAGTTGCGTGGGCCACTCACAGTGCCGCCAACCACGACTGTCTGCCCGTTAGAAAGCGCGAGATTCAGTCGAACCATGTTTCGCCAGTTCGCACTGTCGGTGGATGTCGTCAACGACACAGCAACACCGCGCTCGGCGGCGAGCAGCGGCGCATTCACATACGAAACTGGCTCGGTGATCAATTGCCCGAAAACACCCTTGAGTGCAGCAAGTTCGAGAACGCGAACGTCCTTTTCGGCAATCTCACCAAGAATTTCAACCTCAAGTGCCTGAAGCGGCGCAGCAGCAAGCGAGGCGGCGATGCGGCCGAGGTTTTCGGTAAGTGAAATCCCGGGACGTACGAGTTCGTCGATCGGACCGCCTTCGATGTTGACGGCGTCCGGCACAAGTTCACCGGCAAGGGCGAGCCGAACTGAGCGGGCAACCGCAATACCGGCTTTCTCCTGAGCCTCGTCCGTCGATGCCCCAAGGTGCGGCGTGGCAACAACATTCTCGAGCTCGAACAGTGGCGAATCGGTGCACGGCTCGGTTGCGAAAACATCAAGGCCAGCACCGGCAACGCGGCCTTCTTTCAGCGCGAGGTACAGCGCCTCTTCGTCGACGATTCCACCGCGGGCTGCGTTGATGATGCGCACGGAAGGTTTCACCTTTGACAGTGCATCTTTACCGATCAAGCCAACTGTGTCTGGGGTCTTCGGCAGGTGCACAGTGATGAAATCGCTCTCGGCTAATAGTTCGTCGAGGGTGACCATCCGGATCCCAGACTGAGCCGCACGGGCGGGCTGAACATAGGGGTCGTATGCAATCAACTTGACGCCGAATGCCGCGAGACGATTGGCCACCAGCATCCCGATGCGGCCTAATCCAACAACACCCACAGTCTTTTCGGTGAGTTCAACACCGGTGTACTTCGAACGCTTCCACTGGCCGGCCTTGAGTGAAGCACTGGCGGGCGCGATGTTGCGGGCGCTGGCTAGCAGCAAGCCAACAGCGAGTTCCGCAGCAGAGGTGATGTTCGACGTTGGCGCATTGACGACCATCACACCGGCCTGGGTTGCTGCCTTGACGTCAACGTTGTCGAGGCCCACACCCGCGCGCGCGACAACCTTGAGTTTTTTGGCAGCAGCAATCGCCTCCGCATCAACCTTGGTGGCTGAGCGCACCAGCAGCGCATCGACATCGGCAATCGCGCTAAGCAGTTCAGCGCGATCTTCGCCGTTGCATGACCGAATCTCGAAGTCTGGCCCGAGCGCATCAACGGTCGCAGGGGAAAGTTCTTCAGCAATGAGGACGATGGGCTTGGTCACGTGTGCACCTAAAAGTTAGATCCGACATTCGTCTGCGTTCTAAAGTTTAACTACCGGAAACTAAACCAACGTTCAGGTCCACAATATGGAACAGGCGGCCCGCCTCAGCGGACCGCCTGCTAACACCAGACGTACTACCCTCACCTCACGGCTCGGGCCAAACGGCCGGACTTAACGACCCGCGGCACCTTCGACGTAATCGTCGCCGTCCTTCTTCACCCACGACATCATTCCGCGCAGATCGCGGCCGACGGCCTCGATCGGGTGCTTCTCGCCCTTTTCACGGAGTTCCTTGAACTCAGGGGCACCAGCATCCTGATCGTCGATGAAACGCTGGGCGAACTTGCCGCTCTGAATGTCAGCAAGAACTTCCTGCATGCGCACCTTGACGCTTGGGTCGATGACGCGAGGGCCGGAGACGTAGTCGCCGTATTCGGCGGTGTCGGAAACCGACCAGCGCTGCTTGGCAATGCCACCTTCGTACATGAGGTCGACGATGAGCTTGAGCTCGTGCAGGCACTCGAAGTACGCAACCTCTGGCTGGTAGCCAGCCTCAACGAGGGTCTCGAAGCCGTACATCACGAGCTGTGAGGCACCGCCACAAAGCACTGCCTGCTCACCGAACAGGTCAGTCTCTGTCTCTTCGGTGAACGTGGTCTTGATACCGCCAGCACGAAGGCCGCCGATGCCCTTGGCGTACGACAGGGCCAGCGCCCATGCGGTGCCCGTCGCGTCCTGCTCAACGGCAACGATTACCGGTACACCACGGCCAGCGGCGTACTCACGACGAACGAGGTGACCTGGACCCTTGGGGGCAACCATGATCACGTCGACATCGGCTGGTGGCTTGATGTAGCCGAAGCGGATGTTGAAGCCGTGACCGAAGACGAGCACCTTACCAGCGGAAAGGTTGGGCTCGACGGACTCGGTGTACAGGTGACGCTGCTTGTGATCTGGGGCGAGGATGACGATGACGTCGGCCTCTGCTGCCGCGGCACTCGGGGTGAGAACGCGCAGACCCTCGGCCTCTGCCTTGGGGCGTGAGGCGCTGCCCTCAAGCAGGCCGACGCGGACGTCAACCCCAGAGTCGCGCAGGTTCAGCGCGTGCGCGTGGCCTTGGCTTCCGTATCCGAGCACTGCGACCTTCTTGCTCGCAATGATCGACAGGTCAGCATCTGCGTCGTAAAACATCTCGGCCACGATTGGCTCCTAGCGTCTGGGGAGAAGTGCATCTCGAACTGAATTGGGCAAAGTCTTTCAGGTGGTGCTCGGAGTCGTACAGGCGGGCTGGGTCGTACAGAGGGGCTGGTCGTGCTTAGGCAGGACGATCCGCGGATCGAAGACTGCGATCAGAAATCGAGCGCGATCCGCGACCAATGGCAACCACGCCGGACTGAACGAGCTCTTTGATGCCAAATGGCTCCAGAACCCGAAGCAGGGCTTGGAGTTTGTCGCGGCTTCCGGTGGCTTCAATCGTGACGCTATCGGTAGCGACGTCCACGACCTTGGCGCGGAACAGGGCGACGGTCTCCAGAACATGCGAGCGCGAATCCATATCGGCCTTCACCTTAACGAGCAGCAACTCACGCTGAACTGCCTCAGGATCAAGCTCAACGATCTTGAGAACGTTGATCAGCTTGTTGAGCTGCTTGGTCACTTGCTCGAGCGGCAGCTCATCAACGTTGACGACGATCGTCATGCGCGAGACGCCTTCAACCTCAGTCGGCCCCACAGCAAGTGACTCAATGTTGAAGCCACGACGGGAGAACAGCGCCGAGATACGGGCGAGAACACCTGGCTGATCTTCCACCAGTACGGAAAGTGTGTGTCGGTCCATCGTTAGTCCTCTCGATCCCACTTGGGGGCAAGGTCGCGAGCAACCTTGATCTCGTCATTACTTGTGCCTGCTGCGACCATCGGCCACACCATTGCGTCCTTGTTGACTACGAAGTCGACGACGACGGGTGCATCGTTGAGGGACATCGCCTTCTCGATCGTCGCGTCCACGTCGTCGGGTGATTCGCAGCGCAAACCGTGGCAGCCATACGCGTCGGCAAGCTTCACGAAATCTGGGATGCGGTGGCTGTGCAGATCGGTGTTCGAGTAACGGGATTCGTAGAAAAGCGTCTGCCACTGACGAACCATGCCAAGTGACGAGTTGTTGATCAACGCAACCTTGATGGGGATTTCATTGATGGCACACGTAACGAGTTCCTGATTCGTCATTTGGAAACAGCCATCGCCGTCGACTGCCCACACGGTGGCTTCAGGGCGGCCGACCTTGGCACCCATAGCCGCAGGTACGGCATAGCCCATGGTTCCAAGACCACCGGAGTTGAGCCAGGTTGCTGGGATTTCGTACTTGATGAACTGCGCGGCCCACATCTGATGCTGGCCCACACCCGCGGCGATGATCGCCTCCGGTCCGGCGATAAGGCCGAGCCGTTCGATGACGAACTGCGGTGCCAACGTGCCGTCGGTTGGGTGGTCGTAACCGAGCGGATAGGTCGCCTTCATGTGCGCGAGCAAATCCATCCACTCGGCATAGTCGCCCACATTGCCCGACTCATGCTCGGCCTTCAGCGCGACGATGAGCTCGACGATGACCTCCTTCGCATCACCCACGATCGGCACATCCGCGACACGATTCTTTGAAATCTCGGCTGGGTCGATATCGGCGTGGATGATGCGAGCGTCAGGCGCGAATGAGTCAAGCTTGCCTGTGACGCGGTCGTCGAATCGCGCGCCGAGTGTGATGAGCAGATCGCTCTTTTGAAGCGCACCGACGGCCGAAACCGAGCCGTGCATGCCAGGCATACCCATGTGCAGTGGGTGGCTGTCTGGGAATGCGCCGCGAGCCATCAGCGTGGTGACGACGGGAATGCCGGTGAGCTCAGCGAGCTGAAGGAGCTCTTTGTTGGCGTGAGACTTGATGATGCCGCCACCCACGTAAAGAACCGGCTTCTTCGCCTCGACGATCATCCGCGCAGCTTCACGCACCTGCTTAGAGTGTGGGCGGGTGACGGGACGGTAGCCGGGCAGATCGATCACCGTCGGCCAGTCGAACGTCGTCATCGCCTGGAGCGCATCCTTGGCGATGTCCACCAGAACCGGACCTGGACGTCCGGTGCCAGCAATGTGGAAGGCCTCAGCCATTGCGCGCGGAATTTCGTGCGGATCGGTTACGAGGAAGTTGTGCTTGGTGATAGGCATCGTGATGCCGCGAATATCCGCCTCTTGGAAGGCGTCCGTTCCGATTGCCTTACTCGGCACCTGACCGGTGATCGCGACCATCGGCACTGAGTCCATGTAGGCGTCGGCAATGGGCGTCACCAGGTTCGTCGCACCAGGGCCGGAGGTAGCCATGCACACACCAACGCGGCCGGTCGCTTGCGCATAACCCTCCGCGGCGTGCCCAGCACCCTGCTCGTGGCGAACGAGAATGTGGCGGACCTTCTTCGAATCCATCAACGGGTCGTATGCCGGCAGAATCGCGCCGCCGGGGATACCGAAGACGACGTCCACTCCGGCGTGCTCCATCGAGCGGACGAGGCTCTCGGCACCGGTGATCTGGTCGGTCATCTGGTCTTCCTAACTTTCGTTGGTCGGACAATGAAAAACCCCTCGGCCATTATCAGGCTTCGAGGGGCGGCGCGCAGGAGACAATCGTTCGTCAGGCTGCGCGCCTGCGAACTACTACTACCGATTTCGTTGTCTCCACACTTCTAAGGTGCCGCTGACCTGTGGATATGTCAAGAGGTGGACGTCCCAATCTCACGATCCGAGACGTGAATCACATCTCTGCAGATTCCGCCCCGGACCGTACGTTGTGCGTCGCCTTAGTCGCAGACCGCGCCATAGCGAGCCGAGCCAACCAGCTTGACGTACTTGGAGAGCACCCCGCGGGTCCACTTCGGTGCCGGCGGCTCCCAACCAACACGACGGGCAGCAAGCTCGTCCTCATCGACGAGCAGATCAAGCGTGCGCGTACTGACGTCGAGACGAATGCGGTCGCCATCCTTGATGAACGCGATCGGCCCACCGTCGAATGCCTCGGGGGCGATGTGACCGACGCAAAGACCCGTCGTACCGCCGGAGAAGCGTCCATCGGTGAGCAGTAAAACATCCTTGCCAATTCCGGCACCCTTGATCGCACCGGTCACTGCGAGCATTTCGCGCATACCCGGGCCACCCTTCGGGCCTTCGTAGCGGATCACGACGACATCGCCCTTGTTGAGTGTGCCTTCGGCAACTGCCGCCATGGCGCCGGCTTCACCATCGAACACGCGGGCGGTGCCTTCGAAAACATCTGCATCGAAGCCGGCCGTCTTTACGACGGCACCGTCTGGAGCAAGCGATCCCTTGAGAATGCTCAGGCCACCGGTCTTGTGAATCGGGTCGTTCAGTGCACGCAGGATCTTGCCATCGGGATCCGGTGGTGCGATCTCGGCTAGATTTTCGGCCAGCGTCTTCCCCGTAACGGTGAGGCAATCACCGTGCATGAGGCCAGCGTCGAGCAGTGCCTTCATCACCACCGGCACTCCACCGATGCGATCAACATCGCTCATGACGTATTGACCGAACGGCTTCACGTTCGCCAAGTGCGGCACGCGATCGGCAATGCGGTTGAAGTCTTCGATCTCAAGTTCGACGTGGGCCTCATGTGCGATCGCGAGCAGGTGCAGCACGGCATTCGTCGAGCCGCCGAGGGCAACGACAACGGCGATCGCATTCTCAAGTGACTTGCGGGTGATGATGTCGCGGGTCGTGATGCCTTGGCGTAGAAGTTCAACAACGGCCTCGCCTGAGCGGCGGGCGTATCCGTCACGACGACGGTCGACGGCCGGCGGTGCAGCCGATCCCGGAAGTGACATACCCATTGCTTCGGCGGCAGCCGCCATCGTGTTCGCGGTGTACATACCGCCACAGGCACCTTCACCTGGGCAGATTGCGCGCTCGATCTCGTCAACCTGCTCGCGGGTGATCAGGCCGCGCGCGCATGCGCCGACAGCCTCGAATGCGTCGATGATCGTGACGTCTTTATCGCCAACCCGACCCGGCAGGATCGAACCGGCGTAAAGGAAGACGGCGGATATGTCCAGGCGCGCGGCAGCCATGAGCATGGCGGGCTCACTCTTATCGCAACCGGCCAGCAGCACACCACCGTCAAGGCGCTCGGCCTCGAAGACGGTTTCAACTGAGTCAGCGATAACTTCGCGACTCACAAGCGAGAAGTGCATTCCGACGTGACCCATCGAGATGCCGTCCGACACCGAGATTGTGCCGAACTCGAGCGGGAATCCCCCACCCGCGTGCACACCATCCTTGGCTGCATCGGCGAGACGATCGAGGGACAGGTTGCACGGCGTGATCTCGTTCCACGATGAGGCAACGCCGATCTGCGGCTTGACCCAATCGTCATCACCCATTCCGACGGCGCGCAGCATGCCGCGAGCGGCAGCGCGCTCCATGCCATCAGTCACAGTGCGGGAACGAGGCTTGATATCAGGTGTCTGGGTCACGGATACAGCGTAGCCACTCGAGTCTTGGATTTATGACGCAGGCGGGGCCATCAGGTTAATGAGCGGCTCACCTTGACGCCAACGATTGAGTTGATCTTCGACCAACTTCTTCGCGCGCGGCGCGAATGCGCTCGTACTGCCGCCGACGTGCGGACTGATCAGAACACCGGGCGCCGTCCACAGCGGGTGGTCGGACGGCAGCGGCTCGGGATCGGTGACGTCGAGGGCGGCGCTGATCCGTCCCGTTGTCACCTCGGCGAGTAAAGCATCGGTGTCGACGATGGCACCGCGGGCAACGTTGACGAGTACGGCGCCATCTTTCATGCGAGCGAGAAAGTCTGCGTTGATGAGCTTCGTGGTCGCAGGGGTCTGCGGCATGATCACGATCACCACGTCGGCGATGGGTAACAGCGCCGGAAGCTCGTCCTGGCCGTGTATTTCGCGGCCTTCATCGTCGGTACGCGCGGTTGTGGCCACTCTGATGATGTTGACCTCGAAACCGGCAAGTCGTCGTTCAACTGCTTGGCCGATGTTTCCGTAGCCGAGGATCAGCACAGTTCGATCTGCCAGCGCGGGTGTGAAGTCATGCAGCCAAGCCCCGCGCGCTTGTGCGACGGCGAACTCGTCGAGACGACGAAGCCGCGCAATCGCTAGGCCGACGGCTAGCTCTGCCGTCGATGCGTCATGAACCCCAGCCGCGTTGTGCAGGCTGACACCCGCGCGCATGAAGGGCCAGACGCCATCGACACCCGCCCACAGGCTTTGCACGATCTGCACCCGCGGCATGTTCGGGATGACGGCGAGGGAACGTCGGCCACCTTCGTAAGGTGGGACGTAGAAGACGACGTTGTCGAGGATCGCTTGATCGGGCTCGGGATCACCCTCGGAAAAAACTTCGACATCAAGGCCGAGAGTTGCGCCGCCCAATGTAGCCGCGTAGTCCGCCCAGGGAAGCATCACCACATCCGTCATATGTGGACGCTATCGGTTCAACTTCGCCGCGGCCAGATCCGCACCCACTAACCTCGACCTATGGACACGCGCACACTTGGAAGTAGCGGTATCGAGGTCGGGGCGATTGGCCTCGGCTGCATGGGCATGTCGTACGGCTATGACGTTGGCACCGGCAATGACGACGTGTCGATCGACGTCATTCATCACGCCCTCGATATCGGTGTGACCCTCCTCGATACGGCTGACGTGTACGGCCCGCACATCAACGAAGAGCTGGTAGGTCGCGCCCTTGTTGGCCATCGCGAGCGCGCGATCGTGGCCACCAAGTGCGGGATCGTGTGGCGTCCAGATTTCAAGCATGGCCGTAACGGCTCGCCAGAGTATGTGCGCGCGGCCTGCGATGCATCGTTGACTCGGCTTGGTGTCGACTACATCGATCTCTACCAGCTGCACCGCATTGATCCGGAGGTCCCGATCGAGGAAACCTGGGGTGCATTTGCCGAGCTGGTTGCGGCCGGAAAGGTTCGTGCGATTGGTCTTTCTGAACCAACCTTGGATCAACTTCAGCGCGCGCAGGCGATCCATCCAGTTGCCACCGTGCAAAGCGAACTCTCGTTGTGGACGCGTGATTGGCTCGCTGATGTGTTGCCCTTCACCGTGGAAAACGGGATCGGCTTCCTTCCGTTCTCACCATTGGGTCGTGGTTTCTTGACGGGTGCGTTGGCGCCGCGCACCTTCGGTGACGATGACTTCCGATCTACGCTCCCGCGTTTCAGCGAGGAGAACATGACCGCGAATCAAGCGTTGGTCGATTCAGTTGCAGCGATTGCCGCCCGTTGCGGCGTTACCTCGGCACAGATTGCATTGGCGTGGGTGCTCGCCCAAGGTCCGCAGGT
>JBAXUN010000056.1:0-15245 GCA_037129655.1 Actinomycetes bacterium
CTCGTGCCTGTCGTCAAGGCCGAGCCACCTGTAAAGACAGCGGAAATCGTTGGCTCCGTTGGGGAACGCCAGTTACTTGATGCGCTGTTCTCAGGTAAGGCGAGCTTGGCTGATTCCATTGATAAGCACATGGGGCCAAGCTTGCCGCTAATTGGCGCTGGTGAGGCAGTCGCTGCGGCTGTGACAGCGCTTGAAGCTGCCGATGCCGCGATCGTCGTTGAAGATGGCGAACCCGTTGGTGTAGTAACTCGTCAGGATTTGCTCGGCTACTTGTCTGTCTAGTCGATCGCGATCTGCACGCCGCCCTTAATCACCACGTCGAGGCGACGTAGTGATTCAAGGTTGCTCGCAATCGGATCTGCTTTAACGGCAACGAAATCGGCGAACTTTCCTGAGGTGATTGATCCGACGCGATCCTCCCAGCCCATGCATTCGGCCGCGACAATAGTGGCGGCTTGAATGCCCTGCATCGGGGTCATTCCATGGCGAACCATGTACGGAAGTTGGTTCGCCGCATCTCGGTGCGGATAAACGCCGCTGTCCGTTCCGTAAGCGATGCGCACACCTGCTGTGACAGCCTTGGTGAAACCCTCGCGTTGCGCATCGGTGGTTTCGCGGTTCTTACGCATCGTGTTCGCAGACCAGCCGTCGCGAGTACCGATCTCATTGATGTAGTCGCCGTTGTAGATGTCGGCGACAAGATACGTCCCGGAATCGGCCATCATCGCGATTGCCTCGTCGTCCATGAGCGAGCCATGTTCGACGCTGCGAACACCGGCGCGAATGGCCCGCTTGATGCCCTCTGCGCCATGTGCGTGTGTGGCGACGTACATTCCGTAGAGTGCTGCTTCTTCAACTGCTGCACGTATTTCAGCCTCGGTGAATTCACACGCACCGGGGGTGGTGCCTTCAGTTAAGACGGCCCCGGTTGCGATGACTTTGATGAGTTCTGCGCCGCCTTGGATTATGCGCCGTACGGCATCTCGTACCTCGTCAGCATTTCGTGCGACGCCATAACGAAGTTCCCGGGGGATACCTGAGTCGACATTGATCGCGAACCCGCTGACGTCTCCGCCACCACCGGGAACTGTGATGAACGCGCCGGCACACTGCATTCGAGGGCCGAGAACCCAGCCGCCATTGATCGCGTCGCGTAGTGCGATGTCTGTGAGGGCATGGAAGGTGCCAACATCGCGAACCGCAGTGAATCCGGCGGCGAGGGTGTCTCGAGCGTTGGCGACTCCCGCAAGTGCTTCTCGCGCAGCCGTCGTCATGACCATACCGGCGTAGCCGTGACCGGATTCAAGCTGACCGATCACGTGCGCGTGGCAGTCGATCATTCCTGGCAGGACGACGTGATCGGTGAGGTCAAGAGTGGGGACACCCTCGGGTATCCCATCGGAGATGGGGGCAACGGCGACAATGCGATCATCGGCAATGTGGATTGCCTGCGATGGCAGGACATTGCCGTTCACGACGTCGACGAGTTTGCCGGCCAAGACCACCTGGGTGGTTGCGTCAGTCATGGATCGACCCTAACCATTTCGTAGCGGCGTTGCGATGGGCAGGTCGAATCGTCAGTCCGGTCCCGGGAAGTCGCGCCCACGTGTGGGCATAGAAAAACGGCTAGTTGATCCTCGTTCGGGGACCAACTAGCCGTCCTAGGTCGACTACAAGGCTGGAAGTTTCAGGCCAGTCTCTGAGTGACAGTCGTAACCGTTTGGATGTGAGTACAGGTACTGCTGGTGATACGGCTCGGCGAAGTAGAAGGGGAGCCCTTCGGCCGGTCCGACTTCAGTGGTGACCTCGCCGTACTTACGCTCGCGGATCAGAGCGTCGAATGATGCACGCGTGCGCTCAACGATCTCGGCCTGATCATCGTTCGTCCAGAACACCGCGGATCGGTACTGAGTGCCGACATCGTTGCCCTGACGATAGCCCTGGGTTGGATCATGGTTCTCCCAGAACACCTTGAGTAGGTCGTACGTCGACACCACCGAGGGGTCATAAACAACCAGAACGTTCTCCGCATGGCCCGTCCGACCGGTGCACACCTCTTCGTAGGACGCGTTGGGGGTGATTCCGCCCTGATAACCGACGGCGGTGGTGTAGACGCCGGGGATTCGCCAGAACTTCTTCTCCGCGCCCCAGAAACAGCCCATGCCGAGATACAGGCTTTCCGTGCCCTCTGGGTACGGGCCCTCAAGCAGCGTTCCGAGCACCAGATGCTCGGCGGGCAGTTCAAATGGGCGCTCGGCGCGTCCGGGAAGGGCATCTTCCGGGGTCACCATGCGGGTCTTGGCAGCTGAGCCAAACAAAAACATGAACACCAACCTCTCAAGGATGCGTTCACTGCGATTGCAGTTCGCATCTTCCACAACATCGGAATGGTCCAAATCCTTCCCGGCGTCACAAGAAAGTCTGGCGTACTGATGATGATTGTGCGAGCCCGGACCCGTAGGGTTCTGCTATGAGTAACCACCCGCTTTGGACCCACACCGAGACCGTCGCCCTGCACGCTGGTCAGGAGCCCGACGAGCGCACGGGTGCGGTTGTACCCCCGATCTATCAGGTATCCACCTACGCCCAGGACGGCGTCGGTGGGCTGCGCAATGGCTACGAATACTCACGGTCGGGCAATCCGACCCGGGATGCGCTCCAGGAGTGCCTAGCTGCTCTCGAGGATCCGGTCGGTGCTGCCGCTGGGACGACCAAGGGCATGGCCTTTGCTTCCGGCTTGGCGGCCGAAGACACCCTCATGCGCACGGTGCTTTCGCCCGGCGCGCACGCGGTAATCCCCGATGATGCTTACGGTGGCACTTTCCGTCTGTTCTCTCGCGTGCTAGGACGTTGGGGAGTTGAATACACCCCAGCTCGGCTCACTGATCTTGCGGCTGTCGAGGCGGCAATCCAGCCCGGCCGTACGTCGATGATCTGGATTGAAACGCCAACCAATCCGCTTCTTCGGGTAGCCGATATCGCGGCCATCGCCGAGTTGGCTCACGCCAACAATGCGATCCTCGTGGTCGATAACACCTTCGCGTCGCCTTACTTGCAGCAGCCGTTACTCCTCGGCGCAGATGTCGTCGTGCACTCAACGACGAAGTACCTCGGTGGTCACAGCGATGTGATCGGCGGCGCCTTGATCGCGCGGGAACCGCAACTTGCCGAACAGCTTGCGTATCACCAAAACGCGATGGGTGCTGTGGCTGCCCCGCTTGATTCGTGGCTGGTACTGCGCGGTGCCAAGACTTTGGCAGTTCGGATGGATCGTCACTGCGCCAATGCGAAGGTCATCGTCGACATGCTCAGTAATCACTCGGCAGTGTCCGAGGTGCTCTACCCAGGGTTAGAGGGTCACGATGGGCACCATGTTGCGGTGAAGCAGATGCGCGACTTTGGCGGCATGATCAGTTTCCGGGTTAACGGAAACGAGCAGAAGGCGCTCGACGTCTGTGCATCGACGCAGTTGTTCACTCTTGGTGAATCGCTCGGAGGTGTTGAATCACTCATCGAACATCCGGCGCGCATGACCCATGCCTCAGTTGCGGGATCGGCACTTGAAGTTCCCTCGGATTTGATCAGGCTCTCCGTTGGCATCGAGCATGTTGACGATCTTGTGGCCGACCTTGTGCAGGCGCTCGGGTGAGTTCGCCGTACATCGTCTGTGTCGATACGGGTTCGACGTTTACGAAGGCTGCGGCAGTGTCGGTCGGAGACGATGCGGGTGTGCTGCTTGCCACGGCATCTGTGCCGACGACGGTTGGTGATGGTCAGGATGTTCTGACTGGTCTTGATCAAGCGGTAGCTCAGGTCGTTGCAACGGCTGGCGGATCACCGATCGACATTCGCGCGTGTTCGTCGGCCGGTGGTGGGCTACGGCTTGCCGTGGTTGGCTACGAGCGGGTGGTGACGGCGGAAGCCGGTGCACGCGTTGGGCTTTCGGCTGGGGCGAAAGTCGTGCATGTGTCGAGTGGGCCATTAGATCGTGATGGCATCGCTGCGCTGAAGTCTGATCGCCCAGATGTCGTACTTCTTGTCGGTGGAACGGACGGCGGTGACGCAGAAGTTCTGCTTCACAATGCTGCGGTGCTGGCGAAGTCGGGGCCCAAGGTGCCCTACGTCGTCGCCGGTAACGTTGACGCCCAGCAAGATGTCGTCGCCATTTTTCTTGAACGCAAGCGCACGGTGGTTGCTTGCGACAACGTGCTTCCCAAGATTGGCGTACTTAATCCGTTGCCGGCGCGAGCAGCGATTCGCGACGTATTCGTGCATCACGTCATTGGTGGCAAGGGATTCACCAAGGGTCCGCGCTTCGCAAGTCTCGTCCGTGGTGCAACTCCCGACTTAGTCCTAGCCGGGGTGGAGTTACTCGCTGACTCTGGGCTTGGTGACGTGCTTCTCGTTGACGTCGGTGGTGCGACAACTGATGTGTACTCCGCGCTGATTCCGGACGCGGACGAGCACCCTGCGCATCGTGACGTAGTTGAAATCATGTGGCGCGGGCGCACTGTCGAGGGTGATCTCGGAATGCGCTGGAGCGCAACGGGTGTTGTCGATGCAGCCTTGAGCGAGCGACTGGTTGAGTCAGGGGACGCGAACGAAACGTTGGCTTCGGCAGCAACGGCACGTCACGATGATCCTTCCTGGTTACCGATCTCAGACGCTGATCGCGATGCTGACACGCAGATCGCGCGTCTCGCGCTGACGGTTGCGTTGCGGCGTCACGCGCGTCCCACGGAGTCGCTCGAGGGCCGTACTCCAGGCCGCAATCTGAGTGACGTGCGCGTGGTGATTGTCAGTGGCGGTGTCTTTCGGCACGCGGACGACGACCGGTTGGCCGCTATGGTTGCGCCGGTAACCTCTGATCACGCCGGCGGCTGGCGGGTGCCGTCTAACCCGCGAGTTACCGTGGATCGGCATTATGTGATGGCTGCCGCTGGCCTGCTCGGTGACGACTATCCGCAGGCTGCACAGAACCTGATTCGATCGGCACTTGTTGAAGTTGGCGTCGACGACTGATTGGCTAGGGCAACGTCCAGTCAATAGGCTGCGCGCCAAGGGATGTCAGATGTTCGTTGACCCGGCTGAACGGCTTCGAGCCAAAGAATCCACCATGTGCGGAGAGTGGACTAGGGTGCACGCTGGCAACGATTGGCGTACTGCCAAGTAGAGTTGTGAGGGTTTGTGCATCACGTCCCCACAGGATCGCGACAAGTGGTTGATCGCGCTGAACCAAGGCCAAAATCGCGTGTGCGGTTACATCCTCCCAGCCCTTGCCGCGATGTGAGCCGGGTTTACCTGGTGAGACGGTGAGTACCCGATTGAGAAGTAGGACGCCGCGGTCGGCCCATGGGCTTAGATCACCCGACGTCGGCAGCGGAGTACCGACATCATCGACGAGTTCACGAAAGATATTGCTAAGCGAGCGGGGGACCGGCCGGACGTCGGGATCAACGGAGAAGGACAGGCCTACCGGATGGCCAGGCGTTGGATACGGATCCTGCCCGACGATGAGGACCCGCACGTTGTCGAAGGGTTGACGAAAGGCGCGCAATACGTTCTCTCCCGCGGGCAGATACCCACGGCCGGCGGCAACCTCGGCTCGCAAGTAATCACCGACCGTCGTGATGGTGTCGCTCACAGGTGCTAGAGCGCGCGCCCAGCCGGGGTCAACCAATTCACTGAGTGGTCGCGCCACGATCGTCAGACCTTGGTGGCGATTACGGCGAACGCCACTGGCAGACCTTCCGGTGGATCCTCGGGATTTGCCCCGCGGCCGAGGAGGAGTCGCCAGAGTCCGTCTTCGCCCTGTTGAAGTAGCTCGTCACCTCGTGGATCAAACGCCATTTCGACGAACTCGTCGAGGCGGTCGATGCGAAGACCCGCGGAGATCGCACTGTTGGTGACATTGGCAATCGAATGGGCGAAGTTCGTTGTCGTGGAGGTTATTTCACTCGATGGGTCGGCGTAGCTTCCGGATCCAGATTCGGTAAACAACCCGCCATCTCCGTAGGGGAAATCTGCGATCAATTCAGGCACTCGCTTATTGAACATCTGGTAGATCGGATGGATTTCAAACATCACGAGCTTGCCGCCGGGGTGTAGTGCAAGGGACACCTGGCGCATCCACAGTTCTAGATCGTCGATCCAGCAGATCGCGCCAATCGTCACGTAGACAATGTCGAAACGGCCGTGCAAGGAGACCGGCAAGTTGCGTGAATCAGTTTCGACTGTCTCAATGGTGACACCGACCTTCGATGCGAGCTCAAGTGCGCGTTCCAATGCGACGGCGGAGAAATCGGCACAGGTGACGTGGGCGCCTGCGCGAGCCAGCACTACTCCATCAACCCCGATGTGGCTCTGCAGGTAAAGGATGTCGAGCCCACTGACACGTGCGAGTGGCTCATCGATGGGTGCATCAGTGGCGTACGCAAGCGCGTTCTCCTCGATGGACGTCATCAACGTTCCACCAGCGATCACCCGGTCGAGTTGGTAATAGCGATCCTCGGCCGTCGTACCGTGGATACCAGCTGCCTGTTCCCAGAAGTCATGATTTCCGGCGATGAGATCGCTGATGTTTTCGATGTCACTCACAGCACATGCACCGGGTTCTCGTCGGGGTCGATTCCGGGTCCATCAACTGCGTGGACCCATTCGGTTTCAGTGTTCACGGGTTGATTCTGCTTGAGTGTCTCGGGAATTATCAACGACATTAAGAAGCCGATTCCGAGAATGCCTGCCCCTACTAGGAATCCGACGGAGAACGAGCCTGTCGTGTCTACGATCTTCCCGGCAATAAGTGGGGCCGCAACGGCACCAACATCGCTCATCATTTGGTAGGTCGAGACGATGGGACCGCCACGCTTGCCATCGGTCATGTCACCTACGACTGCTGCTGGGGCGGAGGCGAGGAAGGCGGCGCCAAAGCCCAAGATGGCCATGGTGACGAGGAACAAGGCAAGTGAGTTCGTCAACGCTAAGACAACAAAGCCCGCAGTTGTGGCCGCCGTTCCAATGATGAGCGCTGGCTTACGACCGCGCGTGTCGGCCATGCGTCCCGCAGGGAGTAAGAGCAAGCCCTGCACGATTGCCGACACCAAGAGCCCATAACCCGTCCATTGCCTTCCAAGGGCGAGAGCTTCAACGACGAAAAGAGGGATCAGCGCAGAACGTAATCCGAATGATGCGAACCCATTTCCTAGGTTGATCACCAGTGCGGCTAAGTAAGCCCGGTTGCCAAGTGCTTTACGAAGCGAACCGACCTCGTTGGTAGACGACTGGCTACTTCCATCTGCATTGGGAAGTTCGCGAAGTTTCGTCTTCGCCAGCATGGTGATGGTGACGATGGTCGCCGCTGTCAGTGTGGCGGAATACACGAAAAATGGTGCCCGGATCGAAAAGCCGATGACGAGTGCGCCAACCGCGGGGCCTGCGATGCCACCTAGGAGAAAGCCGCCTTGGTATGCCGCAGACGCGCGTCCTCGCTGCTCTGGCTCAACGACGTGCAATAGCAAGGCCATGGCTGAGACGGTGAACATCGCTGAGCCCAGACCGCCGATGCCGCGCAGTATGAGTAGATGGGTGTAGTCACTGGCCATTCCTGCGAAGGCGGACGACACGGCCACGATTGCTAGACCGGTAGCGAGTACGCGCCTCTCTCCGAAGCGATTGACCAACAGTCCGGCGGGCGTGGCACTTATCAATCGGAAGAACGCGAACACGCTGATGACAGCGCTCGCCTCGAAGACGCTAACTCCGAATGACTTGGCAAAAAGTGGAATGGCCGGAGCGACGATTCCAAATCCCAGCGCGACGAAGAACGCGACCGCTGAAAGGACGGCTACCTCGCGGGGTAAACCATTGAGCATTGAGGTTCGCTGGATACGGTTACCGACCGCACTGGCGATGCCCACGCTTAAACCTCTTCCACGATTTCAGTCATCATCATGTCAGTCTGGGATCAGTTCGGCTGCCTGAGATCCGCTGATCGATCTCGCGATGATCATGCAGAGCGCGAACGACCCGCTCTGCGTTTGAGATAATCACTCACGACGTAGTCGCCGAGTCGATCGCCCTCGGGTGCCAAAACCCGGCCACCGTTACGGCGCGCCATATCGTCGAGGAATCTTGCCAACCGTGGGTCGTCCCCAAGGCGGAAGAAAGTCAGAGGTACGCCTCGCTTGGTCATCGCATCAACCTGAGCCACCGTCAGGTTGATCGTTTCGGGTTCAGGCGGCCACGAGAACCACCAGTCACCGTTTCGGTCTAGGTGCGCCGTGGGCTCGCCATCGGTGATCACCATGACAACGGGCTCGGCGTCAGGATGCTTGTCGAGGAATCTGCCCGCCAGCATGAGTGCATGCTGAAGATTCGTCCCTTGAATCTCGTTCGCATCGAGATCAGGCAACTCGTGCGGTGCGATGCGACGAGCAAGGTTGGCGAAAGCAATGATCTCCATGGCATCAAGTGGAAACTGCGTGCTTGCCAATGAGTGAAGGGCCATGGCTGTTGTCTTCGCGGTGCGCCACGTGTCATTCATGACCATTGAGAAGGATTGATCGACGAGCAGCACAACGGCGGCGCGGGTGCGTCGCTCTGTCTCGCGAATCTCGAAGTCGTCTGAACTAAGCATGGGTGAGTTTGGATCGATCATTCGTCGACGTACTGAATTGGAAACAGTGCGCACGACATCGATTGGTTGCTCGTCACCGAACTGCCAGCCGCGGGTCGTGCCGGTGAGTTCCCCCGCAGCACCGGCGTTATGTACATCGTGATCACCGCGACGACCGCCCTCGAGCGAGGCAAAGACCTTGCGCAAGGCGGACTGGCCGATACGTCGGATTGCCTTTGCCGTGAGCTCGATATCGCCGCCCTTGTTCGTCAGGTAACCCTGACGTTCGAGTTCGCGTTCAAGCTCTCGAAGTCTGCGCAGATCGTCGACCGCTTGACGTCCTAGAGCCCGCGCCACAGCTTCTTCGTCCACGTCTTCAAGGCTCGCGCCGGCGTAGTCCTGGCCAAGTGATTCGGACAACGAATCAAGGTCGGCCAAATCGGCCAGCGCTTCAGTGGCATCGCCAAGACTGAGTGGCTCATCACCGCGCATTCGCTGACGTCCGGACCACGGTAGATCAGGACGCAGTGCGCGAAGGGAATCTCCAAGCTTGCCCATCTCGGAGGCAAGATCGAGATCGCCCATAGCCTGCTCCATGAGTTCACCCAGTTCTTGGCGTTGCTCAGGTGACAGTGAATCCATCATCCGTTGCATGGCTGCTGCCTGACGGGCGAGCTGATCGAGCAGCTGCTCCATCGACTCAGGCTTATCTGGGAAGAATTCTCCATGCTTGTCGATGAAGTCAGCGAAGTCCTGATCGGTGTTCTCGCCGCGCGCATGCTTGTCGATCATGTTGTTGAGGTCGCCAAGCATGTCTTTGAGCGCCTGGCGGTTCTCCGAGTTGGCAGGGCTCTCAAGTGCCTGCTTCATTCCGCGGAATTGCTGATCCAAAACCTCGCGTTGAAGCATGTCTCGAAGCTCTTGGAACGTTTCACGGGCCTCGGGGGATTGCCAGTCGTAGTTTGAAAGCTCGCGCACCGCGGCCGACGTGCTGTTAGGTAGCGCGTCAAGTTGGGTTTCCCTGAAGCGGGCATCATCGGACGGGTCTGGGAAAAGTGCCTGTTGCTCTTGCGAAACAGCTTTGTCCAAAAGCTCTTTGGCGCGTTCGAGGGTGCCGTCCATACGTCCGGAACGCTCGAGGGATCGGCGCCGCTGCTGCACCTGACGCATCAGGTCGTTGAGACCCCGCAAACCATCGGCACCGCCTTGTAGCAACTCGCGCACCGCGTCGCGCACTCGTGAACCATCGAGGATTCGCTCGCCTAGTTCGTCAATCGCCTGACCTGCGTCGTAGGGAGGCGCTAGTGGGTCTGGACCGTCGTCGAAGCGGCCGTAACGGTAACCACTCATCGATCATCACCGCGACGTACGATGAGGGCATGACTGAAAATACGGGGGGCAACCCGACGCCGGGATGGTACGCAAATCCGGCCGACACAACACAGTTGCGTTGGTGGGACGGACTGGCATGGACCGATCAAGTTCAACCCATCATTTCTGAGCAGGCGCCCGGAGAAGTTGGCGGTGTCCCTGCGGTTTACACGGGCCCGCCGATCATCGTGGTGACGACTCCGGATTTGCCCGGCTACCGAGTCCTCGATGTTCATGGCGAGGTGTTCGGTATCACCGTGCGTGCACGTAACGCTTTTTCCAATGCCGGCGCCAGTTTTCGCACGCTTTTTGGTGGTGAGGTGAAGGGTTACACCAAACTGCTGTCGGATAGCCGACTCGAGGCTGTCGAGCGACTTCGTTTCTCCGCCCATCAAGTCGGTGGAAATGCAGTGCTCGCCATGCGCTTCGACACAGGTCAAATCGCCGACCTCATGAATGAAGTCGCTGCTTATGGCACGGCCGTCACGGTCGAACGCATCGAACCCTGATTCAACCGACTGCTGCATTAGCTTTCACGCCCGCCGTACACCGCTCGACCGCCACCGGGAACCTCGTCTTTTGAGATTCGGCGAGTGAGGTAGAGGCCCTCGAGTGCAGTCTCAAGTGCGGATGCTGCCAGGCCTGGTGATTCTGACGCGGACTCACCTTCGAGAGCTGTGACGATTCGTCCAAGGCCCTCAACGGGTCCAAGTTGGGTGAGCATTGCTTCGGCTGTTACGAGGTCACCAACCTCAATCGTGTCACCTTCGTCAATGCGAGCGATGAGGGCGCTGAGATCCACCCCGCCGAGGTGAGCGCGGAAAGTCTCGGCAACGGCACGACGCTGAAGGTGGATCAGAATCTCTTCCTCGCGACCCTCCTCGCTGACTTCGAATTCGACCTTCCCTCGCAACGTTGGCACGACCGCAGGCAGATCGCCGACGCGCGCAACGGCTGCGGTTTCACCGGTGATGGCTGCCCGACGCAGGGCTGATGCGGCCAACGATTCGGCTGCGGCAACGGCAAAGCGCGCTGATACGCCCGAGCGTGAGTCGACGGCGGTTGATTCACGTACCAAGCGGGTGAACCGGGCGACGACCTCCATCAAATGCACGGGCACAAGTGCGCGCACGGCAGCCTCTTGGCGGATCAGTGCAACTTCGTCAGCAAGGCGCAACGGGTAGTGGGTGCGAATCTCAGCGCCGAACCGGTCTTTCAACGGCGTGATGATTCGTCCACGATTCGTGTAGTCCTCAGGGTTTGCGCTCGCGACCAGCATGAGATCAAGGGGCAGTCGCAGGGCATATCCACGCACCTGGATGTCGCGCTCCTCGAGGACATTGAGCAGTGAAACCTGAATTCGCTCGGCAAGGTCGGGCAACTCATTGATCGCGAAAATCCCGCGATTCGTTCGTGGCACGAGGCCATAGTGAATTGTCTCCGGATCGCCCAGGGTTCGTCCCTCGGCCACCTTGACGGGATCAACGTCACCGATCAGATCGCCGACGCTGGTATCAGGGGTAGCGAGCTTTTCGTTATAGCGCTGGCTTCGATGCAGCCAACTGATGGGGGTTTCGTCGCCCAATTCGGCAACTCGGCGGTTAGCCCAAACACTGATCGGTTCGTACGGGTGCTCGTTGAGTTCGCTGCCCTCGATCATCGGCGTCCACTCGTCCAGAAGGCCGATCATCGTGCGCAAAAGGCGGGTCTTACCCTGACCGCGCTCGCCAAGTAGGACAAGGTCGTGACCGGCGAGAATCGCGCGTTCGAGTTGGGGTCGCACCGTATCCTCGATGCCGATGACACCCGGAAACGGATCATCACCGCGTCGCAAAGCATCGACGAGGTTCTCCCGTAGTTCGTCCTTAACGCTTCGATGCTCGTGGCCAGAGGCGCGCAATGAGCCCAAGGTTGTCGGCAGGTCACTGGGGATTAGTGGCGTTCTGTGTTCTGTCACTCTCTGACCGTAAGCCTGTTTGCCCAAACGCGCGAAATATTCGCTGGCATTGCCAAAGACCACCCGTTTGCCGACACCCGTTCGGCTTGAAAAGGTGACGGTCAACGATTTCGCTCGGGACACTGTTTGTATGAAGAAGACCCTGATCGGTGACGGCCTGGCTCAGGCAGCAACATTGGACGAGGCCGCCTTACAGGCGGCGGAGTCCGCTCTTGGCCGCCTGCGTGGTCAAGCGCCCGATCTTGCTTTTGTATTCGTGTCAGGTGGCACCCCGGGCGAGGCGGCGTCTGCGCTACGGACCGCTCGCGAGCATCTAGGTGCGCGTACGGCCATTGGCTGCTCGGCAGAGGGCGTGATGGGCAGAGGACGAGGAGTTGAAGGCAAACCATGCGTGAGTGTGTGGGCTGCAGTCTTGCCTGACGTCATTGTCCGGTCATTTCATCTCGAAGTAATGCGTGATGCAGAAACGACAGCCGTCATGGGTACGCCGTCCGCCAAGGCCAGTGATGTCATCGGCGTACTGCTCGGCGACCCGTGGTCATTCCCAGCCGAGGGATTTCTCCAGGGTGTTCCCAATGTTCTCCACGGCCTGCCGCTAGCCGGCGGAATGGCCAGTGGTTCGACATATCGGGGCGATACTCGTCTTCTGCTGAACGATCACGTCTACGATCGCGGCGCGGTAGGCATCGTGCTCGGAGGCGCGGTCAGCGCACAGGTGGTTGTGTCACAAGGCTGTCGTCCTGTGGGCCAACCGATGACGGTCACGTCGGTGGACGGGTTGCGGATCAAGGGCCTTGCGAGCAAATCGGCCTTGGACCAAGCCATCGATCTGGTCGACTCTCTGGGTGATGAAGATCGCGCGATGGCCATTGCCGGACTGCAGCTCGGCATAGCCCTCGATGAGTATTCCGAGGAATATGATCATGGTGATTTCCTTGTCCGATCAATCCTTGGGGCAGATCGGTCTGATGGTTCGATCGCGTTAGGGCAGGCCGTCCCGGTTGGAAGCACCGTTCAATTTCAGCTTCGTGATGGAGCTGCCGCACATTCAGATCTGTCGCAAACGCTGTCAACGTTGCGCGATGGCGGGAGGTTCGAACAGTGTGCGGGCGCCTTGCTTATCGCCAGCAATGGTCGCGGCCAGGGATTGTTCGCATCGGCTGATCACGACATTGAAGTAGTTCGCCTAGGTCTAGGTACCGATTCTGTTGCCGGCTTCTTCGCAGATGGTGAAATTGGCCCAGCCGGTGGACGTAATCATCTTCATGGAAACTCCGCCACCGTCTTGGCATTTGGTTAGAAGTATCGCCAACTAGACCGCGACTATGGGCGAGCGTGATCTGATACTCCCGTGAGCGTAATCCTCGGTCTTGATGTCGGCGGCACGAAGCTTGCTGCCGGATTGGTCCGCGCGGATGGATCGCTCATTGCTCATGAGATCCGTCCCACCGTCGCCGATGGTTCGGCGCAGGCCCTCTGGGAAGACGTCGAGGATCTGATCGAGACTCTCCTCCGGTCGACGAACGAGGATTACATCGCGGTTGGAATCGGCTCCGGTGGGCCTATGGTGTGGCCGGACGGACGCGTCTCACCCGTCAACATTCCCGCATGGCGTGATTACCCACTCAAAGAGCAGATGCGCCAACGATTCGCCGGCGACAGACCGATTGCGATTCACAACGATGCAATCGCGCTTGCACTGGCTGAACATCGGTGGGGCGCCGGGCGTGGCACGCAGAACATGCTCGGCATGGTCGTTTCGACTGGTGTCGGTGGTGGTCTGATTCTTAATGGCCGACGTATCGATGGGCATTCGGGCAACGCCGGTCACGTTGGCCACATCGTTGCGGAGTACGACGGCCCGCTATGCAATTGCGGTGGCCGTGGTTGCGTCGAACGAATCGCACGGGGTCCATCTATTGTGGCTTACGCCGTGGAACTCGGATGGGCTGGTGAGCAGACGGGCACTGCGCTTGCGCAGGGTGCCCGGGCGGGGGATGAAGCCGCCGTGCGCGCATTTGCGCGGGCAGGGCGCGCGGTGGGTATCGCGATCGCGTCGATGGCTGCCGCTGTTGATCTAGAACTCGTTGTTATCGGTGGTGGGATCGCCCAAAGTGGCGAGGTGTTTTTTGTGCCAGTGCGTGAGGCGTTCGACGAACATGCAGGGATGGCATTCGTTCGCGAATGTCGGATCGTGCCGGCGCAACTCGGATACTTAGCCGGGATCTCAGGCGCAGCGGCTGTTGTGATTGATGCACTGGAATCCGAGTTCGACTAGCGCGTGTCAACATCCCGCTTGTGCAACACCATGGGAAGTCCATTGCGAGGCCGCAATGTCACGGCGGCCTGAGTTTCAACGGCCGTTCCGGGAACAAGTTCCGGCTGCCAAGTAGAACCGATCGTTGCAAGCAGCAGCGTGGCTTCTGTCCATGCGAATTGTTCACCGACACAGCGGCGGTTCCCAAAGCCGAACGGAATCCATGCCCCGCGCGGAACACCGGGTGCTGACTCGTCAAAATTCCCATCGGCGGCGAGCCAACGATCCGGCCGGAACGAGGTTGCGCTATCCCAGAGCGTCGGGTCACGATGCAGGATCCAGGGAGAACCCAAAATGATTGACCCACTTGGGATTTGCCATCCACCAATCGTCATATCGACGAGCGTGCGTCGACCCATGATCCATGCCGGTGGGTAAAGGCGGATAGCTTCAGCAACAACGGCGCGAGTTAAGTTCAACTGCGGGATGTCGTCGAAGGTTGGCACGCGACGCTGATTGCCCAGAACTGCTTGCCACTCGACAAACAAGCGCTGATCGATGGCCGGTTCCATCGCCAGTGAATACCAAATCCACGACATGGCCATCGCAGTTGTCTCGTGGCCAGCGAGAACCATCGTCATTACTTCGTCGCGCAACTGGTCGTCGCTCATGGACGCGCCAAAGCGATCAGCTGACTGATCATCGTGTGCTTCGATCATCCACGTCAGTAGATCTGGACGTCCATGTCCGTCGGCGATATCTGAACGATGGTCGTCAATAATGCGTTGAACGACTTCGTCGAGATCTTCAACCTTCGCCAGCAGCCGACGACCCTGTGGAAGTGCACGCACGATGCGTTCGTTTCCGACTGCGGACAATTGCCCAAAGCCTGAAATGAGTTCGGCTAGCGTTTCGCCGAACATTTCCGCATCGCCGGTGAGATCGCTACCGAACAGAGTCTGTCCGACGATGGCCAGTGTCAGCCCCGTCATCTGCTCGACCATGTCGACCTCGTCACCGTCTCGCCACGAGGAAACGTGCCTTAC
>JBAXUN010000057.1:0-15145 GCA_037129655.1 Actinomycetes bacterium
TCCGCTGACGGTGGAACTACCTGGTCCGCTTGGACAGGACGCTCACTCGGCCCAGGTTTGACCGCACAGTTATCGGGGCTGACGAAGGCACAAAGTTACATCGTCCAAGTGCATGCAGTTAATAGAAGCGGGGTTGGCATCAATGCAGCCATTCGTTTCGCGCAGCGCACCTAGAAACAGCCTCAGCGAAATAGCCTTCGACCATCTCGTCGCCGCGGTCAACCGTTAAGTCGTCCGTACGTGTTCTTCAGTGTTCCGTGCA
Organism: Actinomycetes bacterium; assembly: GCA_037129655.1. Taxonomy (GTDB): domain Bacteria; phylum Actinomycetota; class Actinomycetes; order S36-B12; family CAIYMF01; genus Longivirga. The sequence goes on from JBAXUN010000057.1 coordinate 263, forward strand.
GCTTTTCAAACTCTCGATATCCGTCAACATATGATGACGCACCCGACGGCTGGAACACTTGTGCAACCGGCACCAGAGCTGGCACCTCATCGAGAGTCATTTCACCCAAACTAATGCGGCACCACAGCGCCACTCCCCGCAACTGCGCATGACGTGGATCGGCAACCTGTTCGATGGGGCGGTTCAATACGTCAGCGTGGATCTGACACCACAGGTCGCTCTGTGCGCCTCCCCCAAGGATTCGCAATCTGGGCACTGGCTGTTTGAGGAACTTCTCGTAAGAATCGAAAAGCCAACGAGCGTTGTACGCAACGCCCTCGAGAACTGAGCGCACGAGCATCGCACGATCCGTTCGCAATGACAGATTGAGCCAGCCGGCACGAACGTTCTTATCCTCGACCGGGCTCCTTTCGCCATTGAGCCACGGCATAAACAGCACGCCCTCGCTGCCCGCCGGCGCAGTCGCCGCGAGTCGCAAGAGGTCTTCGAACGTCGGCTCTGCATCATCCTTGGCCGCGCCCTCCGCGCCGATCCCGCTCCCGCCACCAAGTAACCCATCGTTCGGGGCGATGATCTGTTCACGCAGCCAGTGAAGGGCCGCGCCACCCGTCTCGTGATTATTGGCGACGATCGGGAAGGACGGGTCGAGCCCCGGAACCGTTGCAATGGAATGCAAAACATCCGTGCGCTTGAACGGAACCCGCGCACCGATCCACGCAGTGGTCGAAATAGTGATGTGCGATTCGTAGGGTGCTACCGCCCCCGAACCGACGACCGCCGCATGCAGATCAGGGATTCCGCACACGACGGGCACCCCAGCAGCGACCCCCAACTCATCGGCGACCTCGGGCAACAACCCACCCAGCACCGATCCAGTTGGCAGCAATTCAGGCAGCCGCTTGGGATCCCGCCGCGACTTTGCGACGAGTGAATCGACATATCCAAACGGTGCATTGGGACGGTTGTCCGTCAGCCACGACAGGATCATCGACGCCGGTGTAGCCGCAGCGCGACCAGTGAACCGCAAGCCCACATAGTCAACAGGTTCAAGTAACACCGTCGTGCGCTCGTAGACATCACGCAGATCACGTTGAAGAACAAGTGAGTGTCCCGTCGGATCAGCCCCACTTGGGCTCGGTGCTCCCCCTGTTATTCGCACGTACGGCAGTGCCTTGTGCGGTGCGATTCCAGAGACATTAACGGGCCCACCGATCACCTCGCGCACATGCCTGTGACCGCGAGTATCCGCCCACAGGAGTGCGTCACCCACCGGACGTCCGTCGGCCCCAACCGGAACCGTCGAGCCCCATTGACCAGTGATTCCAACCGAATGCAGTTGATCGCCAGAGACACCCGCAGCCGCAATCGCTTCACCGCTGGCGGCAAGGATGCCGTCCCACCACCCGTTGGCGTCCTGTGAGGCTTCACCGTCAAGGCCCACTCGAACGGAGACTGGACGGTTGGCCGCAGCAAGTACGTCACCACCGAGCGAAACCACAGCAACCTTTGGGCCGCCATTTCCAAGGTCAACGGCAAGTATCCAACGCTCGCCCATGACTACGCCGTAGGCATCTCGGGTGCCACTTCATGCATGGCATCGAGCACGCCGGACATCGCTGCCAGCAACGTCTGATTGCCCTGCGGTGTTCCACCAAAGCCATACATCGCACCTGACTCCGCCGGTTCGCCCTGGTGTTCCCTGGCGTAGTCGACAGCGAAACGCAAAGCCTGCAAGAACTCGGCCGCCTTACCATCGGACGTATTTGGACGGGTGACGCAGAAGTGCAGTGCCGCGGGTTGCTGCAGTGCGTTCATGCGCCAACCCTGTGCTTTGAGCGAATCGTTCACAAGGTAGATGTCGAGGTCACCAGCCGACTTGAAGGCGACCAAGAACGTGGGATCACCAATCACTTCAAGCTCTGGGACGTCACTTCTAATGCCGGCAGTGATTGCCGTGGCAGTCCGCATGATTCCGTCAGCAGCCTCGAGGTAGCCCGTCTCACCGGTGGCCAGAATCGCTGCCCATGTGGACGCGATGATTCCACCGCTACGCGATCCCGCTAGCCCCGGTGATAGATACAGGCCGCCCGGCCAGTCAGGATAAGCAAAGTATTGGCTCTTGCGCAGGTCCTTATCGCGATACAGCAACACACTCGATCCCTTGAGTGCGTAGCCGTACTTATGAGTATCCGCAGAGATGGACGTTACGCCTGGAACGCGGAAGTCCCACAGCGGAACGTCGTAACCCAGACGCTCGACCCACGGAAGTAGCCAACCGCCGAGGCAGCCGTCAACATGCATTCCAATGCCGTGGCTTTGCGCCAGGGCCGCAATTTCCTCGATCGGGTCAATCAGACCATGTGCGTAGTTGGCAGCCGACCCAACCAACGCAATCGTTTGATCATCGATCAACTCAGCCATTGCGGCTACGTCAACGACATAACCATCGGTCAGCGGTGCGTGCCGTACCTCGATACCCATCCAGTGGGCACCCTTGTCGAGTGCGACATGTGCCGTAATCGGCATCACAACATTGGGGCGCGTGACGCCACGAGTTTCAACTGCGAATTCGCGGTACGAATAGAGCGCGGTTATCAGGCTTTCCGAACCGCCACTTGTCACCACGCCGACGTTCGTTCCGTGCAACATGTCTGAAGTCATCGCGATGATCTCAGCTTCAAACTTCGTAGCACTCGGATACATATCGCGTTGCAAGACGTTCGCATGCGAGAACAGGGTGAAGATATCGCCGAGGAACGCGTAGTGATCGTGGTCGCCGCAGTAGAGCGATCCAGACACTGTGCCACGATCGCCCTGCTCATCTTCACGATGGGCCATATCGGCGATCTGGTTCAGGATCTCGGTTCGGCCAACGGGTGCTGAAGGAATCTGCCGATACGTTGTGGTGGTTTTGCGATAGGGCCAAAAGCCATCAAGCAAGCGTTCCATTTCGGCTACTTCGTCGCTCACGCCACAAACCTCTCATCGGGAGTTGAGAGGGCTGTCCCTCTCGGGCTAAGCCTATGACGAGATCGCGACTACGTCCTATGACCCTTCAAATGCCGGCCAAGCTCGCGCGCAATATCGCGCTTTGAATCACGCTCTGCAATCGAGGCGCGCTTGTCGTAATTCTTCTTGCCACGAGCCAACGCCAATTCAATTTTGGCGTACCCATTGTTGAAGTAGAGCGATAGCGGTACGAGGGTCAGGCCACCCTCTTTCGTCTTTCCGATGAGCTTGCTGATCTCTTCCTTGCGCATGAGGAGTTTGCGTTTACGACGTGGCGCATGATTTGTCCACGTTCCTTGGGAGTACTCGGCGATGTGAACTCCGTGGAGCCACACCTCACCATCCTCGATCATGGCGAAGCCATCGACCAGAGATGCCCGTCCAGCGCGCAAAGCTTTAACTTCGGTCCCAGTCAAGACCAGACCGGCCTCGTACGTATCTTCAATGAGGTAGTCGTGGCGCGCCTTCTTATTCTGCGCGACCAACTTCCTACCCTGTTCCCGGACCATAAGTAGGCAGTCTAGGCGGTTCGGCTATATCGCGACGAACTGATTAATCCGGGTCTACTGATTCCAACAGGAAACCGGAGCCTTGTTGCCGCCGAACCAACCCATCGGATCGTAGGGAACTCCATTGACGTGCACCTCAAAGTGAAGATGCGGGCCAGAGGCCCATCCGGTTGCTCCCACGTAGCCAATGACGTCGCCCTGACGTACGACCTGACCAACATGCACGGTGACACCTGACTGATGGGCGTACATAGTGGAAAGCCCACCACCGTGACTGATGATCGTATGCAGTCCATACGCACCGTGATTAACCAGGAAGATGACCTCTCCGGAAGCCGCGGCATGGATCGGTGTGCCATACGCGCCATGGATGTCGTCACCGGTATGACACGACTTGTATCCGTACACCGGGTGAATCCGCGGTCCGACACCCTGCACCAGCGACTCACCTGGGATCGGCCATCTGAGTTCCCCTGAAGGCACACCGGTGTAGGAGTGGGACGCGCGCTCCAACTGACGCAGGCGTCGCTGTTCAGCCTTGAGGGCCGCATACTCGCGGGCAACTGATCGCTTATGCGCAGCGGCAACTTTCAGGGCGCGACTTCGCTGCGATACAAGTGAATCGACTTGGCTTTGCGCAGCCTTCGCTTCTCGGGCGGCGCGATTTGCCACCCGAAGTGAATCAGCAGCTTTGGTTTTGGCCACCACAGCCAACGCCTTCGACTGCTCAACCTGTGCCTGGACTAACGCGAGATCTGCCTTAGCAACTGTGTACGCCGCCAACGTAGCGTTCTGCGATTGAGCTACTGCTTGAAGTGATGCAAGCCGTTCAGCAAACTCACTCGGAGTTGTGGCCGTAAGAATGCCCGCTAACTCGCTGTACGGACCTTGTGCGTAGACGTTACGAATCAGTGAATCAATGGCATTGTTTGTCGAATCGATCTCACGCTGGGCTGCGTGCACCCTCGTCGCCGCGGTCACCGCCGCTGCGCTCGCAAGGGTGGCAGCCTTCACAGCGCTGTCATGTAGTGCATGCGCGCGAGCAAGTTCTTTCCTCGCAGCCTGTGCCTTAGCTCGCGCCGCTGGCAGCTGTTGACGAGCCGCAGCCCACTGCGACATAGCAACGTTGACGGCCTTCGATGCAGTGACAAAGTCATCCGACGCTTGGTTGAGTTGATGGTCGATTGAGTTGTCCGCGCGTGCTGGGCCGAGGCCCAGCAGCACCAGAGCACCCACGAGCACGACAGCGCCGAACGCCCGGATACGCATACCCTGACGACTGGCACGACCCTGCACGAAATCTCCCAAGAAAGTCAGCACTTATGTTGCTGATGTGACCAATGTGACTAATGTGACGACGAGCTAAGCGTAACTCGCCCCTCGAGGGAAATCGATGATCGACTCGAAAGGCGGGAGAGCGCCAGGGTCGGGGGTTACGGAAACCGAACAGGTTCGCCGTTGCTTGGTCTGCGCAGGTCCGCGCTCAAAGCGGTGATTACACGCGACGGAGTGGCCGTGAAACGAGCCGTCAAACTCGCAGATAGCGGCGCAGCGTGAAGAAGGCGGTCACGACCGCCAACGTGATCCCAACGAGCAGCAGGGTGAGGGAGGCTTGCACGACGGCATCCCAGCCGAAGAAGGGGGTGATCGTGAACTGCGGCGTCAGGATCTTGTCGATCAGGATTACCTTGACCGCCACCATGCTCAGCGCCGCGATCCCCGCGCCGATCGCAGCGCCGATGGCAGCTTCGAGAAGGAACGGCATCTGAATATAGAAATCGCTCGCACCCACCAGGCGCATGATGCCTGTTTCACGCCGCCGGTTAAAGGCCGCAACCCGCATCGCATTGGCGATCAGCAGAATCGTCACGATGATCATCGCGGTCGCGATTGCCAGAGCTAACTTCTGCAGCCCACCGAGAACTTGGAAGAACTTATCTAGCAGTTGGCGCTGATCGACAACATTGTCGACGCCCGGTCTTCCCTGGAACGCGCTCGCAATGACGTCGTATTTCGTCGGATCCGACAACTTCACTCGGAACGACTCAGGAAGTGCGTCGGGGCTTGCATTCTGCGCGATCGGCGAATTCTTGAATTGCTCCTTGAAGCGGGCGTACGCCTCAGCGCTCGATTCGTAATACACCTCTTGCACAAGGGGTTTCAAGCTTTCGAGGTCCGCTTTGATCTGGTCTTTCTGAGCTGTGGTGACCGCACCACCGGAACAACTAGCTGCATCCGAATTCTTTGTGCACAGGAAGATTGAGACCTGAACTTTGTCGTACCAGTAATCCTTCATCACCCCGACCTGATCACGCACAAGGAGTGCGCCGCCGAGAAGCCCCAGTGACACGGCGAACGTGATGATCAGCGCGATGGTCATCGTGAGGTTCCGGCGCAGGCCAATGCCCACCTCATCGAAGATAACTCCTGCGCGCATGATCTGTGTGGGTCCTATCGTCGTGGTCGTGTACGGCTATTGATTCGAGTCGGGCAGTGACTAACGGGCGTACCCATAAACACCGCGACTTTGGTCGCGGACGAGGTGACCACCATCAAGTTCGATAACGCGCTTGCGCATCTGGTCGACGATGGCCGCATCGTGCGTGGCCATCACGACAGTCGTGCCGGTTCGGTTGATTCGATCAAGTAACTTCATGATTCCGACGCTTGTGGACGGATCAAGGTTCCCGGTTGGCTCGTCGGCGATGAGAATCATCGGGCGATTAACGAACGCTCGAGCGACAGCCACTCGCTGCTGCTCGCCGCCAGAGAGTTCATCAGGCATGCGGTCGTACTTGCCCTCGAGCCCGACAAGATCGAGCACCTCGGGCACGACCTTGTTGATGTGGCTCTGCGGACGACCGATAACTTCAAGGGCGAAGGCGACGTTTTGACGCACAGTCTTGTTAGGCAGCAGTCGGAAGTCCTGGAAAACGGTGCCAACCTGACGGCGAAGTGCCGGAACCTTCCAGCGCGTGAGATGGCTCAGGTCTTTACCCGCAACATGAATCTGACCGCTGGTCGGGCGCTCTTCCTTGAGGCAGAGTTTCAAGAAAGTGGACTTACCTGAACCAGAAGATCCCACGAGAAAGACGAATTCGCCCTTCTCAATCTCAACGCTCAGATCGTCCAACGCCGGCCGCGCCTGATTGGCATACAGCTTGGTGACGTTGTCGAACCGGATCACGGGCTCTCCCTAACGTTTCGATCCGCGTAGATGTGTTCTCTACGACGGCCGTGCAGTCTTGACGCCGTGGTCTTCACCACCACGAACTCTTAACAGAGTCTACGTTGGGTTGACCAGATCCTTTGTCCACGCGACGCGGCACTTCGTTCGCTGGCAATGAAATCTCGCTACCAAGGAGCACCGAAACAGGCATCGATGCTGGTCACAGGCGTGAAGCCAGAACGCGGGTGAAATGTCTCATATCGGATAAATTGACCGGTTGTAGGCACCAGCCGCTACACGACGCGCGAACTGCGACTTTGACGTCTCAGGCAGAAACGGTCGTCCGCCGACGACCAATTCCGATCAGACCCGCGCCAGCTGCGACTAACACTCCGCCCGCAAGTGCGAAACCGATGGACTGAGCCTTGCCGGTGTGCGCGAGCTCCGTACCGTTCTTCGATCCAGTGGACGGAAGGGTCGTCGGTAAATTTGCAGACGAGTTCGTGGAGGTAGTGGACGACGTATTTGACGATGTCGTTTGAGCCGACGATCCGCCGGAATTACTTGAGCCGCTTGAACTTCCGGCGCCGGAACTCGTCGATCCGCCAGATCCTTCCTGGCCGCAACTCGAAGTGGTAGAGCCAGCGCAGGTCGCCCCGCCACCGGTTTCTGGTGCAACAGAAGGGCTGGGATCGGCGGCGAAAGCCGGTGCCGCTAGGAATGCCGGGCCGGTCACGACACACAGTCCGATAAGGCCGCTCGCAACTCGATACTTCATGGCCTCCCCCATTCGTTCACAACTTTCGCCCCACCAGTCACTCTGGCCTCACCTAAAGGATAACCCGACAAATCAGTCCAAGGGAATCCCCCCGTAACTAGAAATGGTGCCAATCGGGTGCGTCTCTTACTCACAGTAACGGCTAGCCCGCACCAAATCGGAGTCCTTTTGGCCACGTTCATCCGAGCGGTCTAACGCCACTGCTCGCTCATCGGGCCTGTGCCGCGATCGACGCCTAGGAACCAGTACGACGCCAACGAATCCCGGCCTCGATGAAATCGTCGATCTCACCGTCGAGTACCGCCGAGGTGTTACCTGTCTCGAACTCAGTGCGCAGGTCTTTGACCATTTGGTAGGGATGCAAGACGTACGAGCGCATCTGGTTGCCCCAGGAGCCAGCGGTTTCACCCTTGAGCGCATCCATCTTGGCCTGTTCTTCCTGACGCTTGCGTTCAAGTAACTTCGCCTGAAGAACGGCCATCGCCGACGCCTTGTTCTGGATCTGAGAGCGCTCGTTCTGACACGACACAACAATCCCGGTGGGAAGGTGGGTCAAGCGAACAGCAGAATCGGTGGTGTTAACGCCCTGACCGCCTGGTCCGCTGGATCGATAAACGTCGATGCGCAATTCATCTTCGGGAATCTCGATGTGATCTGTTTGTTCCACGACAGGAATAACTTCGACACCAGCGAACGAGGTTTGGCGCCGGCCCTGGTTATCGAATGGCGAGATACGTACGAGTCGATGTGTGCCCTGCTCAACGGACAGCGTCCCGTAGGCGTATGGAGCCTTAACCGCGAACGTTGCCGACTTAATGCCAGCCTCTTCCGCGTACGACGTGTCGTACACCTCGTACGGCCACCCATGTCGCTCGCAATATCTTGTGTACATCCGCAGCAACATTTCGGCCCAGTCCGCTGCGTCAACCCCACCTGCCTCCGAGCGCACGGTTATCAATGCCTCGCGTGCGTCGTACTCACCAGAAAGAAGGGTTCGAACCTCCAGTTCACCAATAGCTTTGGAAACCGATTCGAGCTCTCGATCTGCTTCCCCCCGCGCTTGGTCGTCACCCATCTCGTCTGCAAGTTCGTACATGACGCCGACGTCGTCGAGCCGACGACGAAGGGACGTGAGCCGATTAATCTCGCCTTGCGCAAATGAAAGTCGAGAGGTGACTGACTGAGCCTTGGCTTGGTCGTCCCAAAGATCGGGCGCACTCGCCTCGACCTCGAGCTGCTCAACTTCGCGACGCAACGTAGGAACATCGAGCACCTTTCCGATACTCGTTAACGTTGCGTCGAGCTCACGCAGATGCTCGATCGGATCAATGGCCACATGGTCAGACTAGTAGGAAAGCCAGACCCGATCCCTCGTTGGGTCTATTCGACTCTGAAACCGGGACAACGTGGCTGATATCGTTGCATGACAGGGCCCGCAGTTCCATCGACCTGCGTGATATCGAGCCCGCGATGCATGTCCAGGGGGACAGATGAGCGAGCCACCCACCGAGTATCAGGTTGGAGACATCGCCAACGGCTACATCTGGACGGGCGTCGAATGGACTCGGTTTTACGCCGTGGGCGACGTCGCAAATGGATACATGTGGACGGGCGACACGTGGGTGCTCGTCGAAGACGGCCCGGCGCTTTCGGCACCTCAAGCCGATGCAGACACCGATTCTCTACAGGCACCAGCCGAGACCGCACCAATAGAGCCAACTTTCGACGTAGTCACACCCGTCGTAGTTGGCGCAGCTGTCGCGCAAGGCTTACCAACGGCAACCTCCTCGGAATTCTTCACCGATGAGGACCCGACATCCGCAGATTTGTCCTTCCTTGACGTGTCCAATGAGTCAGCCAATATGGCGTCGCCCATTTACAAGCGCTGGTGGTTCTGGGCTGCCACCGGTGCCTGTGCGCTCTTGGCTGTTGGTGCCTTCACGCTGTCCAACCGAAACGCCGACGATCCCGGGCCCACTCCGTCAAACTCGCCGTCCTCGACATTGCCCACATCGAGCACCTCCGGCGATCCGACCCCATCGAACTCCGGTTCACCCACAGACTCACCAACCCCGTCAGTCGACCCCTCGCTTTCACCAAGCGCGTCAACATCCGGTACCGGTATCGCGCAGATCACCTCGCGCTACGGCACCTTCGCTCCGGTGAAGGCTGCCGGAACTGGCCCAAGTGTCGTCAACCTTCCGACCGGCTCCGAATACGGAATGGTGACGGCTATCTCGACCGGCACCGGAGTCTTCGCCATCACTGGATTAGGGGCAGAAAACACCCCCACTGGTGATCTGCTCGTCGATACATCTGGTCCCTACAAAGGGACCACTGCCTACGGTCTAGTCAACATCGGCGCCAAGCCCGCCAAATTGAAGATCGACGCCTCGGGTCCGTGGCAATTGACCATTGCACCATTGGACAAAGCACCGACACTCACCTTTCCGACTAAAGGAACAAGTAACGCGGTCTACATCTACCTAGGTGGGGTCGCGAATTGGAAGATCGTGCACACGTCCACGGCCAGTTCGAATTTTTCAGTCGTTCAGTACGCGCAACTGCCCAACCTGTTGGTGAACGCGATTGGCAACTTCACCGGAACCGTGCCGGTAACTGCCGGGCCAACCGTCGTTACGATTGATGCGTCCGGTCCGTGGACCATTACTTCCGCCCCATAACATCAACCCAATCGATACCGCGCACAGTAAATCTCGCGCACATCAACGCGTAACTGTCAGAGCCGAAGCCTGCGCTGCGACAACAACATCGTGAGTTCCAAGCAGTGATGCAAATGGCGGACGGACGATCGCTTGGGCTCGAACCCGTATCGTCGACCCGCTGATCTGGATCGACGTGATCCGAAAAGATCTAAGGGCGCGAGCCGATGGACTCACACCTACATAGTCGCGCACCGCGAGACGCGCGTCGGCTGCGTCCAATCGGAGCGGACCGCGTGATTGACCCGCATAGATAGCACCGAGGTCCACCGCTCTGGAACCGGCAAGTGCAGCACCATCAACTGTCGCTTGTAGTGAGCGGCGCGCAAGCCACATCGTCGCTACGTCCGTGACCACTGTCACGAGCAGCGTCGTTATCAGCACCATGCCGAGAACAAGTGGAATCATCGATCCATCGTCACGACTTCCCCGCCTGCCTAGCGTCGCCAACCACGTCATGGCACATCCCGAAATCGATCCACCGGCATCGACTCTGTAGCCGAGACGGAAAACGCCGAAAAACCAAGGAGTGGAAGGGAAACCGGAAGGCTCACCGTTACATTTACATGTGACGATGGAACGAGGCAACCACCAACGCAGACGACCTGCGGTTTAACGGGTGCACGATGGGCATCTTGAAGCACGAGGCGGGCCGCCATGATTGCACTTGATCGCGCTTGCGATACTGACGGCGCAATCACATAAGCCCTGGCAGCTTCACGGGCAGCAGAGGTTGCAGCAAAACGAGCAGCCTCAACATCCATGATCGAGATTGCGCCGTAGAGCAGTGGCATCAGCAGACCAACGCCAAGCACTACAACTTCGAGTAACACAGACCCATCGTCGCTGCCCACAACGCAGCGTCGACGAGTCACGTCTCTTCCAATGCATGCCCATGAATGAGCACCTGAACCGCACCAATCAGTCCGACGATCGGCATATGGGCCGAGATCGTAGCTTCCATGACACGGGCACCACTGAGAGTGCGCGCGCGGATGGTGACTCGATCAACAGCGGACTGCGCGATGTCACCGGCCAGCGCCGACTTAATCCGCTGGACCCCCCGTGCAGGGGACGAACCAGAAAGGGCCGCTGCCCGAGCACCCTCAGCAGCCGCCGAAGTCAGAGTCGCGCGAATGTGCAAGACAAGCACCATCTGGATGACGGCCAACGAGATCAGCACGAGGATCGGTAACCCGACGACGAACTGGATTGGTGCCGATCCTCGCTCCGACTGCACGCGATGCAGCCACTGGCTCACGGCTTTGAGACGCTCGTCAATGCGCGCTGCAAGACGCTCTTGAGTTGGGTATCAGCAACCAGCCATAGCGCGGTGACCAGGCCAGCGGTCATGACTGCAACGAGTACCCAACCCGGCACATCGCCACGTTCGTCAGACAAGCGGATCTGGGCCTTGGTGTAGAGACGAGTTAAACGGTCGATCATGGTGACTCCTTGTTTCGATGGGTTTTGATTACGTGGACTGTGATTCATCGGTCTGTGATTAGTGTTCCTCCGCTATGGCGAGACTGAGGTGAGCGCTGACATCGCGGGGAAGAGCGCAACTAAGACAACGGTCGGCAAGATCAGGAACACCAGCGGGATGAGCATGAGCACTTCCTTGCGGCCGGCGATTTCAAGGAGCGCGCGGTATCGATCGGCTCGAGCATCGGCGGCCTGAGCGCGAAGCACGTCAGCCAGTGGCGTACCGCGGGACACTGCGATCGATATTCCGTCGACAAACCTTCGAACCGCCACCACATCAAGGCGATCGGACATTCGTTCCAAAGATTCAAGAAACCCGATACCCGTTGCAGTCTCCAAACATGCGCGAGCACACTCCTGGGCAAGCGGTCCGTGCATGGTGCGACCAACCCGCTCGAGGGCAGCCTGCGCAGATTCGCCAGACGCAACGGCAAGCGCCAACAACTCGGCAACCCCAGGCAGGCTCGCGCGAACAGATTCCGCACGCCGCCGGACGGCCCGCGACAAGGCATAATCCTTGAGAAGCCAGCCAGCGCCAGCTGATAGCGATACGAGAATGAGCGCCGGAAGTAGCGCGAACTCACGCCCAGAAGCCGCTAGCCCCAAGCACATTGCTAGGCCTAACCCGGTTGAGACTGCGACCCAGACGAGCTGTTGAAGACGGAACTGCTCAACCGTGATTTCCATGCCGGCTCCGGCGAGTCGGCGCTCCATCTGCACCCGACCAGAACCATTGCGCGCAAGAAACTCCACGAGATACCGGACGACAGGTAGATAGATGACGCCGAACGTCGAGGCCTCGTCGTGGGCAGCCGAACGGACCAGATTGGGGCCGGCTAGGCGACTGTGCCCAAGGTAGGGAGCAACTCTCTTCGAAATTGGCATAGGCCGACGAGCTGCAATACCAACTCCGATGAGCAAGACTCCGGAACTTAACAGCAACCCAATCACCGCACCGAAGCCGCTCATGCCCCACGCCCACGCTGCTCGTCCGGTAAGCGGCCGATTCGACGCATAATCGCGTATGCAACCCCACTCATAACCGCGGCCAGCGCCAGGACCCATGCACCTGTCGTCGAGTCGTAACAGCTAAGTGCACCGGGCCGAAGAGAAAGCATCAGCAGCGTGACCCACGGTGCGGCAACGGCAAGCCGGGCGGCGTTGATGGACCAACTCTGCCGAGCAACCAATTCAGCGCGTGCACGTGCATCCTCACGCAAGACATTGGACAAGGTTCGCAAGAGCCGGCCAAGTTCTGTACCCCCGACCTCGCGGGCCAATCGAAGTGCCTCAATGACTCGGTCACCTGTCGGATCATTAAGTTGATTTCGGAGCGTTTCCAGACACGGAGTGAACGCGCCACTGCGACGATATTCCGATGCAAATGCCTCGAATGGCGGGCGAAGTTCTAACGGACCGCGCTCAGCCAATGCAGCGACCGCATCGGGCAACGACATCCCCGCCCGAACCGCGGATGCCAGATCGTCGACTGCGTCCGGCCAGGATGCGATTCGAGCCTCGCGCTGATGTGCCTGGCGGCGGGTCAAAATCGATAACGGCAAGGACGCCAACACAAGTCCGAAGACGATCGCGACGACGAAGGACGTCGTGACGATCAACATCAGCACCGCACCTATCACTCCCGTGGCCACCATCGCCAGCGCGATTCGCAATGTCATTAATCGCGATCCCGCGGCCTTCACCCGGTCCGATGTGACCTCGAGCGATCGGGATTCGTCCGAGTGAAACTCCGAGCTCCCTTTTGGAAACCACAGCGCTTGTGCAATCACTACGGCCCCGAGCCCGAACATCAATCCCAGCAGTTCACCCATGGTGGCCACCAAGTAGTTCAGCGAGGTCAACACCAACAGACTGGAAACGTTCGAGATGTGGCGGGAAACCAGATGCACGAACCAATTCACCGTTGACGGTCGTGAAGATGTCGGCTGTCTCAATCACGTCACCCTCGATTCGACCGGGCACGCCTACGATTTCGCGGACGCGACGATGTCCCGACGAGGTGGTCTGCGCATGTATGACCAGATCGACACTCGATGCGATCGTTGGCACGACGAACGATGACGTGACATTTTCACCGGCCAGCATCGGCAGGATGCTGAGTTTCATAAGGGCATCACGCGCGCTGTTGGCGTGCACACTGGTCAGGCCCGGCATCCCTGAATTCAAGGCAATGAGTAAATCAAGCGCTTCCGCCTGACGTACCTCACCAACGATGAGTCGATGCGGCCGCATCCGGAGGGCCTCGATGACAAGTCGTCGCAGTGAGATTTCGCCAGTGCCCTCTAGTCCAGACTGGCGCGTTTGCATCGCAACCCAATCGGGGCGATCAAGGCGCAACTCGAAAACCTCTTCGCAGGTAATGATGCGCTCGGTAGCCGGAACGGAATTGAGTAGACATCCGAGCAGTGTCGTCTTACCCGCTTGAGTGCCTCCGGCGACGACAATGTTCAACCCCGCTACGACAGCTGCGTGCAAAAAGGCAGCAGCCGCATGGGTTAGCGATCCAAGCTTGACTAGATCCTCAAGACGAGTCGCGGGCGCAACATGCTTGCGGATGTTGACTACCCAGTGCCGTCGGGTGACATCAGGAATAGCGACATGCAGCCTGGACCCGTCGGCAAGCGTGGCGTCGACGAACGGCGAACTCAAGTCCACTCGGCGACCACTTGACGCAAGCATCCGCTCGACGAGATCGCGAGCGCCCGCCTCCGTCAGGACAACAGTCGTCAGTTCGCTGCGCCCATGTCGGGCGCACCAGACCCGCGATGGCTCGTTCCACCAAATTTCTTCGACGTCGCCATCGTCAAAGAGTTGTTGCAGCGGACCGAAGCCCGAGATCTCACTTTCGACGTACTCGACAATTCGCGCCACTTCACGAGGTCCACCAAAACTTGCGTCCTGGCCTATGTACGTATCCATCACGTCGTCGATGGCCTTGCGCACTGTGCGGGGATCCGTGGCCGATCCTCGATCGCGCATTACCTCGCGAACATCATCAAGTACACCGGCTAGAGCGACCTGCGCACGTTGCGTCCCGCGTGCATGAACCAGCAGATCCTGCTCTGGGCCACCTGACATCTCTCAACACCTCCACACCGATAGCTGCACTACATGAGTGCGCCATACTCCCCCGACTTCGGACTCTGTCGAGGGAGAAAAATCCGAATAATGTGGAAATGTATATTTCGT
>JBAXUN010000058.1:0-14964 GCA_037129655.1 Actinomycetes bacterium
GGTGCACAAACGTGACGAGGCACAGCGAGTCGAACGCCTGGGGCGATATCTCCAAGTGCGCGCCATCCGTCATATGTGAGGAACGGATGATTGGCCGTCGCCCGAACCTGCTTACCGGAAGCAAGTCGAAGATTGAATACCTCCCGTAGACCTGTATCGAATACATGCGTCATGGTCGAGCGGACATAGCGCAGTGATTCGTCGAGCGCCCACACCGGAACATCGCGTTCACCAGATGCCAAGAGCTCGCCCATGGTGGTTTCGGCGCCCGTATCAGCCCGCAGGATTCTCGTGTCAGCCGTGAGGCAGCCCGATTCGCGTAGGTCGGAGAGCATCGGACGCTTATCGGTGCGCTGTTCAGGGCCACGATTCAGCTGTGAAATCGCGATCACTGGAACTTCAAGTTCCTTGGCGAGCAACTTCAACGAACGTGAGAACTCAGAGACCTCTTGCTGACGGCTTTCGACGCGCTTGCCTGACGACATGAGCTGCAAGTAATCGATGATCACGAGGCGCAAATCGTGGCGCTGCTTAAGCCGGCGACACTTCGCGCGGATCTCCATCATCGTCATGTTGGGGGAGTCGTCGATGAACATGGGAGCTTCAGAAACGGCACTCATCTTGCGAGCAAGCTTCTGCCAATCGGCATCGCTCATCTGACCACTGCGCAGATTCGACAATGAAATACTTGCCTCAGCGGAGAGCAGGCGCATCGCAATTTCGTTGCGGCTCATTTCAAGACTGAAGATGGCGCTCGTAAGCCCGTGCTTGATCGATGCCGAACGCGCAAGATCGAGGCCAACCGTCGACTTACCGATGGCGGGTCGGGCGGCAATGACAATCATCTGACCGGGGTGAAGACCGTGAGTGAGATTATCCAGATCCTGGAATCCCGTCGGCACGCCAGCCATGACGCCACCGCGGGACGAGATAGCGTCGATCTCTTCCAAGGTGCCGGGCATGATTGCCGACAGCGGCAGGTAATCATCTGAGGTACGACGATCAGTGATGTCGTACACCGCCGCCTGCGCGCGATCAACAATCTGATCTACATCGCCATCACCGGCGTAACCCATCTGAACAATGCGAGTACCAGCCTCGACGAGCCGACGCAGAACCGCCCGCTCCTTGACGATCAGCGCGTAGTAGGACGCATTGGCCGCAGTCGGAACCGAGGCGACAAGGGTGTGGAGATACGGCGCACCGCCAACCCGGCCCAGTTCGCCGATGCGGGTGAGCTCAGCGGACACTGTGACGGCATCGACTGGTTCACCCCGGCCGTACAAATCCAGAATGGATGAGTAGATCAGTTGATGAGCTGGGCGATAGAAGTCGCCGTCACGAAGAGTCTCGACACAATCAGCGATGGCATCTTTGCTCAGGAGCATCGCGCCAATGACTGACTGTTCAGCATTAACGTCCTGTGGTGGGGTGCGATCGGGATAGTCCTCACGAGGATTTAACTCAACGACACTCATGTGACCCTCCCCCTTTCGCGGCTCTCACCGACATGTGATTTCCGCCAAATCTCAACGTCCACTTCACGACCACCAGCGGCCGATGTCATCCCCACTAGGTTTACCGTGCGGGTCCGACATTGAGATGGTTTAACACGCCTGCGTGAGGCTATGCCCTAGCGGAATCGGGCACAACGACCCCTGTTGATGACATTGTGGATAACCAGTGGATGACGCGCCATAACCCGGGTGATAGACCTGTGGACAACCCGGGGATAACAGAAAACTTTCATCGTCAACAACGCTGTGACCTGCGCTAATGCGACTCTTTGCTTGGGGAGGAAAAATACTTCGTCAAAGTGTCCGCCTGATGAACATTTGGTCACGCGAGATAACGCAGAAGGATTATCCACAGGGCTGTCCCACGTTCGAATGACACCCGCGAGCACCCTCAAAAACGATGGGCGGGCCACCACCCCTCAGGAGTGGCGACCCGCCCATCGGCGAATCAGGTGTTACGCCTTGACGACACTTACGGTGAGGTTGGCAAGTGCCTCGGGATGAACCCGAACCTCTACCTCGTGTGAGCCCAGGGTCTTGATCGCGTTGACGATCGTGACCTTGCGCTTGTCGACGCTCGGACCGCCAGCAGCGCTGATGGCCTCAACAACGTCCGTCACCGTCACGGCACCGAAAAGACGGCCAGTCTCGCCTGCGCGAGCCGGAATCTTGACGGTCAAGCCTTCAAGGCTCGACTTGATCTGCTGTGCGGATTCAACATCGCGCACCTCGCGGACCTGACGGGCACGCTTGATCGATGCAACCTGCTTCTCGCCGCCCTTGGTCCACGCAGTGGCCAAGTTGTTCGGGAGCAGGTAGTTACGGCCGTAGCCGTCCTTGACGTCAACAACATCGCCAGGAGCGCCGAGGCCGTTCACGTCATGAGTAAGGATGAGCTTCATGGTAAATCGCCTCCGTTCTTAGCGAGCAGTTGAGGTGTAGGGGAGTAGCGCAACTTCGCGGGCGTTCTTAACGGCCATAGCGATATCGCGCTGGTGCTGGGTGCAGTTACCGCTGACACGACGGGCACGGATCTTCCCACGGTCAGAGATGTACTTACGAAGAGTCGCGGTGTCCTTGTAGTCAACCGTGGTGACTTCTTCCTTGCAGAAGGCACAAACCTTCTTCTTGATCTTGCGTACTGGTGGCTTAGCCATCGTGGTGCTCCTTAGTTTGGGAGCCCGGCGCAGGGCCGGGATGGGGTAGAACAGGAAACCGGACTAGCGCCCGGGTTGTTGCAAAGTCCGACTAGAACGGAGGCTCATCGAACGACGATCCACCACTCCATGCGCCACCATCGCTGGCTCCGCCGGCCGCAGGCGCACTTGCCCACGGATCGTCGTTACCGCCACCGAATCCGCCGCCGCCACCCTCACCGAATCCGCCGCCGCCAGCGCGGGCCACCTTGGTGACCTTCGCCGTTGCGGTGCGCAGTGCGGGGCCGACATCGTCAACCTCCATCTCAAGCACTGTTCGCTTCTCACCCTCACGGGTTTCGTACGAACGCTGCTTGAGCCGGCCGGTACAAATGACTCGCGTACCGCGGGTCAATGATTCGGCTACGTTCTCCGCGTACTGACGCCACACGCTGCAACGCATGTAGACGGGCTCGGAGTCCTTCCACTCATTAGAGGCCTTGTCCAGGTAGCGAGAGTTGGACGCAATCGTGAAACTCGCGACTGCCGCCCCACTCGGGGTGAAACGCAATTCGGGATCGTTGGTGAGATTCCCGACGACGGTGATCGTGATGTCGCCTGCTGCCATGGTGACCGCCTTGAAGTGTTTAGAGGTTTTCGGTTGATGAACCGGACCTTACGGGTGCGCACCGACTTTATAAAGAGGTCTGGCGCAGACTGTGGATGATCCGCCCTGCATCTACATAGTTGTGGATGCAGTGCCAGACCAATGACCAGATCTAGCGATCTAGTGCAGTTCCGGGCGCATGACCTTGGTACGCAACACCGCTTCGTTCAGGTTGAGCTGACGGTCCAGCTCCTGAACTGCACTCGGGTTACAGGTCATTTCGAGCACCGCGTAGATGCCCTCAGTCTTCTTCTTGATTTCGTATGCAAGTCGGCGACGGCCCCAGATATCTACCTTGTCGACCGTTCCGCCATCAACCTTCACAACGTTCAAAAACGTGTCAAGACTGGGGGCGACGGTGCGCTCTTCTAGATCTGGGTCAAGGATCACCATGACCTCGTAGTGACGCATGCGGATACCCACCTCCTTCGGACTAAGCGGCCACGGTCGATCCGTGGCAGGAGGGCTCAAGCGTCGGGTGCTGCGAAAATGACGTGTCATAGGGACAGCCACTTGCGAGCACCTTCACCCCGAAATATAGCCGTAAGAGGGCTTTCGGCTCAAATGACCATCGAGCAAGTTCCCGGTAGGAACCGGGTCGCTCCATAGATGCACGTCAGAAGATGTTGGTCATGTCGCCATGGAACGTCTTGAGATGAGTTTGGGACCACTTTGCCAATTCTTCGAGAACTGGACGTAAGGAGGCGCCGCTGGCAGTGAGCTGGTAGGCGTTGTTCCGTGCCACAGCATCAGGGTTCGTTCGTTCGATGATGCCTAGGGATGCAAGAAGGCGAAGCCTGGCAGCCAGGATGTTCGTCGACACGTGTTCAGGTGACTCAAGAAACTCCGAATACGTACGAGTGCCATGAGCGATCAGGTCTCGGACGATGATCAACGACCACTTATCCCCAAGTACGTCCAGTCCGGAACTAATTGGGCAGACGGAACGCCAGTCAAGGATTTCTCGGTCGTCGTCGTTGCTCATCTCACCTCTGAGTACTCAGCGCGGCGGCCATCTCCGGGAGGGTCGTCTCCAACGGCGTCGCTTGCCATCCAAGAACATCGTACGTCGCGTGATTGTCGTATGCGATTCTCTTGCCGAGCTGGGGCACCATCCCCTTGGCTTCGGGATCAAACAGGCTCATCGCCTTAATGGCGAAGTTAGGAGCCTTACGCGACGGCACCTTGGAGTAGCCCGCGTTGCGAAGTACTTGCGCCACATGAGACATCGGGATCGGCTCTTGGCTCGCAGCAATGAATCGCTTTCCAGCCGCGTCGGGTGCGGTCAGCGCGGATACATGCAGGCGGGCAACGTCACGCACATCGATCATGCCCATCGCCACATCAGGGATGGCGGGCATCTTGCCGGCGATGAGTCCGGCAACCATGGCCACGCTCTGCCCATCCCCGGGAGCGCCCAGCGATGGGCCCAGGACGAAGCCGCAGTTAATGGAAACCAATTCCATGGATCCATCAGCAACGATCTCCCATGCCGCATGTTCGGCGAGCGTCTTGCTCTTCGCATAGGCCCCGATGTTGGCGCTGACATCCGACCAAGCATCGGTTCCATAGCGACCACTCGGCCTACCACTCGTCATGGCCACCACGGACGACGTGACAACCGAGCGCCGGACGCCAGCTCGCTTAGCCGCGCCCAGCACTCGCTTGGTTCCATCAACGGCAGGAGCGATGAGCTCCCGTTCGTCCTTCGGCTCGGCCAACACGAAGGGTGATGCCACATGCATGACGTACGTACATCCGGCCACTGCCTCGTCCCAACCGCGATCCGACAGAAGATCTGCCTCGACGAAGGTGAGCCCGGCAGTGGGGGCGGCCGCCTCGAGTGAGACCCGAGTTGGCCCGGTTTTCGCCGTGCTCCGAACCGTTCCGACGACCTCGAATCCATTGCGCAGCAGCTCCGCGGCCACATGCTGTCCGATGTAACCGCTGATACCCGTGACGAGAACGCGTCCGGTCATGTTGTCTATCTCCTTCGGTGAGAGGTCGGTACGAAACGTGACGAATTGGGTCAGCTGACCGGCGCGCTGACGGGGAAACCTTCAAGAAAGACGATACTGTTGGAATCGGTTAGCTCATTGATCCGCAGTTGCTTGTAGGGCTCGTAATCCGCGCCGTCATACCAAGCCATTGCCGCAGCCATGCTCGGGAAGCGCAGGATTGCGGCCCAGTTACCAGCAAAGTCACCCTCGCGAGTAGTAGGCGCGGGGGTCCCGGCAATCATCTCAACCCCAGCCGCGGCGAGGATCGGGAAAACGTACTGGGAGTAGCGCTCGTTGAAGTCCGCTGGATCCTTGATGGAGATTTGGACCATGGCGTAGGCAGGTGCTGATTCGTCCGTCATCTGAATGACTCCTCAATAGAGTGTTTGATTGTTAACTTGCGTTTCGCAATTTACCGATATCACTTGCAGTATGCAAGTCATGACGCTCCGTCCTTCACATGAGTCGCCGGACGGGCCGTCCGTGAACGCACGTACGGTCCGTCAATGGCAGGATCATCAGCGTGCGCATCGCAACCTGGAACATCAACTCCGTAACCACCCGAACCGACCGTCTACTGGCGTGGTTGGAATCAACGCAGACCGACGTCCTGTGCTTGCAGGAACTCAAGGTTCCCGCCGAGCAGTTCCCGTACGCCGAGGTCGAGGCGCTGGGTTACGAGGTCGCAGCCCTCGGAGATGGACGCTGGAACGGCGTCGCGATCGTTTCACGAGTCGGCCTGACCGACGTTGTGGAGAACTTGCCCGGCCAGCCGGCGTGGGATGACGTGGTGGAGCCGCGCGCAATTGGCGCAACCTGCGGGGGAGTGCGGGTCTGGTCGCTTTACGTACCTAACGGCCGAGGTATCGACGATCCTCACTATGCCTACAAACTGCAGTGGCTCGCGGCCTTGCGTGACACGGCCGTGGCCGAGCTCCACGCCGCGACGCCGGTGGCCTTCCTAGGTGACTACAACATCGCCCCTACTGACGCGGACGTGTGGGATATCGCAAAGTTCGTCGACTCAACGCACGTGACCGCTGACGAACGTGCCTGCCTGACCGCGATTGAAGCCACCGGGCTGGTGGAAGTAATGCCGCGCGCGCTGAAGTACGACCTGCCCTACACCTTCTGGGATTACCGACAACTGGCATTTCCTAAAAACAACGGCATGCGCATCGACCTCGTCTACGGATCGTCGACGTTTGCTGCTGCCGTCACTGACGCGTACGTGGACCGCGACGCCCGTAAAGCCGGTAAGGCCGGCACGACTCCGCCCTCGGATCACGCGCCAGTTGTCGTCGACCTCGCCCTCTAGGCTGAGCACATGACCCCACATTCCGCGCTCACTCTCCGGGTGATCTCCGCCGACGAGCACGTGGAGTACGTGCGATCGCGCGGTGCATCCGGTGCGGTGTCATTCCTTCAAGTACCCAGTTGGGGTGGGGTAAAAGCTGAATGGCGCAGCGAGTCGCTGGGTTGGTTTGACGGTTCCGAACTCGTCGGGGCCGGGCTCGTCCTCCTGCGAAAAGTCCCACGGATCAACCGATTTCTCGCCTACCTCCCCGAGGGCCCAGATATCGACTGGACTGGCGAGCACAGCCGGTTCAGCCTCGCCGACTGGCTGACTCCATTGACCGATCACCTCAAAACATCCGGTGCATTCGCCGTGAAATTGGGCCCCATGGTGCCCGTGCGTCGATGGTCAGCAGACTCACTCAAAGACGCAATCGCAGCGGGCAATGCCAAGCGCCTTCGCGACGTCACACCCGATTACGACAATCCCGCCGGGCTCGATGTTGCAAACAAACTGATGGCCCTTGGTTGGACCCAGCGAGCAGACACCGGCGCCGGATTCGGAGATGTCCAACCACGTTACGTGTTTCAAGTTCCGCTCGAAGGCCGAACCGCAGACGACCTACTCGCCGGCTTCAACCAGTTGTGGCGTCGCAACATCAAGAAGGCCGAGAAGGCTGGCGTAGAGGTCACGCACGGAACGTACGACGATCTGCCGGCCTTTCACGAGGTCTACGTCGAAACCGCCAAGCGAGATGGGTTCACGCCCCGCGGCTTGGCCTATTTCCAACGGATGTGGACGGCGATGACGGCCGAAGATCCAGAGCGTCTCACCCTCTACATCGCTCGCCACGAGGGACGAGTCTTAGCAGCAACCACCTTGGTGAAGGTGGGTGCACACGCTTGGTATTCGTACGGCGCCTCATCAAACGAGGGCCGTGATGTGCGACCGAGCAATGCAATTCAATGGGCGATGATCCGGGACTGCATCGATGCGGGTTGCAGCGTTTACGACCTGCGCGGAATCAGCGACACCCTCGATCCCAACGATTCCCTCTTCGGCCTCATTCAATTCAAGCTTGGCACCGGTGGCTACGCCCAGGAGTACCTCGGTGAGTGGGATTTACGGCTGCGTCCTTTAATGTCTCGCGCGTTTGATGCCTACCTCGCCCGCCGCTAACGCATAGGTTGGGCACGTGACTTTCACATTGCACGTAGATGGCCAACGTTGGCGGACATCAAGCACGACGGTACGTGACGACGTTCGAGCCGCGATTGCCAGCGAGCAACACGTCGACGGCGACCTTGTCCCTGTAATCAAAGGCAACGGTTACGGTTTTGGCAACGAACGTCTCGTGAAAGAAGCTGACCGACTCGGCCTGACCCGCATCGCCGTTGGCACGATCTTTGAGGCAGCCGAGTTGCTGAGGTTCAGCACGGCCGACGTACTAGTGCTCACTCCGTTTGATCCTCGAGATCAAACGGCGAGCAACGTCTGGAGTCAGGTCGCGGCGAGCAACGACCACGGGCGAATCATTCGAACGGTTGCAGATCGTGAAGCGTGGGATGTGCTTGCAGCCGGCCCCGGCCCTGTTCGACTCGTACTCGAAGGCCTGACGTCCATGGGTCGATTCGGCATGTCTGCTGACGACATCGCCGATCTTCTCTCAGCGCCCGGTACGGCAGAGGTACTAATCAACGGTCGGATTCAGCTTGAAGGCTTAGCCCTTCACCTACCGATGGTGCAACCGCAAACCAATCATCGTTCGATTCCCGGGGCCCGCTGGCACGACGCATCCGTGGCGCCTGTCCCACCTAGTCACCTCAGCGCTCGAGCAGCCGAGGCGTGGAAGTGGGGACTCGGTTGGCAGGTAATCCTGGCCGACGTGAGCGAGCGGCTTAACTCCTCGCCCGATGTTCAGGGGCAGCGAGCGGTTACTGCCTTCACGTCCGCAGCTGCGCTGTGGATCAGTCATCTTGAGGATGCTGAGTTACGATCCCTGCGTGCGGCACTCCCCGACATCGAATTATTCGCACGTATCGGCACTCGGCTCTGGCTCGGAGATCGCGGTGCATTCCACGCCGAGGGCACCGTCCTTTCGGTAAATCCCATCTCAAAGGGCATTACCGCCGGATACCGCCAACGTCGCGCCCCCGGCAACGGAGCAATCCTGGTCATCGGTGGAGGCACCGCGCACGGAGTCGCGCTTTCGGCCCCATCCAATGTCAGCTCCGTACGCCAGCGAGCAGTGGCCGCTGGAACGGGAGTGTTAGAAGCGGCCGGACGATCACTGAGCCCATTCATCATCGACGGCTCTCAGCGTTGGTTCATTGAGCCGCCGCATATGCAGGTCTCGCTGGTTCACGTTCCAACCGGCGTGCCCATTCCGAACGTGGGTGATCACGTTACCGTTGAGGTGCGCATGACAACCGCGCATTTCGACGCCGTGCTCGGGTTGGATGATTAGTCCGAGAGTCCCACTGGGACATCGGTTTTGCTGACGTCCTGTGCCACGGATTCACGGCCACGAAACGTGAAGACGTCCGGCGCGAAGTCGAGCACTCCACCACCCGGATCGTCGAGATCGTCGTCGTATCCGTCAGTGCGAACCGGGTCGGTCAGCGGGCTGACAATGTCACGGATGACCATGCCGGCGAGCCAACAGGTTGAGGCAATCTGCACCAATACAGCCGCCACATACCAACCTTCAGGCAGGCCCTTGTTGTCATTTCCATACTGCTGCAGGAAGTACCAGACACTGGCGAAGTAGATGACCTGACCGGTCTGCCAGATCAAGAAGTCCCGCCAGCGTGGACGAGCCATCGCCGCCAACGGAATCAACCACAGAACATACTGCGGTGAATACACCTTATTCGTTAGGCAAAACGCGGCGATGACAAGGAACGCAACCTGCGCGTAACGAGGACGTCGTTGCGCGCGCAGAATGATGAGTGCGATACCAACGCATAACGTCACGAGCAGAACCGCAACAACCGCATTCAAGGACTCCGGTGGTACCGGATGCTTGACGGCCATAAGGACGTACCAAATCGAACCCCAGTCAGCTCCACGCGTGGCACTAAAGACGTAGAACTCTTTCCAGCCGTCGAAGTTGAGCATCATGATCGGAACATTCACGGCCAACCATGCAGCCGCGGTCGTTGCCAACAACTTCCAGAAACTCCGTAGCTGTCCCGAGCGCAGACACAGCAGGAAGAGGGGTCCAAGAATGAAGAGCGGATAGAACTTCGACGCGATTGCTAAACCGAGAAGTACCCCCGACAAACCGACTCTCTTACGCGACCAGGCCAGCATTGAGGCAGCCGTGAAGGCAACTGCCAAAAGGTCCCAGTTGATCACCGCCGACAAGATCGTGGCCGGAGCCAACGCGACCATAGCTGCATCCCAGGGCCGACGACGGACCGTCAACGCGGTGCACACCACAGCAATGATCAAGCAGATAAGTAGCAGCAGAACATTCCAGTCGAAGAAGACCAGAGCCCTTGCCGACGCAGGCCCGTCGTGACCAGTCAGCATCGAGGCAAGCTGCATGAATGCCCCAGTTAGTACCGGGTACTCCAGCGTCTGACCGTGACCGGTGTCGATGTAAGGCAGCCAGCCGTCAGCGAATCCGCGCAATTGATAAAGGAAAGGGATATCGGAGTAACACAGCCGCGTATATCGGGCATCGCCGCCAAAGGACTCCGCATGACACGGCAGTTTGGAGATGTAGCCAATCGTGAAACCAGCGGACGTGAGAACGATCAGGATCCGGAGCGGATTCCAAAACCGGCGCACCGCACTCGCGCGCGCGCCAAGTGGGCCGCCCAGCCGCTCTGTTGCGGGAATGAGCAGCGGATCGGTCTCACCTGGGGCGACGATCGGATCAATGACCCCGGATTCATTCACATTCACATCGTGCCCTATTCACTGCCGCTGCGGCATCGCTGACGGGCGCTCAATCGAGCAGATCGCGTGGAGTGGCTGGCGGCCGGCGAGGCACTCCATCACCCAGGACGTACGACAACGTGAGGTGGTTCCACCCACAGTCAGAGCACACCTCGACGACGTAGACGCGGAATTGGCCATACTCATAGGCCATCACCGGCAAGTCCGGGGAGTTCTTGATCCGCCCTGAGTACGGCCCCAGTTCATCACCAAAGACGTACGTCACATGGACCAGTGAGCCGCCACGACACAGTGGACATGGCCGTTCGGTTGGCTCACCGTGATGGCGCGCAGCCCGGATCAAGTACGGATCGGCATCTTGATGGTCGGCCCTGGCAAATGTGTCGCCGGTAGCGATCTTCTCCAGCACCGCACGACGGGTCAGGCCGTAATCAACCACAGATCGTGGCCTAGCCGGATCCGCCACCAGCTCTGCGGCCGGAAGTGGTTCGCGGCGTGGCTCTGCCGGACGCTCACCCCGGATTCGGGACGCGCGATGCGACGGATGACGGGGTGCGGCCACGCGCTAAGGGTACGGGCTTTACACATATCGACGTCGAACCGAGCGTAAACGGCACTTCCAACGCGAATCGGCGCATGTTGGGTTTGCACTTTGACCGGATGGGTACATATAGTCCACCGATATATCGGTTCGATACATCGGTTTGAGGTACTACCGTCAAATCACACCGAATCGACTACGTAATCATCAGGAGGCTGCCCATGTCCCCACGTGCCGGAAGGCGCAGTGGTGTACTTGAGCTTGCCATCTTGGGGCTGCTTCAAGAATCACCGATGCACGGGTACGAGCTGCGTAAGCGTCTAACCGGCGTTTTAGGTGCATTTCACTCGATTTCGTATGGTTCGCTCTACCCCGCCCTGAAGGATCTGACTGCTCGCGGTTGGCTATCTGAGCAGCCCGGTGACGATGCACAGTCATCAGGTCGCTCGAAGGTGGTCTACCACCTGACTGCCGACGGCAAAGAGCACTTCCAGCAATTGCTGAGCGAGGCCGGCCCGGAGGCGTGGGACGACGAGCGATTTGGCGTGCGCCTAGCATTCTTCGGCCGTACCGACCAGTCCGTCCGACTTCGAGTCCTAGAGGGCCGACGTTCACGACTTGAGGAGCGCCTCGACACCCTTCGCGCAAGTTTGCAGCGCGGTCGCGAGCGCATGGACAACTACACCCTCGAACTGCAGCAGCACGGCCTCGACAGCGTCGAGCGTGAAGTTCGCTGGCTCGACGAACTGATCGCAAGTGAGCGGTCACACCCCACAGATTCCGATGCCCCTAACGGGCGTTCGGCCACCACCGCAACCGGCACCGGGACCGTCCCGACTGCCCGGCGCACGTAAGAAAGAAGGATCACCATGGGTTCGATTCGCGTTGCGATTGTTGGCGTGGGTAACTGCGCCTCATCCCTCGTGCAAGGCGTCGAGTACTACAAGGACGCCGATCCGGCCGGCAAGGTGCCCGGTCTGATGCACGTCAAGTTTGGCCCGTATCACGTCAGCGACGTTGAGTTCGTGGCCGCGTTCGACGTCGACGCCAAGAAGGTCGGACAAGACCTTTCCCACGCGATCGTCGCGAGTGAAAACAACACCATCAAAATCTGTGACGTGCCGCCAAGTGGCGTGATCGTTCAGCGTGGCAACACTCTCGACGGTCTCGGCAAGTACTACCGCGAGATGATCACCGAATCTGACGACGAGCCCGTTGACGTCGTTGCCGCCCTGCGCGAGGCCAAGGTCGACGTTCTCGTCTGCTACCTGCCCGTTGGCTCAGAGGCGGCCGCCAAGTATTACGCCCAGTGCGCCATCGACGCAGGCGTTGGCTTTGTCAACGCACTTCCTGTCTTCATCGCCGGTACGCCGGAGTGGGCAAAGAAGTTCGAAGATGCTGGCGTGCCAATCGTCGGCGACGACATCAAGTCACAGGTTGGTGCAACCATCACCCACCGCGTACTTGCCAAGTTGTTTGAAGACCGCGGTGTCACCGTTGACCGTACGTACCAGCTGAACGTCGGCGGCAACATGGACTTCATGAACATGCTCGAGCGTGATCGCCTGGAATCAAAGAAGATCTCCAAGACGCAGTCCGTGACCTCGCAGTTGGAAAACGGCATTGACGCACGCAACGTGCACATCGGTCCGTCCGACTACGTTGCTTGGCTCGACGACCGCAAGTGGGCATTCGTCCGCCTCGAGGGTCGCAACTTCGGTGACATTCCGCTCTCCCTCGAGTACAAGCTCGAGGTGTGGGATTCACCGAACTCAGCCGGCATCATCATCGACGCGATCCGTGCGGCGAAGATCGCTCTCGACCGCGGCATTGGTGGACCGATCCTGTCCGCATCGTCGTACTTCATGAAGAGCCCGCCGGTGCAGTACACCGACGATCAGGCAAAGCAGGCAGTGGAAGACTTCATTGCCGGCACCATCGAGCGCTAGGACTCTCCTGGATCGGTGGTTGTGTCCGTCCGAACCCCGGGCATAAGCACCCAGAGCTCGAAGTAACACCAAACTGCGTTGAGGCCGGATCCCCTGTGGGTCCGGCCTCAACTGTTTGTACGGGTACGGTTTTCCCATGGCCGACGAGGTAGTCAACTGGCAGACCTTGCTAGGCGTACGAGGGTTTCGACTACTTCTGAGCACTCGCCTAGCCGGACAGTTTGGCGACGGACTACTTCAAGCCTCCCTAGCGACGTACGTGCTTTTCTCACCCGAAAGTCAGCCGAGCGCGATCAAGGTCGCGATAGCGTTTTCGATTCTGCTGCTGCCCTATTCCTTCATCGGACCATTCGCCGGCGTCTTCATCGACCGCTGGCCCCGACGCACAATCCTGATCCTCGCCAACCTGCTCCGCGCACTGCTGGTCATCGGGCTCGCCGGCATTGTTGCCAGCG
Organism: Actinomycetes bacterium; assembly: GCA_037129655.1. GTDB lineage: Bacteria > Actinomycetota > Actinomycetes > S36-B12 > CAIYMF01 > Longivirga. Next base: position 13,472 of record JBAXUN010000058.1, read on the forward strand.
GCCGCGATGATGCCGCACTTGCGATCGCGGTTCTGGTCGTCCTGGGAGTCAATAGGTTCATCTTGGCCGCGCTGTCGGCGAGCCTGCCTCACGTGGTGTCAGGCCGTGAACTCGTTACCGCGAATGCGATCGCACCGACCGCCGGAACGATGGCATCGGTGCTTGGCGGCCTCACCGGTGTCCTGATTAACGACGCAGTTGGGGGTGGAACGCGAGGTTCGATGTGCGCTCTCGCCGGTGCCGTCGGCATCTACGCCATTGCATCGGTAATCGCTACCCGCCTTGCACCTGGGCAGTTGGGGCCAGACGAGTTAGCGTCACGAGAGTCCGTTCGCGGGGTCGCCTCAGGGATGGTTGATGGCGTCCGACATCTGCGCGATCGACGACCCGCAGCACGTGCCATCGGCCTAGTGATGATTCACCGGGTTGTCTTCGGCATCGCCCTTGCAACGACCGTCTTGCAGGCCCGCGGCACCTTGCATCCGAATGATCCGACGGCCGCCCTTGGCGCATTAACCCTGGCCACGGGTGCCGCCGGTGCCGGTGCTTTTGTCGGCGCAGTTCTAACGCCGAGCCTGTCCAGACGGTTCGGCACCGTGCGCTGGGCGGCACTCGCGCTGGTAACGGGTGTGTCCTTCGCGGCACTCGTTGTGAGCGTGGGAACCCTTGCCACGCTGATGCTCAATGCCGCTTTCGTCGGATTCGCGGGCCAAGCGGTGAAGGTCTGCTCAGACACGATCGTTCAAGCCGATATCGACGATGACCGTCGTGGTCGGGTTTTTGCTCTCTATGACGTCGCCGTGAATGTCTCGATCGTCACGGGCCTGACGATCTGCGCGCTCGTAACACCGGCTGACGGCAGATCGGTGACGATGGCAATCCTGATGGGAACTCTCGGGATCCTTGGTTCTGCGTGGGCAATAAGAAACGAACAACGAGATCCGGCGAAGAGTTACGCAACTGATGCGGCCGACGTCAGCGCAGACGGCGGCAACGACGGCCCTTGATCGCCTAGGATTCAGGCGCAGCGGACTTTGCCCACAAACGTGGCACCGCTATTCGGAGGTCGCTATGTCAGAAGGCACAAAAACGGGTCGCGGGCGCGGCATTGCCGCGTGGGTAATCTTCACCATCGCAGCGATTTTGCTTCCCATTGCACTGACGGCCTTCTGGGCGCAGCGAACTCTGACCGACACCGAGCGCTACGTGGCAACCGTTGCGCCGCTTTCACAAGACCCCACAATTCAGGAAGCCGTTGGCACCCTGGTCACGGACCAGGCAGTGGCCAAACTAGATGTTGAAAACAAGTTGGATGCCATCCTTCCGCCAGCGCTCGCGCAGCTTGGCCCGATCCTGGCCGGTGGAGTTGCCACGTTAGTAACCCGCGGCGTCAATGCATTTCTGACGAGCCCGGACTTCCATCAACTGTGGGTGCTGATCAACACCTCAATTCAGAAGTCAACAATCGCAGCGCTTTCCGGTAATCCCACCGG